>NZ_CP046912.1:735876-1103815 GCF_009789655.1 Paraburkholderia acidiphila
CGTTTGCGCCTCGACCGTCCAGGGCCGCCGCCAGGCGTGGCCATGCAGCGCGTGGCGCAGCGCGCCCGTGCCGCTCGGCAAATCGATCATCTCGCCTTCAAAGCGGAATCGTCCGTCGCGGATGCGATTGCAATACGGCATCAGCGGAAAGCTCGCCATGCCGAGCGGGTCGCGCGCGTCGATAGCGGCGCGCGTGGCCGGGCGCAGCCAGTGTGACGCCGGCCCCCTGCCGGCGGTCGTGTCGTAGAACGCAGCGATCGAGCCGCCCACGTGCGGCGCGACGAGTGCGCGCGTATTGCCGTGCGCGAGCGTGACGAGTTGACCGTCGCCCAGTGCGGCGGCGTCGAAAGCGGTCTCTGGGGGCGACGAAGGGAGCGGTCGGGCAGTCAAATGAGCAATCTCCAGTGAATCTGCTTATTACTAATAAAATATAATATAGGCGCTGAAATCGATGATGATGACGCCAAAAAATGGTGACATACGCCAATTGATGGCCCAAATTATTAGTGCTACGCTTCGGGCCAACAGCGCGGCCCCGAGCGCGCGCCGCCGCGCCGCGCAGCCCTCCCGCAGCCCCCTCAGATCCGATGAAAAAAACGACGCAACGCCGCCCGACCATGACCGACATCGCGAAGGCCGCGGGCGTGTCGCAATCCACGGTCTCTCTCGTGCTCAACGGCGCGGTGGGCGCCAAGCTATCCGAAGCGACGCGCCTGAAGGTGCACGAAGTGGCGCAGTCGCTTGGCTACCAGTTGCCGATCCGCGCGGTGCAGACGCCGGCCCCGGCGGGCGAGCGCAATCTCATCGTCTATCTCGCCGACGAAGTCTCGACGAGCCCTCACCCCGTCGTGAGCATCGACGGCGCGCGTGACGCCGCCTGGAACAACGGTTGCCTGCTCGCGGTGTTCTCGACGCACGGCAACGCGCAGATGGAGCAGCAGGTGCTGCAAACGCTCGCCATGCCGAATGTGCTCGGCGTGATCTACGCGACCGTGTACACACGCAAGGTGACGGTGCCGCCCGCGCTGCTGAAGGTGCCGGCCGTGCTGCTCAACTGCTACTCGTCCGATCACGCGCTTTCTTCGGTCGTGCCGGCCGAAGTGGCGGGCGGCCACACGGCCACGGAATACCTGATCGAGGCGGGGCACCGGCGTATTGGTTTCATCAACGGCGAAACCTGGCAGGACGCCGCGAAGGACCGCCTGAAGGGCTACCGCCAGGCGCTCGCGACCGCCGACCTGCTGTTCGACGAGCGTCTCGTGCGCGACGGCGACTGGAGTTCGGGCAAGGGTTTCGAGCTCACGCTCTCGCTGATGCGCGAGCCGAATCCGCCCACGGCGATCTTCTGCGCGAACGACCTGACGGCGATCGGCGCGATCGAGGCGCTCAAGCAACTCGGGCTGCGCGTGCCCGAAGACGTCTCGGTCATGGGCTACGACGACCAGGAAATCGCGCGCCACACTCATCCGCCGCTCACCACCGTCGTGCTGCCCAACTACGAGCTTGGGCGCTGGGCCGTCGAGACGCTGCTGCAGGAAGAGCAGAACCGCAGCGCCGGCGCGCCGGTACGCCACCGCACCGTGAAGCTCGACGGTCCGCTCATCGAGCGGACCTCGGTGTGCGCGCCCGACCCCGCCTCCCCCGTGAATACCCTCATTAATATCTCCGAAAATTGACTGGTAATATTAGTTGAAGCAGTGGTCGTAATAATTTGGTGTCGAGTCTGGTGCGGCACCCAATGGAACAAGAAAGACAAAAAAGCCGCGGTGGGGCCAAAGGCCCGCGCCGATCGTGTCATTCAACGCTTTGCATGGGGCCGGAGTGAGTGCAGAAGCACTCACTCCGGCCGACAGGAGACAGCCATGCGTCATCAACGAATCCAGTCAGCCCTCATTGCCGCCGGTCTTTGCTTTGCGAGCGCATTCGCCGCAAGCGCCTACGCGCAGACCGACAACGGCGCACAGAAAATCCAGTCGAATTCCAGCGAAAGCTGCACGAATCCCAAGCCGGGCGGCAAGAAGCTCAGCGACATGGTGGTGGGGTTCTCGCAGTCGGAGAATGAGCAGAACCCGTTCCGGGCGACCGAAACTGCCTCGGTGCGTGCCGCGGCGAAGGAAGCGGGCGTGAAGCGCCTCCTCTATACGAACGCGAACGCCAATCAGGCCAAGCAGGTCGCCGATATCGAAAGCATGATCAATCAGGGCGCCGAGGCGCTGATCATCGCGCCCAACGACTCCACCGGCCTGCAGCCCGCGCTCGCCCAGGCGCGCGCGAAGGGTATTCCCGTCGTGACGATCGACCGCCAGACGGCGGGTACGGTGTGCGACGACTTCATCACGTTCCTTGGCTCCGACTTCTACAAGCAGGGCGAGCGCGCGGCGAAGGCGCTGGCCGACGCCACGGGCGGCAACGCGATCATCGCCGAGATCCAGGGCGGCTACGGCAACACGGTGGAAAGCCAGCGCACCGACGGCTTCGCGAACGGCCTCAAACCCTATCCCGGCATGAAGATCATCGCGGCGCAGACCGCCAACTGGTCGACGACCGAGGCACAGAAGGTGATGGAGCAGATCCTGCTCGCGCACCCGGACGTCAACGCCGTCTACACCCACGCCGACACGATGACGGTCGGCGCGATCAAGGCGCTGCGCCAGGCCGGCAAGCTCAACGGCGTGAAGATCGTTTCGATCGACGGTACGAAGGAGATCGTCACGGATATCTCGAACGGCATTGTCGCCGCGGATGTCGAGACGAACCCGCGTTTCGGTCCGCTCGCCTTCAAGTCGCTGGAAGACTATCTCGCGGGCAAGCCGGTGCCGCAGAAGCAGATCATGGACGACGCGCTCTTCAACCGGACCAACGCGCAGCCTTCGCTCGCGCAGGGCAAGGTCTACTGAGCCGCGCCCATACGATGACGACGAGCGTCCCCGCGAATCGCACCGATTCCGCCGATTCCGCCATGATCGCCCAGCGCGCCGTGCTCGAAACGCACGGCGTTTCGAAAACCTTCGGTGTGGTGCGTGCGCTGCGCGACGTTTCGCTCACGCTGCGCGCGGGCGAGGTGCACGGCCTCGTGGGCGAGAACGGCGCGGGCAAGTCCACGCTGATCAAGGTCCTCACTGGCTTTCATCAGCCCGACTCGGGCGCGCTCACGCTCGACGGCGCGGACGTCGCATTCGACAGTCCGCGCGCGGCGCAGGGCGCGGGCGTGTGCGCCGTGTATCAGGAGATCAACCTGATACCGGAGCGCAGCGTGGCGGACAACATCTTCCTGTGTCACGAACCAAAACGGTTCGGCATCCTGATCGACAGGAAGCGCATGCTCGAGCGCGCCGCCGACATCGTGCAGCGCTACCGGCTCGCGGTCGACCCGGCCGCGCGTCTCGGTTCGCTCGGGCTCGGCGCGCAGCAGATGGTGGCCATTGCGCGCGGTGTTTCGCTGGGCGCGCGGGTGCTGATCCTCGACGAGCCGACTTCGGCCCTGAGCGGTGCGGAAGTGGACGTCCTGTTCGAAGTCGTCGATCGCCTGCGCGCCGAGGGTATTGCGCTGCTGTTCGTGAGTCATCGGCTGTCCGAGTGCTACCGGCTGTGCGATCGCTTCACGGTGATGCGCGACGGCGCCGTGGTCCGCACGGGTACGCCTGAAGAGCTGCCGCGTGCGGCATTGATCGCCGCCATGCTGGGTCGCGAGAGCGCAGGCGAGCATGCGTGGGCGGAGCGCTCGGGCAATGCCGACGCCGATGCCAACGCCACGCCGGCGCTGGCCGTCGATCATTTGCAGTGGGGCAACCGCGTGCGCGACGTGTCGCTGCGGGTGGCCCGCAAGGAGATCGTTGGTCTCGCCGGCCTGCTCGGCTCGGGCCGCACGGAAACCTTCAAGACGATTTTCGGCGCGCAGAAGGCCGACGGCGGCGAAGTCGATATCGCGGGCCGCGCGCTCACGCATGCGAGCCCGGCGCGCTCGATCGGTCGCGGCCTCGCTTTTCTTTCCGAAGACCGCCGCGCGGAAGGCATTTTTCCGCGTCTCTCGGTGCGCGAGAACATCGTCGCGAGCCTGCTGCCGCGCATTTCGCGCTTCGGCTTCATCTCGCGCGCGAAGGAGGCGCAGGTGGTGCGCGAGTCGATCGAGCGGCTCGGCATCAAGACGGCCGGTCCCGGCGCGCTCATCACGACGCTCTCGGGCGGCAATCAGCAAAAGGCGCTGATCGCACGCTGCCTCTCGACCCGCCCGACGGTGCTGCTGCTCGACGATCCCACGCGCGGCATCGACGTCGGCGCGAAGGAGGAGGTGCATCGCGTCGTGCAGGAGCTGGCCCGGGAGGGGCTTGCCGTGGTGGTCACGTCGTCCGAGATGGAGGAGTTGCTTGCGCTGACCGACCGCCTCGTCGTGCTCAACGAAGGCGCGACCGAGGGCGGCATGCCGACCGCGGGCGCCCACCCCGACGACGTGCTCGCCGTGCTGGCCGGCGCTGACCACGGCGATGGCACTGCGTGAGCCACTCCGCACCGAACCCGCCACAATCCACGACCACTGCTCCGATGGCGACCAACCTTGAGTCGAACGAGGCAAGCTTGAACCCCTCGAATCCTTCGAATTCCACGAACCGCCCCGTCTCTCCCGTGACCGGCGCCGCTTCGCGCATGCAGACGTGGCGCACCGTACTGCGCGAGCAAAGCGTGTACTTCGCGCTTGCCGTGCTCGTGGTGTTCAATCTGGTCGTCACGCCCGGCTTCTCGAATCCCTTCGCCGCGCGCAGCCTGCTGTTCGAGGCGGCGCCGATCGTCTTGATCGCGCTTGGCCAAAATCTCGCGATCGCGACGCGTGGCATCGATCTCTCCGTGGGATCGGTGATGGCGCTCGCCAGCGCGTCGATCGCCGTGTTCCTGCCGTATGGCGAGGGCCCGGCGCTCGTGGGCGCGGTCGCTGTGGGCGCCATAGTCGGCCTGTGCAACGGATTCCTCGTGGCGCTCCTCGCCATCGATCCGCTGATCTCGGGCCTTGCCTTGCTCGTCGCCGCACGCGGGCTCGCGCAGGCGCTGCTAGGCGGCTCACGCGTGAATCTGCCCGACACCCCCGCGTTCGACCTGCTCGGCGCGGGCGCGGTTGGCCCGCTGCCCATCGTCATGTTGATCGCGCTCGGACTCGCGGCCGTGGTGGCGTTCGTGGTGCGGCGCACGACCTTCGGACGCTACGCGATTCTCGTGGGCGCGAGTCGCGGTGCGGCGTTCCTCGCGGGCATTCCCGTGCGGCGCACGCTCTTTCTCGTCTATGCGGTGAGCGGCACGCTTGCCGGACTCGCCGGCGTGTTCGCTTCGTCACGGCTTGGCGCGGCCGATCCCAACTACGTCGGCGTGAACTTCGAACTCGATGCGATTGCCGCCTCGGTCATCGGGGGCACACCGCTTTCGGGCGGGCGCATCTCGATTGTCGGCGCGGTGTTCGGCGTGTTGCTGCTCCAGGTGCTCGACGCGAGCTTCATCATGAACAACATCAGCTTCACCTACGCGCAGATTCTCAAGGCGGTGTTTATCGTCGTTGCACTCTACCTGCAACGCTCGGGAGGCTGACGCGATGCAAAAGGACACGCAATCCGCGGCACAAACCGTCGCTGCACCGGGCGCGAACCGGCGCGCGCAATTGATCGCGCTCGTGCAGTCGCGCGGGGCGATCGCGATGCTCGTGGTCGTCGCGCTCGTCGCCGGCATGGTATTTCCCGACTTCCTGCGCCCCGCGAACCTCGCCGACATCGCCTCGAACGGCGCGTTTCTCGGGCTGGTGGCCGTGGGGCAAAGCATCGTCATCATCCTGGGCGGATTCGATCTTTCCGTCGGGTCGATGGTCGGACTCGGCACGGTGCTGGCCGCCTATGCCGCACCCTATGGGTGGGGCGCCGCGCTGCTCGCCCCGGTGGCTGCGGGTTTCGCCGTGGGTCTGGTGAACGGCGTGTTGATCGCTCGCGCACGCATGGCGCCGTTCATCGTCACGCTCGCCGCGCTGCTTGGCCTCAAGGGGCTCGCGCTCGTGCTCGCGAGCCAGGATCTGCTCATTGCCAATCCGGGTTTCTTCGCGCGCATCGCCAATGGCTCGATGTTTGGCGTTAACAATCTCATTTGGGTGCTCGTGGCCGTTTATGCGCTCGGCGGCGCGCTGCTCAACCACACGCGCTTTGGCGCGGCGATCTTCGCGATCGGTGGCAACGAAGAGGCGGCGCGCATGCTGGGCGTGCGTGTGGAGCGCGTGAAGATACTCGCCTATGGATTGTCCGGTGCGCTGGCCGGTCTCTCGGGGGCGCTGCTGGCTTCGCATCTGGACTCGGGATTGTCGGGGGCGGGGACCGGCTATGAATTGCAGTCGATCGCCGCGGCCGTGATCGGCGGCGTATTGCTCACGGGCGGTGTGGGGACGATGGCTGGACCGCTGGCCGGCGTGCTGCTGCTCGGTGTCATCGACAATGTGATCAATCAGGTCGGCACGCTGAGCCCCTACTATCAGAACCTCGCGAGCGGTGCGTTTCTGCTTGCCGCGGTGATTGTGCAGACCGTGCTCACCGGCCGCCGGCATGGCGCCGCGCGGGCTGCGGGCGCGACGCGGCGGCGCGCTGTGGCGGGTTCGTAGTGGATGGTGTCCCGAGTCGCCGGTTCCGTATGGGGTTGTCAGGCGAGTTCGGCTGACGGCGCGCCTATTGATGGGAAACGCTCAGCTTCACGCGCGTAGAGCCATCGGTCTGCGCCGTGATCTCTGTCCGGCTGCCGCGCTGTCCCAGATAGAAATGCTGACGGCCCGGCGAGTTCACGTCGTGGGTTGCGTCGGGCAGACACGAGGCGATGTCGGCGCCTACCCCTTCAAGTGCGTTCGTCCCCGATCCTGTGTCGCGTGCGCTCCAGGCGCACTGAAAACTCCCACCGCTCGTTGCGCATTGCGCGTCGTCGCCATAGGGCTGCGCGACGGCGCGTCCGTCGTCGGGACTCAGGGAGGCAAAATGCTGCGGTGCAGCCGCGACGATGCGCTTGAGCGCTGCGCAGGGGCTTGCGCTGTCGTCCGCATGAACGGTCAGGGGGACGCCCGGTATGACAATAGCCGAGCAAAGCGTGAGGATCCTGATAACCGGCAGGTTCATGGCGTTCCGCTGCATGTGAGAGCAGCGCCTCATCGTGGCAAGTGAGGGTAGCGGTGCAAGCGGCGTGCCGGGAATAGGGATTGCAGGATAGCGCCGGGCTACTCGTCACGAGGAGAACGCCATGAGCAAACCGTTCGATCGCTTGATGAAAGCGGGCGCATTACTGGTGGGTCTGACGTTTGCGATTGCGAGCAGCGGCGAGTCGCGCGACGAGCAGGAACACGCGTGCCGCGGCGATGCGTTCCACTTTTGCGCGAGTGCGATTCCGAACAAGGAGAAGATCGCAGCGTGCATGAAGCAGCACTACGATGAACTCTCGCCGCCATGCAAGGCGATGTTCGACCGGCCGGCGAAGGGCGGTCAGAAGTCGTAAGCGCTAGTGGCGGACAGTGAAAAGAGGCGCGCTGCGCCTCTTTTCAATCGAGTCGATGAAAAAGGCTTGCGGGCTCGCGATCGAGGCGCTAAGATTCGCCCCCTTCGCTGTTCGATGTCTCTGACGTCAGGGCAGCGAGGGCCGCCGCGGAAACCGGCGGACGCAGGAGTCGGCAGCTTTTTTAAGCGGTGAGCGAAAAAAAGGGGTTGACGAAGCGAAAAAGATTCTTCATAATCTCGTTTCTCTGCTGCTGACGCAGCAACGCAGAAAACGCCGGGCAGTGCGAAGTTGATAACGGCGCTTTCGCGAACGATCTTTAAAAATTTACAGCCGATAAGTGTGGGCGCTTGATGCGGTGGCGACCCGGATTCGTTCTTCGGAATGAGGCCGGGAGCAGCAAAAGTATCAAGAGTCTCACACTAAAGTAAGTCAGGTTTTTGAATTTATTCAATGACCTGTCAGCTTTGAGTGAGCGACCGGTTCGAGAGAACCGAAAACAGTAACAGGTTTAAACTGAAGAGTTTGATCCTGGCTCAGATTGAACGCTGGCGGCATGCCTTACACATGCAAGTCGAACGGCAGCACGGGTGCTTGCACCTGGTGGCGAGTGGCGAACGGGTGAGTAATACATCGGAACGTGTCCTGTAGTGGGGGATAGCCCGGCGAAAGCCGGATTAATACCGCATACGATCTACGGATGAAAGCGGGGGACCTTCGGGCCTCGCGCTATAGGGGCGGCCGATGGCGGATTAGCTAGTTGGTGGGGTAAAGGCCCACCAAGGCGACGATCCGTAGCTGGTCTGAGAGGACGACCAGCCACACTGGGACTGAGACACGGCCCAGACTCCTACGGGAGGCAGCAGTGGGGAATTTTGGACAATGGGCGAAAGCCTGATCCAGCAATGCCGCGTGTGTGAAGAAGGCCTTCGGGTTGTAAAGCACTTTTGTCCGGAAAGAAATCCTTTGGGTTAATACCTCAGGGGGATGACGGTACCGGAAGAATAAGCACCGGCTAACTACGTGCCAGCAGCCGCGGTAATACGTAGGGTGCGAGCGTTAATCGGAATTACTGGGCGTAAAGCGTGCGCAGGCGGTGATGTAAGACCGATGTGAAATCCCCGGGCTTAACCTGGGAACTGCATTGGTGACTGCATCGCTGGAGTATGGCAGAGGGGGGTAGAATTCCACGTGTAGCAGTGAAATGCGTAGAGATGTGGAGGAATACCGATGGCGAAGGCAGCCCCCTGGGCCAATACTGACGCTCATGCACGAAAGCGTGGGGAGCAAACAGGATTAGATACCCTGGTAGTCCACGCCCTAAACGATGTCAACTGGTTGTCGGGCCTTCATTGGCTTGGTAACGTAGCTAACGCGTGAAGTTGACCGCCTGGGGAGTACGGTCGCAAGATTAAAACTCAAAGGAATTGACGGGGACCCGCACAAGCGGTGGATGATGTGGATTAATTCGATGCAACGCGAAAAACCTTACCTACCCTTGACATGTACGGAATCCTGCTGAGAGGTGGGAGTGCCCGAAAGGGAGCCGTAACACAGGTGCTGCATGGCTGTCGTCAGCTCGTGTCGTGAGATGTTGGGTTAAGTCCCGCAACGAGCGCAACCCTTGTCCCTAGTTGCTACGCAAGAGCACTCGAGGGAGACTGCCGGTGACAAACCGGAGGAAGGTGGGGATGACGTCAAGTCCTCATGGCCCTTATGGGTAGGGCTTCACACGTCATACAATGGTCGGAACAGAGGGTTGCCAAGCCGCGAGGTGGAGCCAATCCCAGAAAACCGATCGTAGTCCGGATCGCAGTCTGCAACTCGACTGCGTGAAGCTGGAATCGCTAGTAATCGCGGATCAGCATGCCGCGGTGAATACGTTCCCGGGTCTTGTACACACCGCCCGTCACACCATGGGAGTGGGTTTTGCCAGAAGTGGCTAGTCTAACCGCAAGGAGGACGGTCACCACGGCAGGATTCATGACTGGGGTGAAGTCGTAACAAGGTAGCCGTATCGGAAGGTGCGGCTGGATCACCTCCTTTCCAGAGCTCATCGCTCACACGCGTTTTAAGCGCTCACACTTGTCGGCTGTAAGAAAGACAGACTCAGGGGTCTGTAGCTCAGTCGGTTAGAGCACCGTCTTGATAAGGCGGGGGTCGATGGTTCGAATCCATCCAGACCCACCACTTTGTCTGCATAAGGCGAAATGATCCCTCGAGTATGTGTGACTGGGGGATTAGCTCAGCTGGGAGAGCACCTGCTTTGCAAGCAGGGGGTCGTCGGTTCGATCCCGTCATCCTCCACCAATCCTCAATGCCTAGTGTCCGGTGAAACACAAACCGGGGATTACGCATTGGCGATTGAGCCAGTCAGAGCGGTATGTGAAAACGTATCGGCTGTCGTTCTTTAACAATCAGGAAGAAGTAGTAAAGAGATTCATCCAAAAATGTCTAGAGATGGGCATGAGTAGGTGAATCAGGGTTGTGATTGTATCAATGTATTTTTAAGTGATCGAAAGATTGCCTTGAAATACGGCGCAACACGAATACTCAACCTGTAGCGGATGTGAATCGGAAGAGACACACCCGTTATAGGGTCAAGCGAACAAGTGCATGTGGTGGATGCCTTGGCGATCACAGGCGATGAAGGACGCGGTAGCCTGCGAAAAGCTACGGGGAGCTGGCAAACAAGCTTTGATCCGTAGATGTCCGAATGGGGAAACCCACTCCGAATGGAGTATCCATGACTGAATACATAGGTCATGTGAAGCGAACGCGGTGAACTGAAACATCTAAGTAACCGCAGGAAAAGAAATCAACCGAGATTCCCAAAGTAGTGGCGAGCGAAATGGGACCAGCCTGCATTCTTTATCTGTACCGTCAGCCGAACGCTCTGGAAAGTGCGGCCATAGTGGGTGATAGCCCCGTAGGCGAAGGCGGAATGGAAGAACTAGGTATGCGACAAGTAGGGCGGGACACGTGAAATCCTGTCTGAAGATGGGGGGACCATCCTCCAAGGCTAAATACTCGTGATCGACCGATAGTGAACCAGTACCGTGAGGGAAAGGCGAAAAGAACCCCGGGAGGGGAGTGAAACAGATCCTGAAACCGCATGCATACAAACAGTCGGAGCCTCGCAAGGGGTGACGGCGTACCTTTTGTATAATGGGTCAGCGACTTACATTCAGTGGCAAGCTTAACCGAATAGGGCAGGCGTAGCGAAAGCGAGTCCGAACAGGGCGTCCAGTCGCTGGGTGTAGACCCGAAACCAGGTGATCTATCCATGGCGGGTTGAAGGCACGGTAACACGTGCTGGAGGACCGAACCCACTAACGTTGAAAAGTTAGGGGATGAGCTGTGGATAGGGGTGAAAGGCTAAACAAACCTGGAAATAGCTGGTTCTCTCCGAAAACTATTTAGGTAGTGCCTCGTGTATCACCTTCGGGGGTAGAGCACTGTCATGGTTGATGGGTCCATTGCGGATTACGTCGCCATAGCAAACTCCGAATACCGAAGAGTGCAATCACGGGAGACAGACATCGGGTGCTAACGTCCGGTGTCAAGAGGGAAACAACCCAGACCGCCAGCTAAGGTCCCCAAATATGGCTAAGTGGGAAACGAAGTGGGAAGGCTAAAACAGTCAGGAGGTTGGCTTAGAAGCAGCCACCCTTTAAAGAAAGCGTAATAGCTCACTGATCGAGTCGTCCTGCGCGGAAGATGTAACGGGGCTAAGCCATATACCGAAGCTGCGGATGCACATTTATGTGCATGGTAGGAGAGCGTTCCGTAAGCCTGCGAAGGTGCGTTGAAAAGCGTGCTGGAGGTATCGGAAGTGCGAATGCTGACATGAGTAGCGATAAAGGGGGTGAAAGGCCCCCTCGCCGTAAGCCCAAGGTTTCCTACGCAACGTTCATCGGCGTAGGGTGAGTCGGCCCCTAAGGCGAGGCAGAAATGCGTAGCTGATGGGAAGCAGGTCAATATTCCTGCACCATTGTGAAATGCGATGGGGGGACGGATCGCGGAAGGTTGTCCGGGTGTTGGAAGTCCCGGTCCTTGCATTGGAGAAGGCGCTTTGGCAAATCCGGGCGCGGAATTCAAGGGTGCGAGGCCATTCACTTAGGTGAAGAAGCAACTGGAAGTGGTTCCAAGAAAAGCCTCTAAGCTTCAGTTTCACAGTGACCGTACCGCAAACCGACACAGGTGGGCGAGATGAGTATTCTAAGGCGCTTGAGAGAACTCGGGAGAAGGAACTCGGCAAATTGGTACCGTAACTTCGGGATAAGGTACGCCACGGTAGCTTGACTGGCTTGCGCCAGAAGGGTGAAGGGGTTGCAATAAACTGGTGGCTGCGACTGTTTAATAAAAACACAGCACTCTGCAAACACGAAAGTGGACGTATAGGGTGTGACGCCTGCCCGGTGCCGGAAGATTAAATGATGGGGTGCAAGCTCTTGATTGAAGTCCCGGTAAACGGCGGCCGTAACTATAACGGTCCTAAGGTAGCGAAATTCCTTGTCGGGTAAGTTCCGACCTGCACGAATGGCGTAACGATGGCCACACTGTCTCCTCCCGAGACTCAGCGAAGTTGAAGTGTTTGTGATGATGCAATCTCCCCGCGGCTAGACGGAAAGACCCCATGAACCTTTACTGTAGCTTTGCATTGGACTTTGAACCGGTTTGTGTAGGATAGGTGGGAGGCTGTGAAGCGGGAACGCTAGTTTCCGTGGAGCCGTCCTTGAAATACCACCCTGATCTGTTTGAGGTTCTAACCTTGGTCCGTGATCCGGATCGGGGACAGTGCATGGTAGGCAGTTTGACTGGGGCGGTCTCCTCCCAAAGGGTAACGGAGGAGTACGAAGGTACGCTAGGTACGGTCGGAAATCGTGCTGATAGTGCAATGGCATAAGCGTGCTTGACTGTGAGACCCACAAGTCGAACAGGTGCGAAAGCAGGTCATAGTGATCCGGTGGTTCTGTATGGAAGGGCCATCGCTCAACGGATAAAAGGTACTCTGGGGATAACAGGCTGATACCGCCCAAGAGTTCATATCGACGGCGGTGTTTGGCACCTCGATGTCGGCTCATCTCATCCTGGGGCTGTAGCCGGTCCCAAGGGTATGGCTGTTCGCCATTTAAAGAGGTACGTGAGCTGGGTTTAAAACGTCGTGAGACAGTTTGGTCCCTATCTGCCGTGGGCGCTGGAAGTTTGAGGGGGCCTGCTCCTAGTACGAGAGGACCGGAGTGGACGAACCTCTGGTGTACCGGTTGTGACGCCAGTCGCATCGCCGGGTAGCTATGTTCGGAAGAGATAACCGCTGAAAGCATCTAAGCGGGAAACTCGCCTCAAGATGAGACTTCCCCGGGGACTAGATCCCCTTGAAGGGTCGTTCGAGACCAGGACGTTGATAGGTCAGGTGTGGAAGCGCAGTAATGCGTTAAGCTAACTGATACTAATTGCCCGTAAGGCTTGATCCTATAACAGGTGTGTCTCGCTCCCGCAGTGGAGAGCAGGACGCACAGGTTGAGAGATCGGTGTTGTGCCAGAAACAACACAACCCCAATTCAGCAACACCTCTTTACGCTTCTTCCCGATTGGCTGTGGCGCCAGGTTCACCAGAACCCGCGCGACGCAGCAACCCGTCATGCCTGATGACCATAGCGAGCTGGTCCCACCCCTTCCCATCCCGAACAGGACCGTGAAACAGCTCCACGCCGATGATAGTGCGGATTGCCCGTGTGAAAGTAGGTAATCGTCAGGCTCCTTATGCAGTAACGTCCAGAACCCCGGTGTCTCCGAAAGAGAACCGGGGTTCTGGCGTTGGGGCGCGCCTTAAACCCAGGTAGTACTCCTCCCGCAGTATTTCATAGCCGCGACAGCGGAAACCACGACTCCGTTTTAAAGTCTCATTTCCGAAATGCGTTAATGCGATTCAAAATCTCGCAAATATCAATCTAATAAGCATTAAATCGCTGTCTTCCTAAAGTTTCTCTAAAACCCGCCGATACACGCGTTTGTAGTTTTCAACTACGCATTAAAAAATACGCTGCATCGACAAGAATCCGGGGGCTTCCGCGCACGCGCTTGCGTGCGGGAGGCGAGAAACATGCAATACCGATGGAATAAACACGCGCGCAGCGACACACTGCGCCCTTTGTCCTCGCCGCACCTTCGTGCGCCGCGCCCACACGCTCTGCCTACGCGCAGCCACCGCACCGCGTTTCGTCGCTCCCACTTCTCCTGTCGCTTCAATCCGCGAGCGCCGCAACGCGCACGCTCGTTGTCGTTTCTGTTCCACCACCAAGGAGAATCCATGAAGTTGTCCAGAACCCGCGGTGCCGTGCTGGCCGCCGCCGCTATCGCGGTGCTGAGCGGCTGCGCAACGGAGTCATCGCGTTCGCTGCCGGTCGCGCCGGTCGCGAGCGCGCAGCGCCCGGCAGTCGGCAAGCCGGTGCAGATCGCAATTGGCAAGTTCGACAATCGCTCGAGCTATATGCGCGGCATCTTCTCCGACGGTATCGACCGTCTCGGCGGCCAGGCGAAAACCATCCTGATCACGTCGCTGCAGCAAAGCGGGCGTTTCAGCGTGCTCGATCGAGACAACCTCGATGAGATCCGCCAGGAAGCCGGCTTCACGAAGAAAGCCCAGGTGATCAAGGGCGCCAACTACGTCATTACCGGCGACGTTACCGAGTTCGGCCGCAAGGAAGTCGGCGACCACCAGTTGTTCGGCATTCTCGGAAGCGGCAAGAACCAGATTGCGTACGCGAAGGTGAACATCAACGTCGTCGATACCACGACTTCGGAAGTAGTCGCCTCGGCGCAAGGCGCGGGCGAATACAGCCTGTCGAATCGCGAAATCATCGGCTTTGGCGGCACCGCGAGCTACGACTCGACGCTCAACGGCAAGGTGCTCGAGCTTGCGATCCAGGAGGCAGTCAACCATCTGGCCGACCAGGTCGACGCGGGCGCGCTGCGCACCGCACATTGAGCGCGCGCATAGTCTGCGCTTCACGCTCGATCACAACAACTACGCATACGGGGTTTTCAATGAAATACATCGGCACGCTTCGAGGACTCTGCCTGCCCGTCACGGCAGCGACGCTGCTGCTCGCGGGCTGCGCGAACACCACGCCGCCGCTCTACCAGTGGACCAGCTATCAGCCGGCGGTGTACGACTACCTGAAGGGCCAGAAAGCGCCGCAGGAACAGATCGATGCGCTCGAGAAGGCGCTGCAGGAGATTCGCGCGAAGGGCAACATGCCGCCGCCGGGTTTCCATGCGCAGCTCGGCATGCTGTACGCCAACGTCGGCAACGAAACGCAAGCCATGCAGGAATTCGACGCCGAGAAGCATCTCTTCCCGGAGTCGACGACCTATATGGATTTCCTCATGAAGAAGCCGAAACAACAATAAGCGAGCGTACCGATATGTCCAGATTCTCTTCCCTCAAGTTCTGGCTGGCCCTCTGCGCGCTTGCGTTGTTGTCCGCCTGCGCGCAGCCTGTCAGGCACGTGGACTACAGCGCGTTCAAGAACGCGCGTCCGCGCTCGATCCTCGTGCTGCCGCCCGACAATGCGACGACCGACGTGAATGCGTCGAACAGCATGCTCTCCCAGATGACGATGCCGCTTGCCGAAGCCGGCTACTACGTGATTCCGGTCGCGGTCATGGAGGAGACGTTCAAGCAGAACGGCCTCACGACGGCAGGCGATATCCAGCAGACCTCGCCCGAGAAGCTGCGCGAGATTTTCGGTGCCGACGCGGCGGTGTACTCGAAGATCACGCAATTCGGCACGCAGTATCGCGTGCTCGACAGCGCAACGGTCGTCACGGCGTCGGCGAAGCTCGTCGATCTGAAGAGCGGCAACGTGCTCTGGCAAGGCTCCGCGACTGCGAACAGCAACGAGGGCAACAACAGTAGCGGTGGCGGTCTGATCGGCATGCTCGTGATGGCGGCGATCAAGCAGGTCGCGAACTCGCTGACCGACAAGAGCCACGATATCGCCGGTGTGACGAGCTATCGCCTGCTGCACGCGGGGGCGCCGACCGGTCTGCTCTACGGTCCGCACTCGCCGAAGTACGGCACGGACTGACCGGCGCACGCGCCGGACCAAACAAAAGGCCCGTCACCGAAGTGACGGGCCTTTTCATTCCGGCTCCGAATCGCGTCGCGCTAGAGCGCGACTAACGCGATCAGCGCTCCAGGAACGGACGCAGCTTGTCTGCACGGCTCGGGTGCATCAGCTTGCGCATTGCCTTGCTTTCGATCTGGCGAATACGCTCGCGCGTCACGTCGAACTGCTTGCCCACTTCTTCGAGCGTGTGGTCCGAAGTCGTGTCGATGCCGTAGCGCATGCGCAGCACCTTGGCTTCGCGCGGCGAGAGCGCCTTGAGCGCTTCGTCGATGGCAGCACGCATGTTCGCGTGGATCGCGGCGTCGGCCGGCGAGGCCGAACCTGCGTCCTCGATCATGTCGCCGAGCGTCGCGTCGCCGTCGTCGCCCACCGGGCTTTCGAGCGAGACCGGCTGCTTGGCGATCTTGAGGATGCCGCGCACCTTCTCTTCGGTCATGCCCATGCGTGCGGCGAGGTCCGCCGGATGCGCTTCCATGCCCGTTTGCTGCAGGATCTCGCGCGAGATGCGGTTCAGCTTGTTGATCGTTTCGATCATGTGCACCGGCACGCGGATCGTGCGTGCCTGGTCGGCGAGCGCACGCGTCACGGCCTGACGCACCCACCACGTCGCGTACGTCGAGAACTTCCAGCCGCGGCGATATTCGAACTTGTCCACCGCCTTCATCAGGCCGATGTTGCCTTCCTGGATCAGGTCGAGGAATTGCATGCCGCGGTTCACGTACTTCTTCGCGATCGAGATCACGAGACGCAGGTTGGCCTTGACCATCTCGCCCTTCGCCTGACGCATCTTCGATTCGGCGACGGTCATGCGGCGATTGATCGCCTTGATCTGCTGCAGCGACAGCGATGCGGCCGCTTCAATCTCGGCGAGCTTGCGCTGTTCCGCCTGGATCGCCGGCAGGCTGCGCTCGATCGCGGGACCGTACTTGCTCGACGCGGCTGCGGCGCGCACGCCCCATTCCAGGTCGGTTTCGTGGCCCGGGAACTGCTCGACGAAGGCTTCGCGCGGCATGCCGCAGCGATCGACGACGATGGACAGCACATTGCGCTCGATCGCGCGGATTTGCGCGACCTGTTCATGCAGCAACGAGCACAGGCGGTCGATCGTGCGAGCCGTGAAGCGGATCGGCGCAAGCTCCGTCTGGATGTCGGCGCAGATCTTCATTTCCGAGGCCGTCGCGCGCGCATTGGCGTCCGACGTGCAGGCCATCTGTTCGAACAGCGTGCGAACACGCGCGAAGATCGCGAGGCTGTCTGCCTTGAGCTGCGCCAGCAGGGCTTCGTTCGCCTTGCTGTTGTCGGCGTCGGCATCGTCTTCGTCGTCGCTCGAATCGTCCGATTCTTCTACGTCGGCGGCTTGTGCGTCGACTTCTTCGCCGGCGTCGGCTTCGGCCGCGGCGGGCTCCTGCGCGGCTTCGTCGCTGCCGATACCGTCGACGAGTTCGTCGATGCGCATTTCTTCAGCCGCGACGCGGTCGGCGTCGGCAAGGATGGTCGCGACGATCGACGGGCATGCCGCGATTGCCTGGATCATTTCCTGGAGGCCGTCTTCGATACGCTTGGCCACTTCGATTTCGCCGGCGCGCGTGAGCAGCTCGCTCGAACCCATTTCGCGCATGTACATGCGCACGGGGTCGGTGGTGCGGCCGAATTCGGAGTCGACCGTTGAGAGCGCGACTTCGACTTCTTCGTCGGCTTCATCGTCGGCCTGCTGGTCGGCGCGGGAATCTTCGTTCAGGAGCAGCGTGTCGGCGTCGGGCGCCTGTTCGTACACCTGCACGCCCATGTCGTTGAACGTGGCGACGATCGTTTCCAGCGCGGCCGTCTGCGCGAAGTTGTCGGGCAGATGGTCGTTGATGTCCGCGTGGGTCAGATAACCGCGTTCACGGCCGAGCTTAATGAGCGCCCGCATTTGATGCTGGCGTTTTTCGAGTTGCGAGCCTGCGTCCATGGGCGTCGTATCGCCGGATTTGTCTTTCGACGAGCGGCGTGCAGGGCGGGCAGACGAGATCAGCGCGTCGTCCCGGTCATGGCTTGTCAATACATTCTCCTCGAAGGGATAGCCCGACAAGGGCAAAAAGGGTCACGCGCCAGCGGCGTGGCGTCCTGGCGATGACGAAATTGCAGGGGAGTGGGCGGGGGCGCATGCCGGTCCCGCCAAGCGAGCGCCAACGCCAGAAGACGTGGCAGCCTGGATTTTCGTGCAATGCAGAAAGACCGCGTATGGTAGTGCGTTACGGCATGCGAGGCAACCCGAATCGTCGTGTTTGCGGCACATTGTCCGCCTTCAGGGTCGTACCGCTTGAGAACGCTCCACCTTACATGTTTCCTACATGAGTGCGTTAGACCATTTTTCAAGCGAATAGTTCACGTATTTGTCACTCGCCGGGCGCATGGCGCACTGTTTATTCCCCGTTAATCCCCGTTGCCGGATCATCGTGTGCGGCAACGCTCACGCACGAATCGCGACAATACGTTGAACGCGTTTGCCGGAAGAGCGGTTGACCGCCTCCTCGCTGAGCGGGATGGTCGTGCCGTCGAGCGCGCCGGTCACGAGTGCGGGGTCGAAGGCACTATATAGACGTCCCGCTGGGTCGCGTGCGCTGTCGCCTTCGGTGACGCGCCAACTCAGGTACAGCACGCCGCCGGGCCTCAACAGTTCGACGAGGCGGCGGCAGGCCGGCCCGATCTGCGCCACCGGCAAATGCATGATCACCGTCTCGCAGAGAACGTTGTCAAAGCTCGCGGTGGATACGTCCTCCAACTCTGGCAATGTGGCAAAGCCGAACGCATATTGCGGGTATTCAGCGGCAGCCTTTGCGATCAAACCCTCCGATGCGTCGTAGCCGACCGCCGGAAAACCGTGCGTGTTCAGCCACGCCACGTCGCGGCCCGATCCGCACCCGATGTCGACTGTCCGTCCGTGAGGCCGGAAATACTGCGTGAGACGCGCATAGAGGTCGTCGGGCGCAGGCTGGTTCGCCCACTCGGCTGCGTAGCTTGCGGCGCCACTCGTGTACGTCTCGATCGTCCTGGAGTCCATATGGGGCTCGGAGTGCCTGGTGGCAAGGGGAGGTTGCGCTTCGAGACTAGCCGATCACCGCACCGGCAGGCAGTAGTGCGGCCATACCGGTATGGTTGCTGCCACGCATGTCTGCAGCAATGCACGCAGCGTCAGGGCGGGAATTCGTCGTACTGGGGGAGCGAGTCGGTGATTTCGAACCATGACGCTTTCGAGCGAGCAAAGATATGGCCGGCGGGCCGAATGTCCGGCGTATCGGTCAGCGTGCCGAGCGTCACGTGCACATACGCCCCTTCGCGTACAACTGAATAGAGCAGCGAGCCGCAGCGGCCGCAATGCACATCATGGGCGGCCTGCGGATCGCCGTAGACCAGCGTCTGCCCTTCGCCCCCAGTGAGCCGCAGCGCCTCGCTTTCGATACCCGCAAACGGCTTGAACGCGGCGCCAGTCGCACGGCGGCACTCTGAACAGTGGCAATTGAATGCGTAGCGGAACGCATTCGCTACCGAGTAGCGCACGGCGCCGCAAAGGCACTGGCCGCGCAAAGTGGCGGGAGCATTCGTGTGGGCGGGGGCAGTGTCGGCGGACATGATGGAAACGGTGCTCGGGTGGCAAATGTCACGTATTGCGAACGGGCGGCTGCCGTGTGCGCACTCACATCATACGTTTGAGCGATACGCGGCGCAGGAAACTGCCAAGGTCACCACATATGGGGATTTGCCGGCCCGCCAAGACTTGCAAGTGGTTCATGGCGCCTCTGAAGGCCCGAAATGCAGGGTGAATTTCCCATAGGCGGTTACCTTTGCGCCCTCGCGTAAAACGTTTCCTCCCGCGTGCGCAACTGAATCTACGCGTGCCGTTCCCTCAACTCCTTCAATCCCTTGATGACGACGAGCAGCGCGCGACCGTGCTCCTCCGAGCCGTCCCACGCTTCGACGATCGCATTGCGCAGCAACTCGTTGTAGGCAGCCGCGTGCCGACTGGGCGGCGGCGCCTTCACGCCGTAGAAACTGCATAGCTTATTGAATGATGCGCTCCGGCGTACTCTTCGCCCGTTCGACGTGCGAAGACGTGAGACGGTAGGCTGACTGACCCCGGAAAGCCGCGCAATTTCGCTGGCCGAGCGTGAATCGTCCGATAGCCGCCGCAGCAGTTCCTGCACCGGAAAATAAGTATCTGGGGCTTCCATGTCATGCATTATACCTATACAGTAATGGTTATTGAATTGCTCGCCGAAATCGGTGAGCGACTGCATTCCGAGGAAGCCGATGGCACTGAAACACCTACCGCCCACGTTCTGCTGGTCCCGTATCGGGCCAGAGGCCGGCGTGGATCTCCCCACGCTGATCCTGCGCAAGGAGTGGGAGCGTCGGCAGGGCGGTGGGCGCTTCCTGTGGGGCATCGGCCAGTCGCTTGGCAGTAGCGCTCAGGTCGCCGCGCTGCGCACCGGCTCGCTCCTGGCCCTGTTCTCTGCGGCGGCGAGCCGTCCGCGCGCAGCGCAAGACAAGCGCGGCAAGCGTGCCGGGGTGGTCGTCTGGAATGCGTGGGTCGATGCCAGCGGCCAGGTGCGCCAGCTTCCGCAGCACGTGTTCGTCACGAGCAGTGCCACGCTGCCCTCGGGCGCCGCACGCGAGCATCACTACGCGCTCGTGTGCGTCTCGCCAACCGAACTCAGCGTCGGCAGTTCATTGCGCGTGTTTCCAGAGCGGCTGCGCAGCGTGAGCACGGCGAAACCGCCGGGCCGCTCGCAGGGCACGGTAGTGGTGGATTGCGTCGAGCGCGCGGCCGAGCCTGCCGGCAAGAGCCACTCGCTCGTGTTCACGGCGGAGCTGGAGGCGCCGTACTTTGTGCGGCTAACGCAGCCCACGCTCGTCAAGGCGCGCGATCTCGCGGCAATTCACGAGGCGGCGCGCATGGGCGACTTCGACACCTACGCGAATCTCACCAAACGCGTGCGCAGCGAGGCCTGCGCCCAGCAGCCCCGTGGCGTGACGCGTGATCTCTTCGACGTGCCGCCGGCCGACCACACGGCGTCTTCACGGCTTGGCGGCGCAAGAACGCGTCACGTCTCCCGGGCGGGAGACTGGACGCAGCTCACGATGGAACTCCTCCATGGCGATTCACTTCCGTTCACAAGAGGCCGAGGCTGCGCAACGCTTTTTTGAGGCGAGCCGCAACGTCGACCGGGCATTTCGCGCCCTGCGTGCCGAGGTCCGCGACGACTGCGCCGCGCCGCTTGCCTATGGCGCCGCGCAATCGCGGCTCGACCGCGCGCTAGACGAACTGGCGCGTGCCGAGGCGTTGTTCGATTCGGTGACTGAAATACACGCGCGCCAAATCCAGAATCATAAGGATCACTGAGTAACGCGTGCGATGGCCCGCGAAGCGACGCGCACCGGCCGCTCGCTGGCCTGCATGCCGCTTGAGCGCAGCGTCCTCGCTGAACGCGCGGAGTCGGGCGGCCGTTGAGCGCGCTGCAGGGCAAGCCACTGCGGCGTGGCGCCACAACCGGCGCAATTCAGGCTGCCAGTTTCGAGACGCGGCAATAATCGAACGTTACGCGTCTATACGCATCGCCATCTTCGGACATTCGCTGTCCGAAGCCATGGCAGCGTTCACCCTCATGTCGACCTCCCAAGCTTCCCACGCCGCCGCGTCGCACGCGCAAGCAACGCAAGCAGCGCATGCAACCCTCGCCGCCGCCGAATCCGCGTGGCAGCGCGGCGAAACGGAAACGGCGCGCGCCATGTGCGAGCGCCTGATCGCCGCAAATCCGCACGACGCCGACGCACTGAACCTGACCGGCTTGATCGAAAACGGGCGCGATCCGCTCGCCGCTCGTGCGCTCATCGCCCGCGCGCTGGCCGAGCGGGAGGACCCGGTCTTTCTCGTGAACCTCGCCTTGACCTGCCAGCGCGCTGACGACCGGCAAATGGCGATCCGGGCGCTGCATCGCGCGATCGAGCTGCGGCCGGACTTCGCAGTGGCGCTGAACAATCTCGGTCAGCTATACGGCGAAGCGCAAGATTGCGCCGAGGCCTTGCGCTATTTCGAGCGTGCCCTCGCGCTCGCGCCCGTCCATGCGGCCATCCACTTCAACTACGGGACCATGCTGTACAAGTCCGGCGCGTTCGCGCGCGCGGAAGCGGTGCTGCGTCGCACGCTTGAACTCTCGCCCAGCCATGCGAATGCCTGGAACAATCTCGCACAGGTGTTGCTCGCCACGAACCGCAACACGGAAGCTTTGGCCATGCTCGAACACGCCCGCACGCTCGCGCCGGACTCAGTCGACGTGCTCACGAATCTGGGCTCCGTGCTGCTGGGCGCGGGCCGTATCGACGAAGCTCAGGCCGCACTCGTACGCGCGCTCGAACGCGAACCGGGCAGGGTGTCCGCGTGGAACAATCTCGGCAACCTGATGATGCAGACGGGCCGCATCGACGAGGCGCGCGCGGCGTTCACGCGTGCCATCGAACTCAAGCCGGATTTCGCAGCCGCGCACCTCAATCTCGGCAACGCGTGCAGCAAGTCCGGCAGCATCGACGAAGCGATTGCCTGCTATCGCCGCGCCATGGCCTGCGATCCCGCGCATACCGGCGCGAACAGCAACTTGCTGTGGTCGCTGATGTTCGCCATCGACGACGGCCACGCGCTGCGCGCCGAAGCCGAACAGTTCTCGGCCCGGCACGAAGCGGCGCTGCTGGCCGCAAGCGCGGGCGCGCACCATGCGAACCCGCCCGAGCTCGCGAGGCGGCTGCGCATCGGCTACGTCTCGCCGGACTTTCGCAACCACTGCCAGTCGCTTTTCACGACGCCCCTGTTGCGCCATCACGACCACGAGGCGTTCGAAATTGTCGGCTACTCGCTGAGCGCGCAGACCGACGAGGTGACGACCCGGCTACGCGGTTTCGCCGATGTCTGGCGCGACGCGCACGAATTCGACGACGCGCGCCTCGCCCAGCAGATTCGCGACGATGGCATCGACGTGCTCGTGGATCTCACGATGCACATGGACGGCGCCCGGCGCCTGTTGTTCGCGCGCAGGCCAGCGCCGGTGCAGGTGGCGTGGCTCGCCTACCCCGGAACGACCGGCAGCCCCGCGATCGGATGGCGTCTCACCGACCCCTGGCTCGACCCGGAGGGCGAGCCGCGCATCGACGCCCAATACACCGAGCGCTCGCTGCGCCTGCCGGACGCGTTCTGGTGTTATGACTCGCTCGCAACCGATGTCGAAGTGAACACATTGCCGGCGCTCACGGCTGGACACATGACGTTCGGATGCCTGAACAATCCGTGCAAGCTCACCGACGCCACACTGGCGCTGTGGTCCGACGTGTTTGCCGCACTACCAGACGCGCGGCTTCTTCTAATGGCGCCGCCCGGCAGCGCGCGCGAGCGCTTGAATGTGCGTTTCGCGGCGCACGGCATCGATCCGGCGCGCGTGAGCTTCGTGGGCTTCCAGGCGCGCGCCGATTATCTGCGCACCTACCAGCAGATCGACATCGCGCTAGACACGTTTCCGGCCAACGGCCACACCACGAGTCTCGACGCCTTCTGGATGGGCGTGCCGGTGCCGACGCGCTACGGCCGCTCGGCGGTGAGCCGCGCGGGGCTCTGCCTGCTGGCCAATCTGGGTTTGCCGGAACTGGCGGCGGCAAGCGACGCGGGGTACGTGGCCGCCGTGACGGCGCTCGCGCGCGACGTGCCGCGCCTCGCCGCGCTGCGCGCGGGCCTGCGCGCCCGCATGGAAGCCTCGCCGCTCATGAATGGCGCACGCTTCGCGCGCAGCATGGAAGGCGCCTACCGGCAAATGTGGCAAGCATGGTGCGCTCAGAAGCAAGCAACCAGCGAAAGCGCGCGCTGACTCAGCCTTTCCCCTCCTGCACCGGCAACTCCAGCACGGCGGCCACGAGCGGCCAGCGCTTCGCGGCCGCCTGCCAGGCGTCGTCGGCTTGAACGTCGAGATAGCGGTCGCGGTCCACGCCTTCGACGAGGCGCGCGAGCGCGTCGATATCGCTCGGTAGCGCAGGACCGCTGCGCGAACGCCGGCCGGACCCCCACAAGCGCATCGCCATTACTTGCCCTCCACCCACACGCCGTCCGGCGTATGGATCACGTAGCCCGTAGGCGTTGTCATTGTCACCGTGCCTTCGTTTTCGCCCACCATGCGCGTTTGCGGCAGGTTGTTGGCGTACTGCGCGAGCGGCTGCGCGCCGGTGGCGAACGGGCTTTGGGCGACAAGGTTCGCGAGCAGCTGCGCGAGCGCGAGATAGCTCGTGGGTGTGTCGATCGTCGTCACGCCGCCAGTTTTCTCGCTGCCGGCCGGCAGACCGACCACCTTCACGCCGACCGGCACGTGCACGATGTTCGGCGTGGGAATTTCGCGCATGCCGGCAATCTGGTTTTCTTCACCGCGCAGCGCGGCGCCGTGCTCGGGCACGAACACGATCACGGCGCGGCGGCCCGATTGCGCGACGAGATCGATCAATTTGTCGA
The DNA here is from genome assembly GCF_009789655.1 of Paraburkholderia acidiphila. Lineage (GTDB taxonomy): Bacteria > Pseudomonadota > Gammaproteobacteria > Burkholderiales > Burkholderiaceae > Paraburkholderia > Paraburkholderia acidiphila. Next base: position 760,021 of record NZ_CP046912.1, read on the forward strand.
CGTCGCCGAGCAGATTCTGCAGGCGGATCGGGTAGGACTGCAGGCTCGTGAGATTGGTGTTCGGAGGCGGCAGGCGGTTGCCGTCGTGCATCGAAACCGTGTTGTAGTAGAGCGCGACCGGACCGCCGCCCGCCGCAATGCGCTGCTTGTACCAGCGCGAGAGCACGTCGTAGTCGCCCACCAGCGTCGAGCCGTCGAACTCCTTCATCGCTTCCGGCAGGCCTTCGTTGGAGGGAATCGTCACGCCCGGTACGCCCATTTCAGTGATCACCGTGCCGCGGAAATTGTCGAAGCGGCCGTTGTGGTTGAGCAGCGCCTGAGGCTTGTAACCCGCCTGAGCAAGCTGGGCGAACAGGTGGCACTCGGGCGGCGCCGGGTCGTAGAGCGCCTTGTGCGGCTCCTGGCCGCAGGTGGCGCGCAGCACGCGAATGGCGGCGGGGCCGCTGTAGCTGGCGGCGGAACTGAAGTTCTGGAAGATGTAGTCGAAGCGCGAGAACAGCGGGTTGTTGCGCATCTTCACGACATCCATGTCGTCCCACGAGAGCGAGCAGATGTGCACCACGATGATGTCGAACTGCGCGTTGGCGTCAGTGGTGAGCGGCGTGAAGTTCACGCGCCGGCCCTCCTCGTTGGAGCGGAACGCCGCCAGCTGCTGGTCGTAGCTGCCCGACTGCTCGTCGCGCTTCTTGCCCGTGCCGCCTTCGTCGTCGCCGTTGCTGGCGAGCGAGGCGTTGGCGGTGGCGTTCGCGACGAATGTGCCCACGCCCTGCCAGACCGGCATGACGACGAGCGCGATCAGTACGAGCGTTGTCACGCGCACCCAGCGGTTGATCAGGAAGTAGAGCAGCACGGCAAGCACCGCGGTCACGAGCATCGAAAGCGAAATCACGCGCCGCGTGAGTTCGAACATGTACGAAGGCGTGAAGGTGAGGAGCACAGGGATCTGCGAGATCGCCCGGCCGATGTCGGGCATGCTCGACTCGTGGTACGCAATGGAGAGGCCCGCGATCACCGCGAGCACATCGCGCGCGATCTGCAACCACCGCTTGTGCAACGGCACGAGCAGCAGGACGACGAAGGCGAAGTTCATCCACCACTCAGGCTTGAGCGTGCCGGCCGAGTAGAGGTACAGCTTGGCGAGGAAGTAGAGATTCCAGAGACCCATAGTGTTTCGCGTTCCAGGGTGTAGCGGCTTGATGTGGCGGTTGCGTTGATCAGGGCTGGCGGGCCTGGCCGGCCCGGCGTCGCGTGAAGAGGTTTTCCAGCGCGTCGAAGAACGCGTCGATGAGGCGCATGTAGCCTTGCCAGCTCAGCTCGATCAACTGGACGAGGCCGTGCAGCGGCGCATCGGAGGGCGGCACGTCTTCCCATTCGAGCCACGCGTCGGCGCGGCCGAACGTGCATTCCACAAGCTTGCGCTCCGTCTCCACCGTCATGTCGGTAAAGCGCACGCCGAGGCGCCGGTCGGCGAGACGCGCGACCACGGCGGGGAAATCGTGCTCCAGCACGCCGCGCGCGAGCGTCACGTTGATGCGCTCGCCGGGCTCGAGCTTCGCCACGGCGTCGGCGGGCAGCATGAGGCCGAGGCCGCCCATCGAATAGTTCTCGGTCTTGCAGGCGAGCGTGCGGCCGTCGGGCAGCGTGAGCATGGCGGGCACGCGCAGCGGAATGCGGTGCGCCACGCGCACCTGCTTCGCCTCTTTGGCCACGCCGAGCGCAAGCCCGAGAATGGTGAGATTCACGCCGGCCCAGAACAGATTCATGAACACGGTGGCGGGCTCTTCGGTTCGCCAGATCGTGAGGCGGCCGATGCCGGCGAGTATGGAGCACACGTTGATCGCAAGCAGTACGAGATAGGGCTTGGAGATCGTCCAGTCGAGATACTCGTGCTCGATATGGCCGCCCTTCGAGGTCACGTTGAACTTGCCGAGCTTCGGGTTGATGAAGGCCATGGTGGTGGGCAGCACGATATACCACGCGAGCACCGACTCATAGGCCTCGGCCCAGAACGAGTGACGGTAGCGCCCCTGGATGCGCGAGTTGGCGATCGCCGCAATCACCAGATACGGCACCACGTAGGCGAGGATCACGGGCGCGGGCGTGTTGATCACGTGCAGTCCGAAATACAGGTACGCGCCCGGCATCACGAGGAAGATGAGGCGCGGGAAGCCGTAGAAGAAGTGCAGCATGGCGTTGCTGTAGCACATGCGCTGGAAGAACGACAGGCCCTTGCCGATCCACGGATTGTCGACGCGGAAGATCTGCGTCATGCCGCGCGCCCAGCGAATGCGCTGGCCGATGTGGTCGGCGAGGCTGTCGGTGGCGAGGCCCGCCGCCTGCACGGTGCGCAGGTAGGCCGAGGTATAGCCGTGGCGATGCAGCCGCAGTGAGGTGTGGGCGTCTTCGGTCACGGTCTCGGTCGCGATCCCGCCGATGTGTTCGAGCGCCGCGCGCTTGATGACCGCGCACGAGCCGCAGAAGAACGTGGCGTCCCAGAAGTCGTTGCCGTCCTGGATCAGGCCGTAGAAAAGACTGCCTTCGTTGGGCACGCGGTGGAACGTGTCGAAATTGCGCTCGAACGGATCGGGAGAGAAGAAGTGGTGCGGCGTTTGCACCAGCGCGCAATCCTTGTCGGCGAGAAAGACGCCCACGGTCGTTTGCAGGAAGGAGCGCGTGGGAATGTGGTCGCAATCGAAAATCGCGATGTACTCGCCCTGGGTGAGCGGCATCGCGTGATTGATGTTGCCGGCCTTCGCGTGCGTGTGCTCGGCGCGCACGATATAGCCCACGCCGGCTTCCTCCGCGAAACGGCGGAATTCATCGCGCGTGCCGTCGTCGAGAATGTAGACGCGCAGCTTGTCGCGCGGCCAGTCGATCGAACTGGCCGCGAACACCGTAGGCCGCACTACCGAAAGCGACTCGTTGTAGGTCGGCACATAAATGTCGACGGTCGGCCAGTCGGCGGGGTCGTCGGGCAGCGGCTGTGGCTTGCGGCGCAGCGGCCAGGCGGTCTGCACGTAGCCGAAGATCAGCACGATCCACGTGTAAAGCTCGGCTGCGTAGAGGACGTAGCCCACGATGGCCTCGGCGGGGCTCGAAAGATGCAGCGTTTGCGTGCTGCGCCACCAGACATAGCGGCCCGTCATGAGGATCGAGAGCATCACCATGAGCATGGTGGCGAGGCGCCCAGGCAGGCGGCGCGCGATCATCACCACCACGTACACGAGCAGGAACAGCAGCACCTGGCCCGCGAACGGCAGCGGCGTCGTGCACACGGCAATGGCGGCGATGAACGCGAGCCACAGGAGGCACTGGCGCAGGAAAGGCACGCTGTCGAGCGCGGCCGATAGCTTTTCGAGGCGCTGCTCGATGCCATCCCACGGCACGTCGGGCAGGCGTGCGCCGATTGCCGCGCTCGCGCGTGCGGCACGCCGATAGAAGGGTTCGAGCCACCTGCCGAGCCACGTGCGCATTGCGAAGCGATGGTGCCCTTGCGGCGCCTTGTGAAGCTTGCGCAGGTCGGCGGCCAGACGCTGTCGCGCGCGGCGCGGGCGCAGGAAGATGTGCAGCAGCCAGTTGCCCGCGGTGTCGTCGCGGCGAATATTCAGCCTCTGGCGGATGTCCTTGCCGAGGCGCGCGAAGGCGAGCGCGGGCACATCGCGCTGTCCTTCGCGCGGCGGCCGGAAGAAGGCGCGCAGCAGCCACTGGCCACCCGGCGCGTCGGCCGCGAGATTGAGTTCGGGCGCGCTCAGGCGGCGCAGCGACACCCAGAATGCAGCCCACAGCGCGACTATCCGCTCGCGGATCATGGCGTGCTCCCGCGCGCAACGTGTTGCGCGAGCAGTTCGTCGGGGGCGTCGAGGCTTGCGCCCGTGCTCCAGTGCGAGAGCCACGAGGCAATGCCGTTCAGGTCGTGCGCGGCCTGCGAGCTGGGCGTGCTCAGGCAGAAGTTTTCGCCGGCGGCGAGCGCGGCGGGCACACCGGTGTCCGCATGCACGAGATACGGCAGCATGGCGGCGCCAAGGCGCGCGCGCAACAGCGAAACGACGTCCATGTGCAGCTGGCGTGCGGGCACGACCGCATTGGCGACGAACACGCTGCGCTTGCCGGCGCGCACGAGCGCGGCGATCAGGCGTGGCAGCGTGGCGCACGCCGTGGCGCAGGGCGCGAGGACGCCGAGCACGAGGTCGGCGGCGTCGATCGCCTGGCGCGCATGCGCCGAGGGCCACGTGCCCGCGTCGACGAGCGCGATCGCATCCGCCGGCAGGTCCACGCGGGCGAGCAGGTCGCGCAGCCAGCCGGGGCGCGCGTCGAGTTGGGCGCTGGCGTCGTCGCCGAGGGGTTCGTGGCCGTTCGCGAGGCTGCCCCATGGCAGCACGAGCACGCCATCGTCGCTTTGCAGCGCGGCGCGCGACCAGGCGTCGTCGGCGCCGGGACCGCCCGCCAGATGCGTGACGAGGCCTTCGCGCGCGCTCTCGCGCAGCCCGAAATGGAGCGCCAGCACGTTGCGCGGGTCGCATTCGGCGGCGAGCGCGACATGCTCGCGCGCCGCCAGCAGCCCGGCGAGCGCCGCAGTGAGCGTGGTGCGGCCCGCACCGCCGACGCTCGAGACGATAGCGATGGTTTTCATCGGCGCGGCTCCGTCTGGCCGAAGCGGCGCTGGCCGCGAATCAGCAGGGCGTCGAGTTGCGGCGGCAACTGCAGCGGGCGCGAGCGCGCGGGTCGCAGCCACATCGGCACGAAGCGCCCAAGACGCAGACGCCATGCGATGAAATAGAGCGGCACGGCGAGGATCAAGCCCCAGAGGAAGTACCCGAGGAAGATGTTCATGTCGCTTTCCTATGCTTTGAGCGGCAGCGGCGCGCGCTGCGGCGCGGCTCGCGGTTTCGCAAGGTCGGTGCGCGCGGCGGCGTCGAGCGCGGGCAACAGGTCACCATGTATGGGAGCGATGTTGCCCGGCGTTGCCGGTGCTGCCGCTGTTGCGGCCGGTGCGTTCGCGGAAGGCGTTGGCGGCACGGTCTGGCCGTTGGCCTGCACCGAGACGGCCGCGGGCGCGGCGGGCTGCCCCTCGTTGATCTTGAGCCAGCCTGAATAGTCGGGCGGCGGCGCGGTGTCGATTTCGTCGGCGAACGTGTCCAGCGCCTCGATGATCGCGCGGCCGTCGCCGTAGCGCTCCTCGCCCTGGAACAGCTCGGCGAGCGGCCGCTGGAACACGCGCCGGCACACGGCGTCGGCGTCGCTCATGCGGCAGGCGAAGAAGAACACGTAGAGGCTGTCGCCGCTCGCCGTCACGATATCGCCTGCGCGGCGCAGACAGCACGCCTTAAGCGCATCCACGTGCGCGACTTCCGGCATCAGCGCGAGGCGGATCAGCACGCTCGGCAACTGGATCACGCGGCTGCGTTCCACCGCCGCGCGCACGAGTTCGACGAAGTGCGCCGCGCTCACATAGCCGCTCTCCTCGCCGTGCACCACGGCGGCGAGCGCCGCGCGGTAATCGGCGGGCATGGGCCGCGAATACACCTGGCCCTGCAGACTGTCGACGATGGCCTCGACCTGCGCGAGCGGCGTTTGCCGCGCGACCACGCGGTTCGCGCCGAGGTTGAGCATGAGCGACTCGTAGCGCATCGCCACGGCGTCCTCGCGCACGATGATCTTGAGCGCTTCGCCGCATTGCAGACGCAGCGTGTGCACCTGCTCCGCCAGCGTTTCGAGGTCGCGGTTCACGCTGAAGTCGAGCATGACCGTGGCCGCGACCGAGGTGCGCGCCGCCGCCACGGCGGCCTCGTTGTTGTCGACGATCTGCCAGGCCGGCGGCAGTACGCGTTCGTGCAGCATGGCGTCGCGCGAGACGATCACGCGGCCTTCGTCGGGCGCGAGCAGGCCGGCTTCGCCGATCTCGGTTTCGAACGTGCCGCCGGAAACGGTAAGCCGGTGCTCGGCGGCGGAAAAGCGCAGCGGCACGCTCTGGCTGCCGTGCACGGCGTCGCCCGCGCGCCAGAACGCCACTTCCCAGTGATACTGTCCCTGCACCTGGTGCAGTTGCGCGGCGCCCGCGAAACGCGCCTGGAAGGCGGCCAGCTCGGGATGCTCCTGATCGTCGCCAAGGCCGGGGGGCGCCACTACCATCAGCACGCCGTAACGATGCTGCGCGCACCAGCCTGCGAGCTGTGCTCCCTGACTCGCGAGCGCGGCGTGATCCCGCCAGTTGAAGAACGCCTCCGCGCCCTCGATAAGGAACTGGCTTTCGGGCGCGGCGCACTGCGCGGCGAGCGCGTTGAGCGCTTCGATCAGCACCTGCGCGCCGTCGCGCTCCGGCAGTGGGCGCAGCGCGCATACGTTTGCCCACGCGTGCGTCGAACCGTTCTTGTCGAGATCGACGCCATGATCGCGCAGCGTGGCCGCGAGGCTCGCGCCGTCGCGCGTGGAGAGCACGGTGGCGGGACCCGCGAGCGCGGCGGCGGCGGTCTGCCAGAAGAGCGCGTCGCGCGCGGGCGAGGCGCTTGCGTAGACCACGTGCACCTGGCCCGCGCCGAGCGAGGCGAGCGAGGGCGGCAGGCCGTCGATCGCGAGCGGCTCGCGGCGCGCGAGACGCGAGAACAGCGAGCGGCGCGTATCGCGGCGGACGCCGGCGGGCGCTGCGGGAAGGGTGGCGGGATCGTTCATCTCTTCGCTCGTCTTGCTCGTGTCGCGGGTTTCATCGTCGCGGGTCTCATCGTCGTCATGCGCGCTCGCTCCGTGGCCACGTCAATAGGCCGAATAAGGGACGACCGGCCGCGGCGGGAACGGCACCGGCCCCTTCTGCGGCGAGAAGAAGTAGCGCATGTACAGCACGCCCACGTTCGGCGCGTAGTCGCGCGAGCGGTCGATCGAAAAGCGGCCGCCCACCACGAAGTGCTCCGTCACGCGGTATTCGAGCGCCGCTTCGATCGTATAGCTGAAGCCGCCGCCCGAGCCGCCGCCGAAATACGGCGAGCCGAGATCGTTGGCGCTCATGAACGCAACCGCCTGGGCCTGCAGGCCTGCCCGCGTGGGGTAGAACGGCGACTGGTTTTCATTCGTGAAGGACATGCCCACCGATCCGTCGATCTCCCACGAAAGCTTCTTGTAACGGCCGGTCCAGTCGAGCGGAATGCCGATCGAAAAATAGCTCTGCGGGCTGTAATAACCGCCGTTACCGAACGTGTAGTTGTGCTCGTTCTTCGAGTACTTCCAGTAGTTGAGGATCAGGCCGCTCGAGAAGATCTGGTCGGGCCGCCTGAACACGGACCAGTCGTAGCCGCTGCGCACCTTGAACTCCTGGTTGGTCTCGACGTTGGTGCCGGTCAGGAGTCCGAAACCGATGCTCGTGAAGATCGTGCCGGGCCCGAAGTCCTTCGCGCCGCGCACGGTGAAGCCGTTGCGCACCACGCCGCCCCACTTCTCGCCAGTCACCGGATCGATGCCGCCCGCGTACGAAACCAGGCTGGCGGTCACGGGCCGGCGCGAGACGTCGAGCGAGAGCGACGAACTGTTCTGGAAGTCGTGGCGGTACTGAATGCCGCCCAGCACGCTCGTGATCGGAAAGCCCACCGGCGTGCTGCCGATGTCGGCGCGCCAGCTGTTGTTCGCACCGCTGAACTCGTAGCCCGCCGCGAGCGCGACGCCCGTCGCGGTTTCGTTGATGTTGCCGAGTCCGGCGTTGCCGAGCGCCGCGATCTTGCCGTACTTGTACGCGGTGTCGAGGTCGCCGCCGGGCAGCGTGCCGGCGTTCAGGTAGACCGTGTCGGCATGGAAGAAGTAGTGGCCCGTGTAGCCGTCTGGAATGCGGACGTACAGCGGAACCTCGGTGGCGTGCAGTTCGGAAATGCCAGGGTCGCCCGAAAGATTCGACTGATACCAGCCGGTCGCGACCTGCCCCTGCTTGCGGTCTTCCAGGCTCTGCAGCGCGCGGCCGGCCGATGTCGTGCCGTCGGCGTCCGGCTGCGTGCCTTCGGCCTCTTCCTGCGTGCGCGAGGTCCGATAGAGGCTCGCGGCCTCGTTGTAGTTGCCGCGCGCCTGCGCCACGCGCCCCGCCTGGATCGTGATGTCCGGGTTGTCCGGATACTGCTCGCGCAACGGATCGACGACGGCGGAAGCCTCGTCGTTCAGCCCGAGCGCGGTGAAGCGCCGCGCCACGGCAAGGCGCGTGTCGATGTCGTTCTCCGCGGTGTCGGCCAGCACTGCGCGCACCATGTCGGCGGCCTCCCGGTCTCGGCCCATGCGCTCCAGCATACGCGCAACCGCGAGGCGTGCATCGGCGTCGTCGGGTTGCGTGGCCAGCACCTTCTGCGCCGAGGCCATCGCGCCCTTGTAGTCGCCCTTCGCGTCGAGCAGATCCACCTCTTCGAGCAGCCAGCGCCGGTTCGACTTGAGGCGGTCGGGCACGGCGTCGAGCGTGTGGCGCGCGGCCGTGAGGTCGCCCGCTTCGATCTGCCGGTCGGTCTCGCGCACCGCAAGGCGGAGTTCCTGGTCGTCGAGACTGGCCAGCTGCTCCTCGGTGATGCCGGGCTGATCGCGCGTCGCGTCGATCCAGTTCGCCCATGCGTCGTCGCGGTTGGCCGCCGCCAGCAGCTCGCCGTAGCGTACCCGCGCGCCATTGGCCGCCGGGTCGTCGGGGTGCGCAGCGAGCCAGTCCTGCACGAGCTTCAGGCCCCGGTCCGGCTCGCCGATCGCGATCCACTCGCGCCCGACCGTGGCGAGCATCTGCGGATCGTTGGCCGCGTTAGCGTCGGCGGCGGCGGAGTCGAGCAGTGCGCGCGCTTCGTCTTCCTTGCCCTGGGCGATGAGCTGGCGGGCCTGCGCGATCTTCTTCTGCGCGGCGAGATTGCCCATCAGCTCGCGCATGCCCTCGCTGCGCTCGGCCTCGGGCACGGCATCGAGCTGCGCGGCGGCCGCATCGATGTCGTCCACGGAATTCAGGTAGAGCGCCGTGGCGTAACGCATGTCGGGCGCCTGCGAGACTTTCAGGCCGTCCTCCATGACCTGGCGGCCCAGTGCGGGCAGGCCCAGATCGCGGTACTGGCGCGCGAGCGTGAAGCGCGTCCAGGCGTCGTCGGGCGTGAGGCGCACGGCCTCCTCGAGCTTCGCGATGGCCGGGCTCTTGCGGTTATCCGCGAGCAACTGGTCGGCCTGGATCGTGAGCAACTCGGCGTGCAGGCGCTTGAGCTCCGCCGTCGAACCGCTCACGCGCGGCGTCGTGGCGGCGATCAGCGGTTCGATCTCGTTTTCGCGATGCGTTTCGCGCAGCACCGTGACGAGGCCGCGCAGCGCGTCCATGTCGGGTTTGGGGGCGTTCACGAGCGGGCGCAACACGGCTTCGGCCTCGGGCCACTTCCTTTGCGCGATGAGCGCGCTGCCGAGAATGTCGCTGGCGGTCGTGTTGCCCGGATCGAGCTTGAGCGCCTCGCGCGCGAGCGTTTCGGCTTCTGCCGGTTTGCCTTGCGAATTGGCGTCGCGCGCCTTGGCAATGGTGCCCCAGATGGTGGCCGTCTTTTCGAGGCTGCGCCACTTGCCGGCGTTGTCCGGGTCGAGCTTTTCGGCGCGCGCGAACAGTTCGCGCGCCTCGTCGTGGCGGCCTTCGCGCAGCCGCACGAGGCCGAGCGCGCCGATGGTCTCGCCGTCGTTGGGGTTCGCGCGCTGCGCGCTTTGCAGCGAGGTTTCGGCGTCCTTGAGATCGCCGCGGTCGAGTTGGGCGAGGCCGCGCGCGCGGTCGGCGGCGCCGGGTCCGGGACGGGCGCGGGCCTGGGTCGAAGCGGCGCTCGTTCCGGTGGCGCGCGAGGGCGCGGGCGCGGTGACGACGGCCTTCGGGTTCTGCGCCTCGGCAAGCGCCTGCGCCTGGCCCTTCGCGCCGAGTTTCTTGCCGAGATCGGCGACGGTCTGCTGCGCGTCGGTGTCGTCGGGCACTTCCTGCAAATAGCGCAAATACCACACGTAATACGCGGGATCGTCGTGCCCGGCGCTGCCGAGCGCGCGCCGCCACAGTTCGAGCGCGAGCGCGCGGTTGCTGTCCTGGCGCTGGTACACGCGATAAATGAGGTTGAGGCCTTCCATGCGCGTGTCGGTGCGGTCGGTGAGCAAGTCGCCGAGGATCAGCGCGAGGCGCGGATCGTTCGGATTCTGCTTCACGCGCGTGCGCAATTCGCTGATCGCCTGCGCGCGGCCCGCGGTCGTGCCGGCCAGGATGCGGTAGTAATCGCGCGCGAGATCGCCTGCGGGCGCGCCGTTCGGAAACAGCTTGAGCAGGCGCGCGGAGGCTTCGTCGCTCTTGCCCGCAGCCGAAAGCAGGCGGATCTGGGCCATCTCCATCTTGTCGGTCGTGGCGACGCGGTAGGCGTCGTCGAGCTCCTTCGTCGCGCTCGCGTTCGGGGCGATCTTCTTGAGTTGCGCGAGGATCTTCGCGGCTTCGGCCGGGCGGTTCGAGCGCAGTTCGATTTCGCCGAGCAATGCGAGCGCGTCGGGCTGCTTCGGGTCGAACAGCAGCGCTTTTTGCACGAGGCCGCGCGCGACGTCCGGACGGTTCTTGCCTTCCCACATGCGCGCGGCCGAGAGCAGTTGCGCGGCCTGGGCGGCTGGCGTGGCGGCGTTGGCCGCTGGCTGCGGGGCGGTCTGCGCCGAAGCAAGATACGGCGAGGCCGCGACGAACAGCGCGACGAGCGGGGCGATGTTAGGCAACAAGCGGCTCGGCGGCGTGCCGGGACTGGCGACGTCCGGCCACGCGCTCGCAGCCAGGCGCCGCGCCTCACGGCGCGCGCTGCGCACACGGGCGGCGCGGCGGGCAGACGCGAGGGCGTTCAGCGCGGCGTGGGGCATGCGCTCGTCCATGCGGGGGCAACGCGGCCTTGCGCGTCGAAATGGTAGAGGCCGTCGAGGTAACCAAGCCCGAACAGCATCAGCACACTGCTGTAGTAGCCGGGCGGCGACTTCTGCGCGAGCGTGCGGCTGCGCTCGGCCTGGGCGTTCGCGAGATCGCTGCGGCCAAGCGCCGCCAGATACGGCGCGACCGCGGCGGAAAAGCCGCCGTTGCCCGCGTTCGGCCCCGCTGTGCCCGTGGTCGTGTCGACGCGCTCGGGTGGAAAACCCTGCGCGCCGACAAAGTCCGCGAGCGGCTTGAAGGTGGCGAGCGTGCTCGTGCGCAGCGGGTCGTCGCCCGCGAGCATGCCGGCCCACAGATACACGCGAATCGCGTTGTAGGCGCTTTCGGCGTGCGTTTGCGCGTCGGGGCCGAAGCCGCCTTTCGCGTGATATTCCACCCAGTCGGGCGAGTAGCCCTTGGGCGCGGTCTCGTTGACGAGCCTTGCCGAGGAAGCCAGCAGCGCCTTCCATTCTGTCGCTTGCGGCAGCGCGAGCATGAAGCGCCGCATGACCTGGAGCGGCACGTAGCTCGGGTTCAGGCGCCAGCCGTCCTTGCCGATCGTGAAACCGACCGGCCCGGGCAGCACCGTGCGCCCGAGACCCGGCAGGACGGCGGTTTCCTCGCGCACGATGTTGCGGGCCATGATCGTGCCGAGCGCGGTGTAGCGGCGCTCGTTCCAGAGGCGCCCGGCTTCGAGCAGCGTGTAGGCGATCCAGAGGTCGGCGTCGCTGGCGGGGTTGCTGTCGATGACGCCCCACTGGGGCTCGCCGGCGTGCGCGGCGCTGGCCGCCACGGGAGCGGAAGCGCCCGAATCCGCGAGTGGCTTGCCATCATCGCCGATATCGCGCCGCCCCCAGATCCATGCGGGCAGATGCGAGGCGAGGTCGCCCTGCGCGAGATTGTTTTCGGTCCACGTGAGGACCTTGTCGAAGCTCGCCCGGTCGTTTGCGACCAGCGCGAAGAAAAGTGCGTAGGACTGCCCTTCGGAAACGGTGATCTGGCGAGGCGTGCTTGCGTCGATCACGCGGCCATCGGCGCTCAGCAGCGTGCTGCGGAACGTGGTCCAGGCGGGCCACGCGCAGGCGGCGGGGCCGGCGGACTTTGCGGGAGCGGTGCCGGTGCCTGGCCCGGCGGGCGCAGCAGCGTGCGCCGCGGCAGCCGGCATCAGCAAGGTCAGCGCCGCGAGTGTCCCGAGTCGTGCGAGCGGCCCGAGCGGCGCGCAGGCGAGCGCGCCGGCCGCGAGCCAGCGCACGAGCCGGGGCGCAAGCCGTGGCGCCGGAGCGGGCGCGAGCGTAGCCAAACCCGGGCGCATGGTCAGGTCCCGGAGCGGCGGGTAGCCATGCGGCCGAGCGCCCAGAACACGGTGAGCGCAACGATCAGCCCGGCCAGAATGCCCGCGAGCGCCATCAGCGACGGGTAGCGCGAGATAAACACCCAGGCGCGCGCATACCACGGCAGATCGCCGACGAAATAGCGTTCGCCCACGCGCAGGCCCTCGACCTGGTTGTAGCGCACGAGTGTGAGGTCGCCGTGCATCTGCGCGACCTTGCCGCTGTCCTGGAGCGCGTCGAGCACGTCGCCGAGCTGTGCCGACGAGGTGGTGGCGAGCGCCACCACGCTCCTGCCCGACTTCAGCGGCGACTCGAAGCCGATCAGCGCCGCCATGGGTCCGCCGAGCGTGACGATCGAGCGCCCTGACGGCGTCGGGTCCTCGTCTTCGGTGCCGCCAAGCCAGCCGGGCCAGCCGGAGCGCTGGTCACGCGTGGTCACCTCGGTCCTGCCGCGCTCGATGAGAAGCGGCAGGTCCTTGCCCCACTTTTCGAGCAACTGCGCGCCGGAGCCCACGCCGAGCACGAGCAGGTCGCTGTTGCGCACGGTGTCGACCTGGCTTGCCGGCACGATCGTCAGACGCAACGAGGGCAGGCCGGTCCACTGGCCCATGTGGCCGAGCAACGTGAGCACGGCTTCCTGATCCTTGGTGTCGGGATCGTCCGGAATCACGAGGGCCGTTTCGGAGAGGTCGGCCATGCGCGTGAACGGGTAACCGCTGTTCGCGAAGTAGGCGAGATTGGGCAGCGCCGTGTAGTGCGCGAAGCCGCTGAAGTCGACGACCGAGTCGGGGTCGACGGCCGCGCGCGCGACATCGGTGGCGGTGGACGTGCATAGCCCCGTTTTCTGCGAATCGATATGAAACTGGAACTGGAACTGGTTATCGCTGCCCACGCGGAACGCGGGAATTTCCAGATTGGTCGCGGCGCGCGTGTCCGATCCCGAGAGCAGCGGCACGTTGATGCGCGCTTCGTCGGAAGCTCGCGTGACGGGCCGCAAACGCTGCGAACGCACGAGCTGATCGTTGATGTTCACGTTGAGCACCGAGTCGTTCCACGCGGAAGGCGCCGTGTAGCGATAGCGGATGTCGAGCGGCACGTTGCCCCGCGCCCACGCGTAGAGGTCGGCGGGCACGCGCATGTTCACGCGGATCGCCGGTGGGTTGTAGCCCGACACCTGGAGCTGCTGCGGGTCGGTCACCAGCTCGCGGAACAGCACGGGGCGGTCGGTGGGCACCCAGTTCGGCGCGTCGTAAGGCTTGCGCTCCGGGCCGAGATCGATCGACTTCACCATCACGCTGCTGCCCGCCATGCCGGCCTGCCCGAGCGCGAGCGCGTAGGCGGCGTTCTGGAGTTCCTCGGGCGTGCGGCCCGCGAGCACGAGCAGCTTGCGGCCCGCCTGCGGGTCGGCGGCGGGGTTCGCCATGACCGAGATCGTGGGGCCCTTGATCTCCGGCAGCTTGAGCCCTTCGGGCACCTGGCCTGGCAGCACGAGCGCGATCGCGTTGGCGTCGGGCGGCACCGTGCGCGTGACCGGGAAGCGCGAGCCGCGATAGCTCGCGAGCGCGCCGAGCCAGGACGAGACGACGCCCGCCGCCCGCAGCACCGGCACGCCCGCGTTGGCGGCAAGCACGAAGGGCACGCGCACGAGGCGGTTGTCGTGGCGGTCGAAGAACGGCACGGGCAGCAGCGCGAGACTATCCGGCAGGACGATGCCCGCCGTGTTGAGCGTGAGCGACGTCTCGGGACTCACGTCGGCCCAGAGGCTCGAATGATAGGCATCCTCGCAATGATCGAGCGTGTAGTGCGCGATCATCTGCACGGTGATGCGGTTGTAGTCGGTGAAGAGGCGCGGATCGAGATCGATCTCGCTCGTCACCTGCTGGCCGGCCGTTTCCTTCACGAGCGGAATCGTTGCGACGACTTCACCGTTCACAAACACCCTGAGATGCGAAAGCGACCAGATCAGCGAGGGCGAGTAGGTGTAGACAAGCTTGAGCTTGGCGCCGGTCACCACTTCGTCCGTGCGCACGTCGACGCTCATGCCGCCGGTCGGATCGAGCCCACGCAGCGCGATCGGCCCGTACACACCCATCTGGCGCAGCGTGAACGTGCGCGTGCGCGGCTCGCCGAGCGGCGCCGACGCGGCAGGCTCGGGAATGACGGCGCCGGGGGCCGTCTGGATGACAACGGGCCCGGTCACGGCGGCGGAAGCCGCTGCCGGCGCGGAAGCGGGAACGGCGCTTGCTTCGGTCGCTGCCGCCTTGGTGGTCTGCGTAGCCGCGATAGCCGATTTGTCCACCGCGAAGAGGCTCGCCCCCAGCAGCAATCCGGCGACGAGCGCGCCCAGCCCAACTTGAACGGATAGTCGCATCGCAACAGCCCTTTGTTTTCTTCGCAGTGGCTGTCTTTATCCTGTAAAGACAGCGACCAAGGAGATTGGCGGCGTCGCGCCGCCAATCGTTATCTTGAAACGGCGTCAATGTGGGTGGAGTGTAGCGGAGAGCCGAGGATCGTGCCCTATGAATGCGCCTGTTTATGCCTGTTGCGTAACGCGCGCAGATGACACTCTGGCGCGGCCTCGCGGCCGATTTGACAGTTGCGCGCGTGGGCTGGGCCGATGGCTTGGCGCGCTTGACAATTCCTGAACGCGCTACAAAGGGCAGCGGCGTTGCGAATGTGCAACGCATGCGTTTGCCGTCGCGCTTTGAACCCGCTTTTAAAACCGCCTTTTCGATCAGGATTCCGAAGTGATAAGGTGCGAGCGGATGCGGTACTCTTGGCAGCGTGATCCAGACGGGGAGCAAGACGATGAACGAGCAAACGTGGCAAGCCGTGGACGACTGGTTTTGCGAACGGCTGATCGGCGCCGACGACGCACTCGACGGCGCGCTCGCGGCAAGCGCCAAGGCGGGCCTTCGCGCAATCAACGTGGCGCCGAATCAAGGCAAGTTTCTGCACCTGCTCGCGCGCATTCAGGGCGCGCGGCGCATCCTCGAAATCGGCACGCTGGGCGGGTATAGCGCGATCTGGCTCGGGCGTGCGCTGCCCGACGACGGTTCGATGGTGTCGCTCGAATTCAGCCCGGAAAACGCCGCCGTCGCGCGCGCCAACATCGCGCGGGCGGGGCTCGAAGCGAAGGTCAAGGTCGTGACGGGTCTTGCACTCGAATCGCTCGACGCACTCATCGCGCAAGGCGAGGCGCCGTTCGACTTCGTGTTTATCGACGCGGACAAGAGCAACAATCCGAACTACCTTGAACGCGTGTTGAAGCTATCGCGTCCCGGTACGGTGATCGTGGCCGATAACGTGGTGCGTGAAGGGCGCGTGGCCGATCCCGCGCATCACGAGGACGATGCGGTCGGCTTGCGGCGCTACTTCGACATGCTGGCGCACGAGAAACGGCTGGAGACGACGGCCGTGCAGACGGTGGGAAGCAAGGGCTGGGATGGGTTTGCGATTACGGTGGTGGGCAGATAGCAAACATGAGCATGAGGTGCCCACAGGCATGCGGTAAAAGCAAAAAGGGCCTGGCAGATGAACTGCCGGGCCCTTTCTTCATATGGCTACACGCGCACGCTTGCCGGTCAGAAGTCCGTCGTCATCGAGAACAACACGGTACGCGGCGCGCCCATCGTCAGATAGCCGCCGTTGGTCGACGACCAGTACGCCTTGTTCGCGAGGTTGTACACATTGGCGCGGAACGTAGTCGGACGTCCGAACACGTTCGTCGAATAGCGCGCACCGATATCCACCGTGTCCCACGCCTTGATCGACATGGTGTTGGCCGCATCGAAATACTGCGGGCCCGTATGCGTCCAGCGCGCCGAAAGCGTGAGGCCTTGAACCCAGGGCACGTCGTATTCGGCGCCCAGGTTGAGCAGGAAGCTCGGCACGCCCACGGGCGTCTTGCCGTCGGTCGAACCCCCGTCGGTGTCGAGCTGCACGGCGTTGATATACGTTGCGCCTGCAATCAGACGCACGCCCTTGTACACCTCTCCGAACACCGACGCCTCCACGCCGCGATGGCGCTCGTTGCCGTTGGCGACATACACGCCCGCGCTATTGGTGTACGTCTGCGGCTTTTCGAGCTGGAACAGCGCGAGCTGCGCGCCGTACTTGCCGTTGTCGTACTTCGCACCCACTTCATACTGCTTCGTGCGTTCCGGCGCGAGCTGGTCGCCGTAGTTCACCGAGCCTTGAGGGGCAATGCCGCCTGCCGAAAGCGACTCGCTGCGGTTCGCATAGATCGACACGTTCTCCCACGGCTTGACGACGAGGCCGAAGAGCGGCGTGGTGATCGAGTCGTTGTAGTTCGACGTTTGCAGCAGCGTGGACGACGAGTAGCCGTTCGACAGAATCTCCTGGTGACGCACGCCTACCGTGAACAGCACGCGGTCATGGAAGAAGCCGAGCGTGTCCGAGGCGGAGACGCTGCGCAGCAGGTTCAGCGCCGTGATCGGCGGGTTGCCGTCCATGCCGGCCTGGTATGCCGTCGCGGGATACGGCACCTGGACGGTGTTGTAGAGGCTCGTCGGGAACGAATTGGACAGAGTCCAGCCCGACTGCGTTTCCACGCGCACGATCGAGGCGCCCGCGGTCACGAAGTGGCTTACCGGCCCGGTATTGAAGTGGCCGCGCACGCCCGTTTCCGCCGAAGTCGCGCCTTCCTTGCGCACGACGCCGAGGCGCGAGCCGGTCGTATCGGTGGGATCGGTGTAGTAGGGCGAGAAGTATTCGCCGTGCTCGTTCGTGTGGCGCACGCCGCCCGTCACATACGCCGTCCAGCCGGGCAGGAAGTCGTACTCGGCGCGCAGGATGCCGACGGTGTCTTCCGCGTCGCTGTAGGCCCACGTCTGCGAGTAGTTGTAGCTTGCCGAGGGCACCGCCGGGATCTCGTCGCCCTCGACGTAGACGACCGGGCGGCCATTCGACACGTGCTGGCGCTGGTAGAGGAAGTCGCCCTCGAGACGCAGCTTGTCGCCGCGCCAGTCGAGCGTCACGGCCGTTTGATTGTTGCGGCGGTTTTCGCCGTCGATACTCGTTTCGCCGTCGCGGTTCGACTGGTTCACGCGAATGCCGAACTGGTCGTTGTCGCCGAAGCGGCGGCCCACGTCGATATGCGTGCCGAACTCGCCCGATGCGCTGCCTTCGAGCGTTACGCGCGTGAGCGGCTTGTCGTCGGCGCGTTTCAGTTGCAAGTTCACGCTGCCGCCAATCGCGCTGCCGTTGGGCGAGGCGCCGTTCACGAACGCACTCGCGCCCTTGAAGATGTCCACGCGCTCGAGCGCGGCGGTCTCGACGAGCTGGCGCGGCGTGATGCCGTAGAGGCCGTTGAGCGAGACGTCGTCGCTGTCGAGCGTGAAGCCGCGAATAACGTAGACCTCCTGGAAGTTGCCGTAGCCATAGGCCGTGCGCACAGCAGGATCGTTCGAGAGCACGTCGCCGATGGTGCGCGCCTGCTGGTCTTCGATCAGCTTCGCCGTGTACGTCGCCATGCTGAAGGGCATGTCGATGTTCTTCTGCGAGCCGAACACGCCGAAGTCGCCGCCACGCGCCACCTGACCGCCGCCGAAGGTCGGCTGCAGGTCGCCCGGCAGCGTTTCCTGGGCCGCTTGCACCTTCACGGTGGGCAGCGTGGCGTTCTTTGCGTCACCGCTTGCGGCGGCGTCGCTCGCTGCGGCGGGCGTAGCGGCCGCTTGCGCAAACGCGGCGGCGGGCAGGCTGAAGGCAACGGCGATGGCGGCGAGGATGGCAGCGCGGGAAGTCGGGAAACGCGAAGGCAAGTTGAAAGGCGAGGGCAAACGTGATGCGGACATAAAAAGGGTTCGTAGCAAGGTAGCGCTGGCGCCCCGTGATGCCTTGGTGCTGCGCTCAGGCTCCGGGCGAATGGTTATGCTTTGCCGGTCAGACAGGGCTCGCGGAGCTGGCCCCATGAACGGCCCGGAAAAGTATGCGGATTGTATTGCAAATGAGAATGCTTGTTATTTAAATATTGCTGTCAATAGGTGTATTCAGCGTTTACGCAACAATTTCAGTGTTTCGCATTCGATGTGGGCGCAACGAAAGGTTCGAAAATTTCGGGGTCGTAAGACTTGTCTACGCGTGTGCCTGCAGCCAACGTTGCGCGCACAACCAATGCGGCACGTGGTCCTGACTGCCGCATGGGCAAAACCCGCTCCGGTCCGTTCGCGAGATGGTTTTTTTGCGGCGCCGATAAACAGATTCGATGCCTTTAGGTAGTCCTTTCGTTGGTTCGCGAGGCGCGCCCAAACCTACAATGGGGCTTCGTGACGATCGACGTCTGGTGAACCGGAAATGACTGAAAAATCGATGCTCGTGGTGAGCGCACACAGCGCGGATTTCGTATGGCGCGCGGGTGGCGCGATTGCCCTGCACAGGAAGAACGGCTATCGCGTGAAAGTGGTGTGCCTCTCGTTTGGCGAGCGCGGCGAGTCGGCGAAGCTCTGGCGCAAAGGCCCCGACATGACCATCGAGAAGGTGAAGGCCGCGCGCCGCGAAGAGGCGCTCGCCGCCGCCGACATTCTGGGCGCGGAGTGCGAGTTCTTCGATCTGGGGGACTATCCCCTGCGGGTTTCCGATGAAGCGCTTCTGCGCCTCGTCGACGTCTATCGCGACGTGCAACCGGCCTTCGTGCTGAGCCACTCGCAGAAGGACCCATACAACTTCGATCATCCGCTCGCCATGCACGTGGCGCAGGAAGCGCGCATCATCGCGCAGGCCGAAGGCCACAATCCGGGGCAGAAGATCGTCGGCGCGCCGCCGGTCTACGCGTTCGAACCGCACCAGACCGAGCAGTGCGAATGGATTCCGAACACCTTCCTCGACATCACCGAAGTGTGGGACGTGAAGCGCCGCGCCATTGAGTGCATGGCGGGCCAGGAACACCTTTGGGAGTACTACACGCGCGTCGCGCAGCAGCGCGGCGTGCAGGCCAAGCGCAACATCGGCATTACGGCGAAGCGCGATATTCAATACGCGGAAGGCTATATGCGCCTGACGCCCGCAGTCGTGGGAGATCTGTCATGAAACGCGGTGTAGTCGTCACCCAGATTCCGCGCGCCGACGCGCGCCACATCGAAATCCTCAAGGAAGCCGGCACGGCCACCGTGCACGAGGCGCAAAGCCGACTCGGCCTGCTGGCCACGTATTTGCGGCCCATCTATTCGGGCGCTGCGATTGCGGGCTCGGCCGTGACCGTGCTCATGCCGCCCTCGGACAACTGGATGCTGCACGTGGCCGTGGAGCAGTGCCGCGAAGGCGACGTACTCGTGGCCGCGCCTACTTCGCCCTGCGAAGATGGCTACTTCGGCGAACTGCTCGCTACGTCGCTGGCGGCGCGCGGCGTGCGCGGGCTCATCATCGACGCGGGTTGCCGCGACGTGCGCGCACTGAAGGCGATGGACTTCCCGGTGTGGTCGAAGGCCGTATCGGCGCAAGGGACGGTGAAGGAAACGCTCGGCTCGGTGAACGTGCCCGTGGTGTGCGCGCAGCAGATCGTGCATCCGGGCGACGTGATCGTGGCCGACGACGACGGCGTGGTCGTGGTGCCGTTCGCCACGGTTGCGAAGGTCGTGGAAGCCACGCAGGCACGCCTCGCCAAGGAAGAGAAAACGCGCGCGGTGCTCGCGAGCGGTACGCTCGGCCTCGACTACTACGGCATGCGCGAGCGCCTGGCCGAAAAGGGCCTGCGCTACGTCGACTCACCGGCAGACGCTTGAGTCCGCTGCGCACGACGTACAACTGCAAAAACGAAAACGAGCGCAGCAAGGGCGCTCGTTTTACTTCGTGCCTACATCAGGCATTGCGTCAAAGAATGCGCTCCAACGCCTTGGCGAGCCGGTCGACCGCGCCTTCGACGTCATGCAGTTTTTCCAGACCGAATAATCCAATGCGGAAAGTCTTGAAGTCTTCGGGCTCGTCGCACATCAAGGGAACGCCGGCCGCGATCTGCAAGCCGGCATCGGCGAACTTCTTGCCGGATCGTATGCCGTCGTCGTCGGAGTAGCTGACCACGACGCCCGGCGCATCAAACCCTTCGGCCGCCACGCTTCTGAAACCCTTGCTAACCAGCAGCGAACGAACGCGCTTGCCGAGTTCGCGCTGTTCCGCCATCACCTTGTCGAAGCCGTAAGCCTCGGTTTCCTTGATCACGTCGCGCAGCGTCGCGAGACTGTCGGTTGGCATCGTGGCGTGGTAAGCGAAGCCGCCGTTCTCGTAGGCTTCCATGATCTGCAGCCACTTGCGAAGATCGCAGGCAAAGCTGGTGCTGGTC
Source organism: Paraburkholderia acidiphila (assembly GCF_009789655.1). Classification (GTDB taxonomy): domain Bacteria; phylum Pseudomonadota; class Gammaproteobacteria; order Burkholderiales; family Burkholderiaceae; genus Paraburkholderia; species Paraburkholderia acidiphila. The sequence goes on from NZ_CP046912.1 coordinate 780,518, forward strand.
GTTGCATCGATGCGTTCGCGGGCGAGCGCGTTAAGCATGACCAGTGCGCAGCAGGGCGAAGCGCTCCAACCTTTTTGCGGCGCGCTGATCAGGATGTCGACGCCGCTCGCCTCCATGTCGACCCAGACCGTACCGGAGGCGATGCAATCGAGTACGAACATGCCGCCTACGGCATGCACAGCATCGGCCACCGCGCGCAAATACGCGTCGGGCAGCATCATCCCGGACGCGGTTTCGACATGCGGCGCGAAGACGAGATCGGGCTTGTTTTCCTTGATCGCTGCGACGACTTCTTCGATGGGCGGCGGTGCATAGGCGGCCTGCCTTCCCTGTTCGACCGGGCGCGCCTTCAGCACGATCGATTCAGACGGGATGCTGCCCATGTCGAAGATCTGCGACCAGCGGAAACTGAACCAGCCGTTACGGATGACAAGGCATTTCTTGTTCGTCGCGAACTGGCGCGCAACGGCTTCCATGCCGAAGGTCCCGCTGCCCGGCACAACGACGACCGATTTCGCGTTGTAGACTTTTTTCAGCGAGGCGGAGATATCTCGCATGACGCCTTGAAAGCGCTGCGACATGTGATTGATCGAGCGGTCGGTGTAAACCACTGAATATTCGAGGAGTCCCTCGCGGTCGACATTGGGAAGTAAACCTGGCACGCTCGCCTCCGATAAAGGATGAACACTGTGAGCAGTATTGGCGTTTCGCTACTGCTGCAACAATGCAAATAAGTTTTTTGCCGCGACGGAAATAGATTCTAACGAAAGGCGTCTGGAGCCTGGGGCATATTTGATGGGCTGGTTGGCGCAAGTACGAAGCTTCGCCTCACCCGTTGAGATGCTGCAATGCGGTAGAGTCGATATCGGCCTTACGTGCGCGCGGGCGGCTGCGGATTGTTCGCAGGGTTCGTATCGAACCGGATCACGTTTTCAATGCCCACCTGGTCAGCAAGGGCGGAAAAACGCGCATACAGCGCGTCGGTGGTTTCGCTGTCGTAGACCGCTTCACCGCGTACGTAGACCGTAAACGACTTCAGGTACTTGGCCTTTTTCCCGGGATTGCCGATTGTGTCTTTCGTCCATTGATACAACGGATAACGCTCGCGTCCCTCACGTTCTGCTTCTTCGACATAACCGGCGAATGCGTCGAACTGACACTTCAATGCGGCGTTGTACTCGCGCAGGACCGCTTCGAGCAAATCGCGCCCTTCATAGAGGCTGCCCGTCCGCAGCGCGTCGGCCAACGCGGGTGCGACGGTGATACGGACCTGGAATTGCCACGTTTCCGCCATGCATGCCTCCTCTCATCCTGCGCGCCGCCCCTCCACCACACGCGTTGCGGGCGCAACCTCCATCACCGCGAGCCGGATCGCGTCGATCAGTGCGCGCGCCGCGGGCGAAGGCGAGCCCTGCGCGCGCAGCGTGAGCCCGATATCGCGGCGCGTGTGCTGCAACGGCACGTCGAGGATCACCAACTGGCCCGACTCGATTTCGTAATGCAACTGCTGCGCCGAGAGCGCCGTGATCATGTCCGTGCCGAGCAGCAGCCCGCGAATCACGGCGAGATCGGCGGTTTCGACGGTAGGCAGGGGCGGCTTGAGCTTCACGCGGCGGAACTGCGCTTCGAGCAGCCCGCGCGAGGGCGAATGCGTGCGCGAAAGAATCCACTGAGCGTCACGCAGATCGTTCAGCGTGAGGCCATGTTTTTTCGCCAGTGGATGGTCATGCCGCGCGAGCACGACCATGTCCTCCGACATCAGCCTCTCGTTGCCAAGTCCGCTTGCCGCGTCGTTTTCGCGCAGCGCGCCGAGCACGAAATCCACGTCGCCCGCGCGCAGGCCCGCCACGAGCAGTTCATAAGCGCTTTCGTCGGTCACGACGCGCACGCCCGGATGCTGAGCGGAAAGACGCGCGATCGCGGCCGGCAGGATCAGCGTGCGGCCCAACGGCAGCGCGCCCACCGTCACCGAGCCCTGGATGTTGCCGTGCAGCGCCGCGATATCGTCGGGCACGTGGCGCAGTTCGTTGAGCGCGCGCCGCACGTGCAGCAGGAAGGTCTCGCCTTCAGCCGTGAGCAGCACGCCGCGCGGCCCGCGATGGAAGAGCGTGACGCCCGAGCCGCTTTCGAGCACGCGCATGGCACTGCTCACGGCGGGCTGGCTGATGCCGAATGCATTGGCCGTGCTCGGCATATGGCGGTGCCGCGCGAGGGCGACGAATAGCTGCAGCCGCCGTGTGTTGAGCAGATACGCGGGCAGCGTGCCTTCGCTCAACGCGCGCCGGCGCGCCTGGCGCGCGGCGCACCACTGCGCGAGCTCCTCCAGTTCGCCAAAAATGCGCGCGCAGCGCTCGAGCACCACGCGGCCCACGGCCGTGGGCAGCATGCCCGAAGGCTTGCGCTCGAAGAGCGGCGCGCCGAGCGCCGTCTCCAGTTCCTGCACCGAGCGCGTGACGGCCGATTGCGCGCGATACAGGGCCGAAGCGGCGCGCGTGGCGCTGCCGGTGTCGGCAACGAGGCGAAAGGCGCGCAGATGCGCGAGGTTCAGGAGTTCAGGCTGGCTCACGGCTCGACCATGTCGTTTTGGATGGGATACATGCCGTGTCTCATGCGGCACCAGCAGCGGCACCCGCGGCGGCAACCGCGCTCAGATGCAGGCGGTCGACCGAGAGATTGAGGCTCTCCTTCGAAATATGCGTGTGCTCTTTCATCAGTGCCTCGACGCGCGCGCCTTCGCCGTTCACGAGCGCGCCGACGATCGCATGATGCTGGCGGTGCGCATACGAGAGCATCATGAACTGGCGCTGCTGGGCCGTTTTGTCGAACACCACCGTGCCCGGCGAGACGAAAGGAATCTTGTCATTGAGCCCGAGCGCAGCGCTCACCGCGAGATTGTGCGCCGCTTCCACAATGAGTGCGTGGAAGCGGCCGTTCATCGCGGCGTAGCGCGTTTCCGCTTCGCTGTCGAGCACGCCGGCCGCGAAAATCGCGTCGCCTTCGCGCAGGCAGTCTTCGAGTGCGCGCGCGAGCGCCGCATCCACGCCACGCTCGGCAACCGTTCGTGCCGCGAGTCCTTCAAGCACGCCGCGCACGTCAATGGCGTTGAGCACGTCGGTCACCGAAAAGCGCCGCACGGTGTAGCCGCGCGCGCCCGAGCGCTCGACGAGGCCTTCGGTGGCGAGCACACTGAGCGCGTAGCGCAGCGGCGTGCGCGAAATACCGAGGCGCTCCGCGAGCTGGGCTTCGACGAGCCGTTCGCCGGGCGCAAGTTCGCCGGCCAGGATGCGCGTGCGCAGCGCCTGCACGATGGTTTGCTGGGTTGTCCCGTTCATGTCATGCGTGAATCGCAACGGGCGAGGCGCGCGGCGTATGGCGCGCGTGGCCCTTGCGAGTTCGTTCTTTTGATATCTGTTTGGTTTATGAGGGCGTTGGCCGAGTGGGTCTGCCGCACTTCCCGCAACACCATTTCAGGATACCAAAAACCGTTACGGCGCGCGGGTTTGAGCGATCGGCCGAGTGTGCGCAAGCGCTCAAAAGCCCTGAATTCACGAGGAAAATGGGAAAATTCGTGGTTAACCCTTGCTTACGATTTGGACGGCTTTTTTGTAATTTCGTATCCCAATTGATGGATCGAAGGCGTCTGCCGACGTATCCGGTCCAGCGCGGCGCGAATGCGCCGCATGAACAGCAGCAGAGGGCAAGATCATGGCAAGAATAGTGGGCGGCATCGGCACATCGCACGTGCCGACAATCGGCATGGCATACGACAAGGGCAAGCAGAACGAACCCGCGTGGGCGCCGCTCTTCCAGGGGTACGAACCGGTGGCGCAGTGGCTCGCCGAGCGCAAGCCGGACGCGCTCGTGATGTTCTACAACGACCACGCCAACAGTTTCTTCTTCGACTGCTACCCGACCTTCGCGCTGGGCGTTTCCGCCAATCACGAGTTCGCCGATGAAGGCGCGGGCAAGCGAGCGCTGCCGGACATCGCGGGTCACCCCGATCTCGCAATCCATATTGCCGAGCAACTCGTGAACGACGAGTTCGACCTCACGATCTTCCAGGACAAGCCGCTCGACCACGGCTGCAACTCGCCGCTTTCGCTCATGCTGCCGCACGAAGGCGGCTGGCCCGCGGCGCTGGTGCCGATCCAGGTGAACGTGCTCCAGTATCCGCTGCCGACCGCCAACCGCTGCTACCGGATCGGCCAGGCGCTGCGCCGCGCGATCGAATCGTTCGAGCAGGACCTCGATGTCGTGGTGGTGGGCACGGGCGGCCTTTCGCACCAGGTACACGGCGAGCGCAGCGGCTACAACAACACCGAATGGGACATGGAGTTCCTCGACCTGATCGTGAGCGACCCGGAGCGCCTCGCGCGCATGAAGCACGTGGACTACGTGCGCCTTGGCGGCGCGGAAAGCGTGGAGACGATCATGTGGCTCGCCATGCGCGGGGCGCTGGGCGGCAAGATCCGTGAAGTGCATCGCAACTACTATCTCGCGACCAGCACGGCGATGGCGGTCACGGTGTACGAAGAAGAGGGCCAGCAATGAATCCGCAACTGGTTGGCATCGAGGAGCTGACGGGCACGTACCCGTTCGACATTCGCCAGAGCATGAAGGCCATGCGGCTGAATCGTTTCTTCTGGGAAATGCGTTTGCCGCAGGCGCGCGAACTGTGGCTGAGCGACCGCAAGGCCGCCTACGACGCAGCCGCGCTCACCGCCGAGGAGCGCGCACTTGTCGACGCAACGGACTGGCTCGGCCTCATTCAATACGGCGTGTGCTTTTTCGTGCTGGAGAAGTTCGCGCGCGTGGTGAAGATCACGAATCTCGGCATGTACGCGAGCATGCGCGGCGAAACCCTCGAAGCGTTCCTGAAGACGCGCAAGGTGCCCGACGCGGTCTGAACGTTCGATTGACCGCTTGATCTCCCGATTCGCTTTTGCGCTCGAGCGGGCGTTTTGCCCACTCGAGCGCGATTGACCCGCGCGGCCCCTATGCTGCGCGCTCGCTCACGGCTCGCCTGATCTCGGGGTGGCGGGCCGGATAACCTTCGATGCTCGAATAAACAGGTTTGTTCAAAACAGGAGACTTGGAGAATGCAGGATCATAAGCAGTACAAAAAAATTGCATTGGCGATTACGGGGGCCATCGGCGTGATGGCATGCGCGGCACCGGCGTTCGCGCAAAGCAGCGTGACGCTCTACGGCATGATGGATACGGGCATTACCTACGTGAGCAACCAGGGCGGCAAGCACAACGTCAAAATGGACGACGGCGTGAACGGCCCGAACCTCTGGGGCATGACCGGCACGGAAGACCTGGGCGGCGGCACGAAGGCCTTCTTCCAGCTCGTCAACCAGTTCCAGGTGGACAACGGCGCCTTCATGCCGAACAAGAGCCTCTTTAGCCGTACGTCGATTCTGGGCCTGAGCAACGACAAGCTGGGCAAGCTCACGCTCGGTAATCAGTATGACTTCATGACGGACTCGCTGTATTTCGCGGGTAACGATCCGGCGGAACTCTCGGGCCACTTCTACGACTTCCGCGCGGGTCCGTTCCAGAAGCTCGCGCTGCCGAACAACCCGACAGGTGCGTTCGACTGGGACCGCATGGCGGGCGAAACCGTCAACAACTCCGTGAAGTATCTGTCGCCGACGTTCGGCGGTTTCAGCGCGGGTGCGATGTACAGCTTCGGCGGCGTGGCCGGTTCGATCGGCACGGGCAACGGCACGAGCTTCGCGCTGAACTACTCGGCACATGACTTCGGCGTAAATGCGGCCTATACGAACCTCAAGACGGTCGTGACGGGCGAGGGCGACGTGAGCGTGCGTAACTGGGGTATCGGCGCGCATTACCGCTTTGGCGGCTGGATCACGAATGCGCTCTTTACCACGGTGCATAACTCGGCCAACGGCGGCTCGGTGTATCAGGGCTCGGTGGGTGCGCACTACAACTTCACGCCTGCCTTGAGCGCCGGCGCGTCGTACATGTACATGAAGGGCAACGACGTGGTCGACAACAATCACGCCCACCAGGTCGCGGCGATCGTCGACTACGCGCTCTCCAAGCGCACCAGCGTGTACGTACTGGGCGTGTACCAGCGCGCCAGCTCGGGCGGTCTTGCCCAGATCAACGGCATGAACTCCTCGGACGGCGCTTCGAGCGGTCAGAGCCAGGCCGTTGCGCGCGTGGGCCTGCATACGCACTTCTGATGCACGTCTAGCTTCATCATCTCCGGTAGTTCTTTGACGCCGCCCGATCGCACGATCGAGCGGCGTTTTTTCATGTTGCGCATCCTTTCACGCAACGCACGCGAATTGGGCAAAATAACGCCAGTCGAAACAGCACTCGCGTGACGAGAAAGGAAGTGTCATGACGGACACAGTGGATTGCGTCGTGATCGGCGCGGGCGTAGTCGGTCTTGCGGTTGCGCGCGCGTGTGCGCAGCAAGGCTGGGAAACCGTCCTCGTCGAGGCGGAAAACGCCATCGGCACGGGCACCAGTTCGCGCAACAGCGAAGTGATACATGCGGGCATCTACTACCCGCAAGGCTCGCTCAAGGCGCGGCTGTGTGTGCAGGGCAAGCACAAGCTCTACGCGTATTGCGAAGAGAAGGGCGTGGAGTTCAGCCGCTGCGGCAAGTTCATCGTCGCGACGCACGAAGGGCAGCTCGACGCGCTGCGCGCGATTCGCGCGGCGGCGGCCGCCAATGGCGTGGACGACCTGCGCTGGCTCGAACGCGACGAGGCGCGCGCCATGGAGCCCGCGCTCAATTGCGTGGCGGCGCTCGAATCGCCCTCCACGGGCATTGTGGACAGCCACGGCTTGATGCTCGCGCTGCAGGGCGACTTCGAAGCGGCGGGCGGCATGCTCGCGTTCTGCTCGCCGGTCACGGGCGGCCGGATGACGCCGGGCCAGCCGACGCTGCTGAAGGTAGGCGGCGACGAGCCGATGGAATTGCTCGCCACGCGCGTGGTGAACAGCGCAGGCCTGTACGCGCAGCAGGTGGCGGCTTGCATCGAGGGCGTGCTGGCGCAATCGATCCCGCCGGGGCGCTACGCGAAAGGCAACTACTACTCGCTGACGGGCGCGGCGCCGTTTTCGCGGCTTATCTACCCCGTGCCGGAGGAAGGGGGCCTGGGCGTCCACCTGACGATCGACCTTGGCCGTCAGGCGCGCTTTGGCCCCGACGTGGAGTGGATCGACACGATCGACTACACCGTGGACCCGGGCCGCGCCGCGAAATTCTACGAGGCGATTCGCACATACTGGCCTGCGCTGCCTGACGACGCGCTGCAACCGGGTTATGCTGGCATCCGCCCGAAGCTGGCCGAGGGCAGGCACGGTGGCGACTTCGTGATCCAGGACGCGCGCGAGCACGGCGTGAGCGGGCTCGTGAACCTCTACGGCATCGAGTCGCCGGGGCTGACGGCTTCGCTCGCGATTGCGGACGAGGTGATCGAACGTCTAAACATGAACTGACTGCAGTCGCGAATTAACGCGAATCACAAGGAGAACAGGATGGTCTACGAGATGGCGCATATCACGGTGAGCGCAGGCAAGAACGCCGAATTCGAGGCGGCCGTTGCACAGGCGCTGCCGCTTTTTCACCGCGCGCGCGGCTGCCGCGCCGTGGAGCTGCAGCGCGGCGTGGAAGAGCCGAACCAGTACGTGCTCGTCGTGCAGTGGGATACCGTCGAGGATCACATGGTGCACTTTCGCGAATCGGATGACTTTCAGGAATGGCGGCGCCTCGTTGGTCCGTACTTCGAGAAGCCGCCGGTCGTGGGGCATACGCAGGTCGTGGTGAAGTAAGCGGCTGAGCGGCGGCCGGGTTGCGTTGCGGCGTTTACGCCTTGATATCAAACCCCTCCACATACCCCGCCGCATCTCCCCCGTCCCAAACGCGTCCATCGACGAACGGCGCGCTCGCCGCGTCGCCCGGCAGCGCGATCCCCATCGCTGCTGCCGCTTGCGCATACATCGCCGTCTGATTGAGCGCGGAAGCGATCTCGCGATAGTCGCTTCGCCGCGCGAGCATGCCCCATCGTTCGAACTGCGTAAGAAACCACACACCCTCCGACTCGTGCGGATAGTTCACGCGGCCTTCTTCGAAAAACTTCATGCCCGGCGTGCGCGATGTTGCTTGCGCTTCGAGCCGCGCCGCGATTAGCGCAGCGTCCACGTTCAGCATCTCCGGGCGCGCGAGCCACTGCGCAATCTCGCGCCGGTTGCCTTCGCCGTCCAGCCAGCGGCACGCTTCGAGCATCGTCTGCACGAGCGCGCGTGCCGTGTTCGGATAACGAGTCACGAAATCGCGCCTGCAGGCGAGCACTTTCTCGGGATGATCCGGCCAGATCGACCCGCTTGCGATGATCGTGCGCCCCACGCCGCGCTGCTCGGCGAGCCCCGGCCACGGCTCGCCCACGCACAGGCCGTCGAGGCGATCCTCTGCGAGCGCGGCCACCATCTGCGGCGGCGGGATCACCACGCTCTCGATGTCGCGCAGCGGATGCACACCTTGCGAAGCGAGCCAGTAGTAGAGCCACATCGCGTGCGTGCCCGTAGGGAAGGTCTGCGCGAAAACGGGCTTGCGCGCAAGCGTCGCGAGCGCGCGCGGCAGCGAGCCGTGTTCGGCGAGCGCATCCGCGAGACGGTTCGAGAGCGTGATCGCCTGGCCGTTGCGATTGAGCACCATCAGCACGGCCATGTCGGTTTGCGGGCCGCCCAGGCCGAGTTGCACGCCATACACGAGCCCGTAAAGCGAATGCGCGGCGTCGAGTTCGCCCGAAAGCAGCTTGTCGCGCAGTGCGGCCCACGAGGGCTGGCGCGAGAGCTCGAGCGTGAGGCCGTGCGCGTGGCCGAACTCGAGCAACTTCGCGGCGACGAGCGGCGCGGCATCGGCGAGCGGCACGAAGCCGATCTTCAGATGGGTTTTCTCGGGCGCTAAGCGCGTGTTGGTGGTGGCGTTCATGGTCGGTCCTGCACTTCGGCCGCCGCGACGATCTGGCGGGCGACTTCGGCGAGCTTCACGCTCTGGTTCATCGCGCGCTTGCGCAGCGCCGCGTAGGCGGCGGGCTCGGTCAGCTTCTGTTGCTCCATCAGGATGCGCTTGGCGCGGTCGATCAGCTTGCGTTCGGCCAGCTCGTTCTCCGCCTGCGTGAGACGCTCGCGCAACTGCGCTTCCTGGGCAAAGCGCGCGAGCGCGACTTCGAGGATCGGCGCAAGGCGCTCGCTCGCGAGCCCTTCCACGAGATAGGCGGTCACGCCCGCACCCACAGCCGAGCGGATGAGCTGCTGGTTGGCGTCGTGGCTGAACATCAGCACCGGACGCGGTGCGGTGGCGTTCATCACCGCCAGCTGTTCGAGCGTGTCGCGCGAGGGCGACTCGGTGTCGATGATGATGACGTCGGGCCGCTCGCGCTCGACGACGCGATGCAGCGCCTGCGGCGTCGCAGGCTCGGCGAGCATGTCGTAGCCGAGCTTGGCGAGCGCGTCGCGCAGGTCGCCGATAGGCTTGTCGGTGTCGGTTACGAGCAGTACGCGCAGCATGGGGAATCGGTGGTCGTCGGCATGATGTCTTCGACGGTTAATCGGTGCATTGTGCGCCATCGCTGGGCGCGTATAAGGGACCAGCAAAGTATGTGCCAGTTTGGCAAGCGGCCGGAGCGCCTTGCCGAACGGGGCATTGGGCGCGACACGGAGAGGCGCGGCGTTCAGCGCATTGTGCACCGCAGCAGTGCGAATGTCGCAGCAGCGCACCCAGTTGGCGCAGCGGTTGCGGACGGTGCACGAAATAATGCGGCAGGGGCGGCCTGCGATGGCGCTGCGCGCCCGGAGTCAGGGCCGCCAATCCCGGCTTTTGTGACGAAGATATTTCAACTATTCTTCCTAGCGCACGTAGTCGGCTCCACGATTCCCAGCGCCAGCATTCTCACGACAATTAACCGGCCAATGGACATGGAAGGACCTGCTTCCACCCACGCACAGCCCGCAAGTGCAACCGCAAGCCGGTCGTGGCTGCGCTGGCTGCCGGGCGTCGCGCTGTTCAAGACCTATCAACGCGCCTGGCTGCTCAACGATCTCGCCGCGGGACTGGTGCTGACCACGATGCTCGTGCCGGTCGGCATTGCCTACGCGGCGGCTTCCGGCGTGCCCGGCGTCTATGGCCTCTACGCGACGATCATTCCGCTGCTGGCCTATGCCATTTTCGGGCCCAGCCGCATTCTCGTGCTCGGCCCCGATTCCGCACTCGCTGCGCCCATACTCGCCGTGGTGGTTCAGGTGGCGGGCGGCGACCCCGCGCGCGCCATCGGCGTGGCGAGCATGATGGCGATCGTTTCCGGTCTCGTGTGCGTCGTCATGGGGGTCTTGCGTCTCGGCTTCATTACGGAGCTGCTGTCCAAGCCCATTCGATACGGCTACATGAACGGTATCGCGCTGGCCGTGCTCATTAGCCAGTTGCCCAAACTCTTCGGCATTTCCATCGACGAGCAGGGCCCGATGCGAGACCTGTTTAGCCTCGTCCAGGGCGTCGCGCGCGGTGCGGCCAACTGGTACACCTTTGCCGTGGGCGCGGGAAGCCTCGTGCTGATCCTGCTGCTCAAGCGCTTCGACAAAGTGCCCGGCATCCTGATCGCCGTGATCGTGGCCACGTTTTCGGTCAGTCTCTTCCACCTCGACAGCTACGGCGTAAAGGTGCTGGGCACCATTCCCCAAGGGTTGCCTGGGCTTTCGCTGCCTTGGGTCGCCAACGCGGACCTCGTCAAGATCGTTCTGGGCGGCGGCGCCGTCGCGTTGATCGCCTTCGCCGATACGAGCGTGCTTTCGCGCACCTATGCAGCGCGCTTTCATGCGCGCGTGGATCCCAATCAGGAGATGGTGGGCCTCGGCGTGGCCAACTTCGCGGCCGGCTTGTTCCAGGGATTTCCGATCAGCAGCAGCGCGTCGCGCACGCCGGTTGCCGAAGCCGCGGGCGCTCGCACGCAGCTCACCGGCGTGGTGGGCGCGCTCGCGGTCGCGGCGCTGCTCATGGTCGCGCCCAATCTGTTGCGCTATTTACCCAACAGCGCGCTGGCGGCCGTGGTGATCGCCGCCGCGCTCGGGCTGTTCGAAATCGCGGATCTCAAGCGCATCTACCGCATTCAGCAGTGGGAGTTCTGGCTATCCATCGGCTGCTTCGTGGCGGTCGCGGTGTTCGGGGCGATTCCCGGTATTGGCCTCGCCGTGTTGATCGCCGTGATCGAATTCCTATGGGACGGCTGGCGGCCCCACTTCGCGGTGCTCGGCCGCGTGGAAGGATTGCGCGGCTATCACGACATCGAGCGCTATCCCGAAGCCGTGCGCACGCCGGGGCTCGTGCTGTTTCGCTGGGACGCGCCGTTGTTCTTCGCGAATGCCGAGCTGTTTGCGCAACGCCTGATGGAGGCGGTGGAAGCGTCGCCCACACCGGTGCGCCGGGTCGTGGTGGCGGCGGAGCCGGTGACGAGCGTAGACGTGACGTCTGCCGACATGCTGCGCGAGCTGACCCAGGCGCTGCGCGAGCGCGGCATCGCGCTGCATTTTGCGGAGCTGAAAGACCCGGTGCGCGACAAGCTCAAGCGCTTCGATTTGCTCGAGGACATCGGCCCGGACCGCTTCGATCCAACCGTAAGCAGTGCTGTCGATCGCTATGTCGGCGAGGCCGGCCTCGCGAAGGACGAAGCCGGCTCGCAAGAGGGGCGCTAGTGCGATAAAAGTGCCTCGTTCGCAAGGCTCGCTGGCTTAGGCGCCGGGCTTGAGCACCACGCGAAAGCGCGCTTTCCCGCTGATCATGCGCTCATAGGCTTCCGCCGCTCGCGATAGCGGATATTCCTCGATCATCGGCTTCACGCCCGAGAGCGCGCTGAATGCCAGGGTCTCCTGAGAATCGGCGGCGGTGCCAGAGGGCCAACCCTGTACCGAGTGGCGGCCCATGATGAACTGCGTGATCGGCACCTCCACGGGCTCCTGCGAGACGCCCACCATGATCATCTTTCCGTTCAGTCCAAGGCCGCCCAGCGCGGCGCTCATGGCCTTGCCGCTCGTGGCCGTGGCGAGGATCACGCGCGCGCCGCCGAGCGCGAGCAAGGCCTGCGCGACGTCCTGGGAGGCGCTGTCGATGTAGTGATGCGCGCCAAGCTGCTTCGCGAGCGGCGCCTTGTCCTGCCCGCGCGCGATGGCCACGGTGACGAAGCCCATCTTGCGCGCGTACTGCACGCCGAGATGGCCGAGCCCGCCAATGCCGAGGATCGCGACGACATCGCCCGCGCGCGCGCCGCTGTGGCGCAGCGCGTTGAAGGTGGTGATGCCGGCGCACAGAAGCGGTGCGGCGTCGACGTCGGAGAGGTCGTCGGGCATGCGCGCGAGCGCTTCCTGCGGCGCCACCATGCAATCGGCATAGCCGCCGTCGTAGCTGATGCCGGGAATCTGTCCGTTCTTGCAAAGCACGAAGTCGCCGTGGCGGCAGTGTTCGCAATGGCCGCAATGGCCGCCGTGCCAGCCCACGCCGATGCGCTGCCCGACCTTCCAGTCCTCGACGCGCGCGCCAAGCTTTTCGATTACGCCAGCGATCTCGTGGCCGGGCACGCGCGGAAACTGCAGGCCTGCCCAATGGCCTTCTTTCGTGAGCGAATCGCTGTGGCAGATCCCGCAGGCGTGCACCTTGACGAGGACGTGTCCTTCGGGTGGCTCCGGAATATCACGCTCCACCAGTTCGAGCGGGCCGCCGGGTTCGGCTACCTGTACTACGTGCATCTTTGCCATCGTCTGCTCCTCTGAAAGTGAGGTTGCGCCGGTGATGTCGTCGCGACGTGCGACTACCGCGACATTGTAGGACGATGGTGTGAGCGCTTCGTGTTGCGCGGCGCGGAGACTGGCGGAGAATGTTTGTTAGCGTTGGGGTGATGCGCAGGCTTTTCGGCTTTGCATGTAGTCGACAACCTGGTGGACCGTCAACAATGACCGGGAGTGCCAATGCTACGGACGACCGGGACCAATGAATAAACTTGAAGTTACGCTGCGCGCAGCGACGCCTGCCGACGAGCCATTTCTGTTCGATCTGCGTAGAGCGACGATGGACGAACACCTGGCACGCGCTGGCGAGCCGACCGACGAGTGCGCACATTGGGAGCGTCTTCGTTATCGCTACAACGATGCCTATATCGTCTGCTGTGGGTCCGAGAGGCTCGGTCTTTTCAAATGCATTCGGGACGCGGATGAATGGACCATCGTGCAAATCCAGATCTTGCCGACTCACCAGGGGCGCGGCATCGCGGCCCATCTGCTCGGTGAGTTCCTGAGGCAGGCGGATGGCGCCGGTGTGCCTGTCAAGCTAAGTGTTTTAAAAGGGAATCGGGCGTTCAGCCTTTACCAGCGTTTTGGCTTTCGCGTAGTGGATAGCACGGACACGTCATTGCAAATGAGGCGAGGGTAAGCGGCGGCAGGCGCTAGGCCGGCCCATCCGGTGACGGACCTGCGCCGGCCGACCCAAGGTTGAGGTCTCTGAGCCGTGCAACGGCTTCATCGCGGCTCGACACGCCCAATTTGCCGTAGATGTTCTTCAGATGCCACTTCACCGTTTCCGGCGAAATGGCGAGTGTGCGTGCAATCCGCTTGTTGGGCATGGCCTGGGCGAGCAGGTGCACGACATCGGCTTCGCGCTCGCTCAACATCATGCTGGTTTTTTGCTGCGCGCCGGGTCCGCCAGCAACTGGCCGCTGCGCCGGATAGACCGAATCCGTCATGCTGTGTGCGGCCTGTAGCCGGCCGACATAGAACGACAGGACCGTGTCCGCCGGCTCGCCCTGCACGACTCGAGTGATCAGTTCCAGCACACCGGGGCCGGCATCCAGCACGCTGCGCACGAGACCAAGGCGGTGCCCGCGCCGCAGTGCCGCCGTCACCGCCGGCGCCACGGCATGAGTGCGTCCGAGGCTGGAATGCGCGAGCGCCCCGAGCAGCTGGAAATGCGTGGTATGGCGCTGCCAGCCGCGCGCTTCACATGCGGGTATCAGTCGATCGATCCGGGCTGAGGCCGCCTCATGATTCCCATGCGCGAAAGCCCAAAGAATGTTGGCCCGCGCCGCGTGAACCGCCACGTGCCCAAGCGGCCCAGGGCGCTCGACGGCAATCCCTTCGGCAATGTTGTCGAGGCGCTCGAGCGCCGCTTGTGCGTCGCTGGTCCGGCCACGTTGCAGGTGGCGCTGGACCTGATCGGCGAGACTGTGCGCAACGAGCCGGTTCAAGCGATATTTCCTGCCGTATTCTTCGAGGCGCTCCAACCACGCAAAGCTGTCCATCTCGTGTCCGGCGATCCAGTGCACGGACGACAGCGCCGTCAGCACGCGCAACACCGCATCGGGAATCGACACCCGTTCGAGCACCTCGATCCGCTCTTCCAGGAGTCGCCGGCATGCGTCCAGTTCATTGAACTCATAGAGCACTTCACCGAGCAGTGCCGCCGCAAGCGACGCGGCCTCGGCGGCCTCGCGGCCGCGCCGGTCGGCCTCGGCCATGACGTCGCGGCAGATCCGCTCGGCCTGCAGAAAGCGTCCTTCGAGCGAGAAACTGAGGCCCATGACGCATTTGCCGTACAGCATGCCGGCCGGCGTGCCCATCAGTTCGACACCATTGACGAGCAGCGCGGGCGAGTCTGTCTGAATGGCGCGCGCCCGCTCGTACTCGCCGGCATGCATATAGAGCCACGACAGAATGTTGTTGCGCCCGCCGACGCCTATGCTGTCGATCTCGGCAGGCACGTGCAGCAGGCACTCCTCCACAGCGCTCACGCCGTCACTGTCGTCACGCTGCACAGACAGTGTCGCCTGGGTGATAGCGAGCCGATAGCGCGCGCCGTGGTCGTCGGGCGCCACGTCGGCCAGCAACCCGTCAAGGATGGCTTCGCACGCTTCGAAGTCTCGTGCATAGAGTTTCAAGCGCGCATTCCACAACCGCAGGCCAAAGCGTGCCTCGATCTCGGCCGCCGGCAGCATGCGAATAATCGCCGCGAGCTTGCGCAGGTCGCCCCGGATCTGCATCTGTTGCGCGACCTGCACGACCTGGTCGGCGGCCGTCGCGGTTTCCCCGGCGAGCAGCGCATGGCGGATCGCTTCGTCGTGCCGGTCGTGCTCGCGAAACCAACGCCACGCCCTGTGATGCACTTCGCGCTGCTGCTCGAGCGGCCATGCGCGAAAGCGCTGCAGCAGCGTCTCGCGAAAGAGCGGATTCAGGCGATACCATTGCCCGCTTCCCGACGACGCGATGGACTCGACAAAAAGATTGTCGCATTCGAGCCGTCCAGGCATCCTGCCATGCAGTTCGGGATCGGCGCCAAGTGCAACGCACAGGGAAGCACAAAATATCGTGCATGGTGCGAGCCTGACAAGCAGGTCGAGCTCTTCGGCGGACAATTGCGGCACGACTTCGCGCTCGAAATAATCGGCGACACCGCGCGCGTCCAGGAAGTGGCTGCGGGTCGAATGCCCGGAAAGCGGAGCGCCTTGCGCCCCCCGCTCGCCGCGTCGCAGATGCGCCACAAGCAGCAGCAAGCCCGCCACCCAGCCGTCCGTGAGCTCATGCATTTTTAGTGCGTCTCGCCGCTCAAGGTCACTGACCTTCGCTTTCAGGAATGCTTCGGACTCCTCGGCGGTAAGCCGCAGATCGCGCATGCTGAGTTCGAGGGACTGGCCCGCATCGCGCAACCTGCCGAGCGACACGGGAACGGCGATGCGCGACGCC
Source organism: Paraburkholderia acidiphila (assembly GCF_009789655.1). Taxonomy (GTDB): domain Bacteria; phylum Pseudomonadota; class Gammaproteobacteria; order Burkholderiales; family Burkholderiaceae; genus Paraburkholderia; species Paraburkholderia acidiphila. Next base: position 796,277 of record NZ_CP046912.1, read on the forward strand.
ATGACGATGTGCAGGTTGGGCGGCGCGTAATCGAGCAGCCACTGCAAAGTTTCGCGCACCTGAAGATCGACGATGTGGTGAGCGTCGTCGAGCATCAGCGTCAAGTGACGCGGGTGCCTGCCAATACCGCTTACGAGGGCAACGAGGGAGCGCTCGACGGCTTCGTCGTCCGTACCGCGGCCCGAAAGCAACGCTGCCTCGTGCGGTATGGCGGGATCGACCTGGGCGAGGCTCGAGGCGATGTCGTCGAGCCAGCGCGACATGTCGTTGTCTTCGGGGGCGAGCGTGAGCCACGCCACGTCGAAGCTGAGCGGCAACAACGCGCGGCGCCAGGCCAGCAGAAGCGCCGTTTTTCCGCTGCCCGCCGGCCCCTCGAGTATCAGGCAGCGGCGCCGCCGCGCCTCGGTCAACTGCGTGAGCAGGCGTTCCCGCGCCAGCACCCGGGCGTCCATACGCGGCGGCTGCAGCCGCTGTTCGGCTTCGCTCAACAGGAAGGCTACCTGTGACTGGGACGATTCCATGGGGTCACATAAAGCAGAATGGTTGCCCGGCAAATGCCGCAGCGCAATGCGTGAGCGCATCAATGCGCTGGTCGATTGTACAGTGGGGCCCGGAACGCGGCGTCTAGAAGGTCGGCAGACCTGACGACGCCGCAGCGGCCTTCAGGCTGCGGTCGCGACAAAGGCAGGTGGCGTGGGGCAATAGACTTCGTCGATCAGATTGCCGCGCCGGGCGCGGCAGGCTGCCTGATTGACATACCCCTTGTCGGTGGTCTCGTTCGCGTCGATCGAGGGTGGCTCGGTCATGAGCATCAGGCGCCTGACATGGAGGCTCGAGCCGGACGCCTTCTGCATGCGCAGACGCTCATTCAACGCAGCAATGACGACGGGATGCGCAACGAGCGCTTCGATTTCCAGCGCGGCGAGTTCTGGCGCGAGCCGCCGGCAGGCCGCGACGTTCGGCCACGCGAGCGCCGCCACATAGTCGCGGTCATGGCCGCAGATGACGGCGTCGGTCAGGAGCGGAGCGCATTGCTCGAGTAGACCAAGCCTGACACTACCGGTGCGCACCCACGTTCCGTTGGTGAGCTTGAAGTCCTCGGCTACACGCCCGGCGAAGCGCAGACCTTCCAGGGGATTCTCCGCGTTCGCGAGACGAATGGCGTCTCCTAGACATAAATAGCCCTCCTCATCAAAGGCCTTCGCGCTCTGGGACGGATCCTTCAGGTAGCCGCCAAAGATCGCCGCGCCGCGCATGCGGATTTCAAAGCGCCCGTCGCCGCCTTCGAGCGGCACCAGTTTGAGTTCCACGCCAGGGCCGGGCACGCCGACGTTGCCGAGATCGTCCGACGGCACGGAGAAATAGGTGCCCGTGGCATTGGTTTCGGTCGCGCCGAGCGAGGTGCAAAACGCGAGGCGTTCGCCGATCGTCTTCCCGGCTATGCGCTGGATGCGCTCCCAGGTGGCGCGCGGAAGGCTCGCGCCTCCGTAGCCGAAGTTGACAAGCCGCGCGAACAGGCTCTGTGCCAGTTGCGCATCGTCTTCGAGCGCGTTTGCCAGCATCGTCAGCGCAGAGGGGGCGCTGCTGAAGACGGTTGGCGAAACCTCACGCAGATTGCGCAAGGTCCGCTCAAAGTGGCCCGGCACCGGCCGCCCGTCGTCGATGTAATGGCTCGCGCCCGTCACCATCGCGCGACCGAATGCGAACACCCCACCCATTGTGTGATGCCACGGCATCCAGTCGAGAAATACCGGTTGCGGCTCGGACAGCGCGCCGTGAACATGGGCGAAATATCGCGTTGACGCCTTGAAGTTCGCATAGGTGGAGACGACTCCCTTGGGCGCGCCCGTCGAGCCGGATGTGAAGAGGATGCGCAACACATCGGCGGGCTGGATGGCCGCGCGCGCGGAGGCAAGCGCGGCAATGCGCGCCGGCGTCAATTCGAGGCTTGCCAGCGCGTTGAATGACCAGGCTTCGTCCGTTGAACCGCATACCGCGATGATCGGGACCTCGGGCAAGCCGAGCGCCGCAATGGCACGCTCAAACGGTTCGCGCTCCTGAACGAAAATCGCGGCGGGCTGAACGAGCGCCGCGATGCCCTTCAAACGGGCGAAGTCGCTGCTGATCGTCGAGTACGCCGGCGACACCGGCACCGTCGGCACGCCGGCATACTCCGCCGCGAGCAGCAGGATCGCCTGCTCGATCGAGTTGCCGGACAGCATCATGAGCGGCCGCCCTTGCCCCAGTCCGAGGTTGAGAAGGCCAGCAGCCACATGTCTGACCTGATTCCATAGCCCGGACCAGCTTATCGAGCGCCATCCACCTTGTGCATCGCGCTCGCTGAATGCCGGCGAGTTGCCGCGGCGTTGCGCCCAGTACGGCAGAAAGTCGACGAAGCCGTTCTGCTCGATAGCAGGCGCGTCCGCGGACGAGAGAATCATCGTGCCGTCTGCGCGGTAAGTCGTCTGGACGTCCCAAGTGGGAATACGCGGGGAGCGATAGGGTAGCGCCTGCGAGCAAGCGGCGGCTGGGGCGGCCATGCGGGTGTCTCCTGAGGGGCTTGTTATGCGAAATATAGGCGGGCGTAGACCGAACCTGAGGCGGCCATGATCCGGGCGACGACGCCTGGTCGAGTTTAGGTTCCGTCAGAGCAGTCTGACCCACCCATCCAGGGTGGGTGGCAGTTCACATTCACGTTCGCCTGTGCGCCCCCGTCCGTCAACTGGAGCGCGTACGTTTGCGCGGCTTCACCAGTCTTTCCACCGCGCCCTCCGTAACCTGCTTGAACAACTCGACATTCGCATAGGCGCGTGCCGCGAGCATGGCGCCGTAGACCAGCGACACGAGCGTTGCCGCCTCGGCGTGAACCGACGCATCGAGCTTGATGAGGTCGCCCTTTACGCCGTTTTCGAGCACCCGCTCGAGCCACGAAGTGAGGTCGTCGAAGAACGTCTTCACCCCCTGCGCCACTTCTTCCGGCAACGAGGGCAGTTCGGCGCCCAGCATGCCTGCGACACAGAACGGCGCAGTGTCGTCCGCGATGCAGCGTTCCCAGTGGCCGATGTAGGCGCGCAACTGTGCGATGGCGTCGGCGCCGCTCGCCTCCAGCGACGCCACGTCGGCGGCAAACGCTTCCCGCCACGCGTCCAGCACGGCGATAACGAGATCCGTCTTGGCGGGGAAATGGTGGTGAATGCTCGCCTTGCGAATGTCGATCGCATCCGCGATGTCGGCATAGCTAAACCCGTTGTACCCGCGCCTCATGATGAGTTGCCGTCCTGCAGCAACGATCCTGTCGGCCGTCTGCTCTCCACTTGCCGTCATTTTGCCTACCATCTAGTCGGTTGAATGTCAGGTAGTTTATGCGGAATAGGGGGCAATTACCAGTCATCAAGTTTTTCTTGCATCTAAGCCATCCTACTAGTAGGATGGCTACATCGAGCAGGTCGCAGCCTGTCGAGTTGTCGATACCCCACTCTCTGGAGCATGAAAATGAAACTTTCCTCATACGTAACCCGCATCGCCGCCGCCGTTGCCCTTTCTGCCGCCGCCCTCGGCTCGCAGGCCGCCACGGCCGCGCCGGTCAAGAACATCGTGCTGGTGCATGGCTACTTCGCCGATGGATCCGGCTGGCAGGCCGTCTCGAAGATCCTCGCGCGCGACGGCTACAAGGTCTCCGTGGTGCAGGAGCCGGAAACCTCGTTTGACGACGACGTGAAGGCGACGACCCGCGTTGTCGACGCACAGGACGGTCCGAGCATCCTCGTCGGCCATAGCTATGGCGGCGCGGTCGTGACCGAGGCCGGCAACGACGACAAGGTCGCGGGTCTCGTCTATGTGGCCGCGTTCCAGCCGGACACGGGAGAGTCGCCGCTCGAACTGACCAAAAAGACGCCGCCGGCGACCACGGCGATCAAGGCCACGGCCGACGGCCACCTGTACATCGACCCGGCGAATTTCCACGAGGACTTCGCCGCCGACTTGCCGGCCCAGGAGGCCCGCTTCATGGCCATCTCGCAGGTAACGCCCGCCGCGCAATCGTTCGGCGTGCCGATCACACACGCCGCCTGGCGCACGAAGCCGAGCTGGGCGGTCGTGGCGACTGCGGACCGCGCGATCAATCCGGATCTGGAGCGCTTCATGACCCAGCGTGCGGGCAGCAAGACGGTCGAGATCAACTCGAGCCACGTGGCCTACATGTCGCATCCGGCCGAGGTCGCGAAGCTCATCGAGCAAGCCGCAAAGCAGTCGGGCAAGGAATGACGAGGCGTAAGTTGCCGCCTGCGGCCGCTATACCGGTCGAGGCGGCACACATTTCTCACGCCGATTTTTGCTCCGATGTCACACGCGGCCCGGGCTATCTCGTCATGTCATGGCAACCCAACCGAAAGGAGATGAAACCATGACTGCCAAGCTCGACCTGTTCGCCGCTGCTCCGACCCTGATGAAGTCCTGGATGGGCACCTCGCTCGCCGTGTCCGGCAGCCTCGAGGCGAGCCTCATTGCGCTGGTGGAGGTGCGCGCGTCGCAAATCAATGGCTGCGCGAATTGTCTTAACATGCATACCGCCCACGCACGCGAGGAAGGCGAGACCGAACAGCGTCTCTACCTGCTTTCTGCCTGGAAAGAAGCGCCGTGCTACACGGACCGCGAACGCGCAGCGCTCGGCTGGACCGACGCCCTCACGCGCCTTTCCGAAGGCCACGCGCTGGAAGCGGCGCGCGCGGCGCTTGCCGGCCACTTTACCGAGGAGGAGCAGGTGAAGCTCACGCTGATGATCAACGTGATCAACGGCTGGAACCGTCTGGCGGTCGGCTTTGGCCTGTGGGTCGATCCGGCGGCGGCCCAGGCGATGGCCAAAAAGATGGTCGCCGCATGACGGACCCGGGCCTGAGGGATGCCGCTGCGAGTTTCGACCCGCTGCGGCGCAAGCTGATCCGCGTGGCGTACCGCATGCTCGGCTCGGTCGCCGACGCCGAGGACATCGTGCAGGACGCGTTCATTCGCTGGGCGGACGTGGAGCGCGACGACGTGCGCGTGCCCGAGGCCTTCCTGCGCCGCATGGTGATGCGCATGTGCCTCGATCAGCTCAAGTCGGCGCGGCATCAGCGCGAAACCTATATTGGCCCGTGGCTGCCGGACCCGGTCGTCGAAGAGGACGAGCAGGAGGACGTCACGCTGCCGCTCATGCTCGCGCTCGAACGCCTTTCGCCGCTCGAGCGCGCGGCGTTCCTGCTGCACGACGTGTTCGGGCTGGCGTTCGACGAAGTCGCGGCCACGATCGGGCGTGAGAGCGCCGCATGCCGCCAGCTCGCGGCGCGCGCCCGAAGTCACGTGCGGGACGCGCGTCCGCGTTTTCATGTGGAGAAAGCGCGCGGCCTCGAACTGGCGCAGGCGTTCTTCGCGGCGTCGCGCAGCGGCGACATGAGCGCGCTAGGCGCCATGCTCGCCGACGACGTGAGCCTGCACGCGGACGGCGGCGGCAAGCGCCCGGCGATCGGCCACCCGGTGTTCGGCTTCGAGGATGTGATGAAGCTCCATGCGCAATTGGCCGACCTGTTTCGCAAGAACGGCTCGACGCTCGTGCGCGCGGGCTTTATCAACGGGCTGCCCGGCTTCGTCACGCGCGAGGCCGATGGCGAGTTGCAAACCACCGCGCTCGAGATCGAAGGCGGCAAGGTCACGGCCATTTACGTCATGCGCAATCCGGACAAGCTGCGGCATCTGCACTGAGCGCGCGGGGTGCGCCGCCGCCGTGCACAAACGTTCCAGACTTGCACCCGCGTCTCGCGGATCATGAGTGCCTCGAAAAAGGAGGCAGCAAGCATGTTCGATACGAAAGTGGCGCTGGTGGTGCGGGAAAATCTCGCGGTCTGGCAGAAGCTCAATGTGACCGCGTTTCTGGCAACGGGCATTGCGGCGGCGGCGCCCGAAGCGCTAGGCGAGCCCTACGAAGACGCGCGCGGGCAGCGTTACGGCAGGATGCTGGGCCAGCCGATGATGATCTATGGCGCGGATGTCGGCGGATTGCAGGCGGCGCTGCGGCGCGGCGTGTCGCGCGAGCTCACGATCGTGCCGTATGTGCACGCGATGTTTTCGACGGGGCACGATGCGGCAAACCGCGAGGTCTTTCGCGCCGAGGACCCGGAAAATCCCGATCTGGTGGGAATCGCGCTATACGGTCCGAAAAACGCCGTGGACAAAGCCGTGAAGGGGCTCGCGCTGCATCAGTAAGCGTTAAGCGTTCGGCGGCGCAGCGCGGCTCGCTGCCGGCTCCGCCAGCCGTGCTTCTTTTAGCCCGCCTTGCGCACCGGCGGAAAGCGCCGTTTGCTGCTGCCGATGGGAATACGGCGGAACCGCTCCTTCTTGTGCTCTTCCTCGAAGTGCGAGAGCGAGAGCTTGACGAGATCGCTGCGCGAGACGATGCCCACGAGCCGCCGCGAATCGCGGTCGGCCACCACGGGCAGACGTTCCAGGCCATGAATCGCGAGACGCGTGGCGACCTGGCGGCAGGTTTCCTCGGGCAGCGCGAGGTCGGGAGAACGTTGCGCGAGCAACGAGCCGAGCGACGTGTCGAGTGCTTCGGTGGCGGCGCTTGCACGCACGGCGTCGAGCATCGCGCGATCCACCACACCAAGCACCGCGCCGTCACGCAGCACCGGGAATGCGCGGCGCTGCTGCGTCGAACCGAAGTAACGTGAGAGGGCGTCGCGCACGGTGACGTTCGCGTCGATCGTATCGACGTTGTGCGTCATCACCTCATCGACGTAATGGCGCTCGAGCGGATCGACGCCGTACTCGCGATAGATGTGATAACCGCGGCGCGCGATTTTCTCGGTCATGATCGAGCGCTTCATGACGACAGTGGCGAACCCGTGCGCGACCAGTGTGGCCGTGAGGAGCGGCAGCAGCGCGTTGGTGTCGTGCGTGAGGCCGAATGCGAACACGATGGCCGTGAGCGGCGCGCCGAGCGTGGCGCCGAGCGTCGCCGCCATGCACACGAGCGGCCACAGCGCCGGGTCGCTGCCGGGCAGCACGTGGCTGAAAACGTAACTGAGCACCGAGCCAAGCCCCGCGCCAAGCATGAGCAGCGGCGCGAGCACGCCGCCCGAGGTGCCGGAGCCAAGCGCCACGACCCAGATCACGGCTTTCACCACCAGAATCGCTATCGCGACCTGAAGCACGATGTGCTGATGCAGCAGGTCGCCGATCACGTCGTAGCCCACGCCGAGCGCGCGCGGCTCGATGAAGCCGCCAATGCCCACCACGAGCCCGCCGATTGCCGGCCACCACGACCAGTGCAGCGGCAGATGGCCGAACAGGTCCTCGACCTTGTAGAGCGCCGCCGAGAGCCCCGACGCAAGCGCGCCCGCGAGCAGCCCGGCAATGATGCATGAAAAGAGCGCCACGGCGTGCGGCGGCAGGGTCTGCATCGGAAAGAGCGGCGCCGTGCCGAAGAACACGGAGCGCGCGAAGCCTGCCACTGCGCACGCAAGCGCCACGGGCAGGAAGCTGCGCGGGCGCCATTCGAACAACAGCAATTCCACGGCGAGCAGCACGGCGGCGACCGGCGTGCCGAACACGGCCGTCATGCCCGCGGCCGCGCCCGCCACGAGCAGCGTCTTGCGCTCGGCGGACGTGACGCGCACACACTGCGCGAGCAGCGACCCGAGCGCGCCGCCCGTCATGATGATCGGGCCTTCCGCGCCGAACGGTCCGCCGCTGCCGATCACGATGCCCGACGAAAGCGGCTTGAGCACGGCCACCTTGGGCGACATCTTGCTCTTGCCGAAGAGAATGGCTTCGATGGCCTCGGGAATACCGTGGCCACGAATTTTCTCGGAGCCGAAGCGCGCCATCATTCCGACGATCAACCCGCCTATTACAGGCACGACGATGACCCACGGCCCCAGCGTATTGAGCGCGGGCGAGCGGTCGGCGAACGAGAACTGGCCGAAGAAGAACAGGTTCGTGAACCAGTGGATCAGGCTCAGCAGCACGAAAGCCGCGAGCGTGGCCAGTACGCCAATCACGGCGGCCAGCGCGCTGATGCCGGGCAGGCGTGCGTTCGCCGAAAAGTCGCGCTTGTGGGAATCGTCGGAATGCATGGTCTTTATAGATCGATACGCGGAATGGTGAATGCGCCGTCGAGCGACTTCAACTCGGCGCGATGCAGTTCGGCGAGGCGCGCGAGCAGCTTTTCGCCGGCGGCGAGCAGGTGCACCTCCACCTGGCGGCGGTCGCGCTCGCTCACGCGGCGCTCGACAAGCTCGATCGCCTCACAGCGCGAGACAAGCGCAACCACGCCGTGATGCTGCGCCTGCAAACGTTCAGCCAGCTCGCCAATGGTCGCCCACGTGCGGCCGGGGTAGCCCTTCACATGCAGCAGCAGCAGGTATTGCAACGGCGTAATGCCTTCGGCCTGCGCCGCCTGCTCCGAGAAGCGCTCGAAACGGCGCATCTGGTAACGAAACTCGGAGAGCTGTTCAAAGTCGGTCTTGTCGAGATCGCGTGTGCTTTTTTTCATTGGGAGTCCATGGAACAGTTTCGCCTCCTAATATATCGCGACATGATATTTTGTCCCGAAAGCGCCCGTCATATCGACATTGTGGCCAGGTGTCATGCCGCGAACACACGTGCAAATGCGCTCAGGCGGGGGCCTGCTGCGGCGTCTTTGCCTCGCGATACAGCCCCGAGATCAAATCGGCCTGCGTGATGATGCCCGCGAGCCGGTGTTCGTGATCGACCACCGGCACGTGATGGTGCCCGCGGCCCGCGAAAATGCGTACGAGTTCGACGATCGGCGTCGTGTTCGCGACGGTCAGCACATGTGTGGTCATCAGCGTGGCGACGTGCTGGCCGGACTCCGCGTGCGGCCGCAACAGGCGCGAGATCGCATGGAGCACGAGGCGCAGCGGATGACGCTCGCGACCGTCGTCGGCGAGGTCGGCGCGCGTGACGATGCCTTTTACCTGGCGATCCGCGTCCACCACGGGCAGCGCCTTCACGTCGTGGCGCTTGAGCAGCGAGCGCGCTTCGCCCACGGTCGTCGTGGGCGCGATGCTCACCACATTGGGCGACATGACATCCGCGCAGGTCAGCTCGCCGAAGCTGCGCGCGTACGCGCGGATCTCGGCGTCCTGGAGCACGGCTTCGAGGTCGTCGGTATCGATGTCGAGCATTTCGTCGCGATCGCGCAGCACGGCTTCGAGGTCGGCGCGGGTGAAGCCGGCCTGCGCGCGCACAGGCCCGGACACGCTCGGGCGCCGCGCGGCGTGCGGGTAGCGATGTCCCGTAGCGGCGTGATAAACGAGCGCGCCGCCGAGCAGCAGAAACGACTGCAGCGCGACGGGCAGGAACACGAACTCGTAACCGAGCGCATGCACGGCTGGACCGCCGAGCACCGCGGTGAGCGCGACCGCGCCCGAAGGCGGATGCACGCAGCGCAGCGTGAACATCGCGACGATGGCCACGGCAACGGCCACGGCGGCGGCGGCCACGGGGTCGTGTATCCACAGTGCAGCGGTCACGCCTACGGTTGCGGAAACGAGGTTGCCGCCGATGATCGACCAGGGCTGCGCGAGCGGGCTGGCGGGCACGCCGAACAGCAGCACGGCGGAAGCGCCCATGGGGGCGATCAGATACGGGATGGCTGGATCGCCGCCGAGCAGCCGGTGCGCCAGTGCGCCGGTGAGGGCGATGCCGACCAGTGCGCCGCCGCCCGAGCGCAGGCGCTCGCGCCACGTGATAGTGACCCTGGAAGGGGTGAAGCGGGTGAGCCAGCGAAGGACTTTGAAGCGTGACACGATCTGGAACGGATTTGAAACCGGTTTGAAACCTGTAGGGAGCGCAGACGGCTCGTGCCGCCCAAAGAAAAGCGATTATATCGCGATGTGATATATATCGCGACACTTCGTCGCGGCGATGTTCTACCGACGATGCGGTGCGGGGGGATTTTGGGGGCGCGACGATTGTCAGGCCGCACGCGGCGACGCAGACGAGGCGGGGCACGCAAGCGCCGACGCAGGGACGGCGGCGCTTGTTCTGAGGCGGGCTGGCGGTTCGACCCGCAGCCGATACTAGCTGGCGTTAGCCTGCGTGCGGCGGCTGGCCCGCGAAACGTGGCGCAGGCGCGGCGTTGGGATGGCCGTCGGAGTGGCGGTGTTGGCCGGCATTCGCGCTGGCGTTCGCGTTCTGGTTGCGGTTCGGCGCGGACGGCGGGCGATGGGCAGCGGTGTGCACCGGCGGATGCCCGCCCGGTTGCGGCCGGTTGCCACGTGGCGGCATGCCATGCGGCGGCGCGCCGTGCGGCTGCATCGTCACGTGCACGCGCTGGGATTCGGGCACGCGTGCGTGTTGCATCGGCAGATGGCCTTCGTTGTGTGCCATCACCACGCGCAATTCCGCGCGACGGTGCAGGACTTCGCCGCGCAGGTCGCCATGGCCGTAGAGGCGGCGCTGGCGGTGGCCATCGGGTCCCACGATCCAGATATACGTGTTGCCGCCGGCGTAGACCACATCGCGGTCGACTACGACCGAAACATACGCGTCGTACGGCTGTGGCACATAAACAGGTTGTGCGACGACGACCGGCGGGGGCGACGGTGGCGCGGCAACCACGACAGTCGGGCGCGCGGGTGCGCTGGCCACACGGGGGCTGCTGACGCAGCCGCTGATCAGCAGGGTTCCGGCCAGGGATCCGAACAGGACAAATGCAGATGGCAGAGCGCGCGGTTTCGCGTTCAAGCGGGACTCCGGAATGAGGGGTTGTTGGTCCCGTGTGTTAACGGCAAATGCCCGAGGGGCTTGAGAAAGCGCTCGCCGATGCATGGCTGTCTCCATGCCGCGCCATCCGTTTTTCGCATACCAGCGTTGCCAATTTGTGATTTTACGATGGCATATCGGCTTCCTATACTCGGCCGCGAAACGTCAGATTTCGCACCGATTCCGGAGACAGCCCCCCATGAACGCCCCCGACCGTGCCGCCGTAGAAGCCGCATCGCTTGCCGCATCTGTTTCGCTCGACGACAAATACACGCTGGAAAAAGGCCGCGTGTACATCAGCGGCACGCAGGCGCTGGTGCGCCTGCCCATGCTGCAAAAGGCGCGCGACCGCAAGGCCGGGTTGAATACCGCGGGCTTCGTCTCGGGCTATCGCGGCTCGCCGCTAGGCGCGCTCGACCAGTCGCTATGGAAGGCGAAGAAGCACCTCCAGGCGCACGACGTCGTGTTCCAGCCCGGCGTGAACGAGGACCTCGCCGCCACCGCCGTATGGGGCACGCAGCAGATCAATCTCTGGCCCGGCGCGCAGCGCGACGGCGTGTTCGGCATGTGGTACGGCAAGGGCCCGGGGGTCGACCGCACGGGCGACGTGTTCAAGCACGCCAACTCGGCGGGCAGCGACGCGCGCGGCGGCGTGCTCGTGCTCGCCGGCGACGACCATGCGGCGAAGTCGTCTTCGGTGGCGCACCAGTCGGAGCACGCGCTCATCGCGGCGGGCATTCCCGTGCTGTATCCCGCGAACGTGCAGGAATATCTCGACTACGGTCTGCACGGCTGGGCCATGAGCCGCTACTCGGGCCTGTGGGTTGCCATGAAGTGCGTGACCGATGTGATCGAATCGACTGCGTCGATCGACCTCGACCCGGATCGCGTGGAAATCGTCACGCCCGCCGACTACACCATGCCCGAAGGCGGCCTCAATATCCGCTGGCCCGACACGCCGCTCGCCCAGGAAGCGCGGCTACTCGACGAGAAGTGGTACGCCGCGCTCGCCTACGTGCGCGCGAACCGCCTGAACCGCGTGGTGATCGATTCGCCGCGCGCCCGCTTTGGCATCATGACCGCGGGCAAGGCGTATCTCGACGTGCGCCAGGCGCTCACCGACCTCGGCCTCGACGACGAAACCTGCGCGCAGATCGGCGTGCGCGTGCTCAAGGTCGGCTGCGTGTGGCCGCTCGACGCGCAAGACGCACGCGGTTTCGCCACGGGGCTCGAGGAAATTCTCGTGGTGGAGGAAAAGCGCCAGATTCTCGAGTACGCGCTCAAGGAAGAGCTATACAACTGGCGCGAAGATGTGCGCCCCAAGATCTACGGCAAGTTCGACGAGCGCGACAACGAAGGCGGCGAATGGTCGGTGCCGCGCGGCAACTGGCTGCTGCCGGCGCACTACGAACTTTCGCCCGCGCTGATCGCCAAGGCGATTGCGCGGCGTCTCACGCGCGCAGACTTGAGTAATGCGGTACCCGAGGAAGTGCGCGCGCGCATGCTCGCGCGCGTGGCGATCATCGAGGCGAAGGAGCGCGAAGCCGCGAAGCCGCGCGTGACGGTGGAGCGCAAGCCGTGGTTCTGCTCGGGTTGTCCGCACAACACGTCGACCAACGTGCCCGAAGGCTCGCGCGCGCTGGCGGGCATTGGCTGCCACTACATGTCGATGTGGATGGACCGCAAGACCGAAACGTTCAGCCAGATGGGCGGCGAAGGCGTGGCGTGGCTCGGACAGATGCACTTCTCGGGCGACAAGCACGTGTTCGTGAATCTCGGCGACGGCACGTACTTTCACTCAGGACTGCTGGCGATTCGCGCGGCCATCGCGTCGAACGCCAATATCACCTACAAGATTCTCTACAACGACGCCGTGGCGATGACGGGCGGCCAGCCCGTGGACGGCGTGCTCACCGTGCCGCAGATCGCGCACCAGGTGCATGCCGAAGGCGCGAAGCGCATCGTCATCGTGACGGACGAGCCGCAAAAGTACGACTCGAATATCGTGCTGCCAGCAGGCGTGGATGTTCACCATCGCGACCAGCTCGATAGCGTGCAGCGCCAGTTGCGCGATACCGCCGGCACTACCGTGCTGATCTACGACCAGACCTGCGCCACGGAAAAGCGCCGCCGCCGCAAGCGCGGTGCGTATCCGGACCCGGCCCGCCGCGCGTTTATCAACGACGCCGTGTGCGAAGGCTGCGGCGACTGCTCGGTGCAGTCGAACTGCCTTTCCGTCGAGCCGCTAGACACGCCGCTCGGCACGAAGCGCAAGATCAACCAGTCGTCGTGCAACAAGGACTTCTCTTGCGTCAAGGGCTTTTGCCCGAGCTTCGTGACGGCCGAAGGCGCGCAGTTGCGCAAGCCGCGCGCGGCGAATGCGTCCAGCGCCGCATCGATCGATTTCGACGGCTTGCCCATGCCGGTGCTCCCGCAATTGGCGAAGCCCTACGGCATTCTCGTGACGGGCGTGGGCGGCACGGGTGTCGTGACCATCGGCGGGTTGATCGGCATGGCCGCGCATCTCGCGGGCAAGGGCGTGACCGTGCTCGATATGGCCGGGCTCGCACAAAAGGGCGGCGCCGTGCTGAGCCATGTCCAGGTCGCAGCGACGCCCGCCGCCTTGCATGCCACGCGTATCGCCACGGGCGAGGCGCGCCTCGTGATCGGCTGCGACGCGATCGTCTCCGCTTCGGGCGATGTGCTTTCGCGCACCCAGCATGGCGTGACGGTCGCCGCGATCAACAGCGGTGCGACGCCTACCGCGGAATTCGTCAAGAATCCTAAGTGGACGTTCCCAGGCACGCAAACCGAGGCGGAACTGCGCGCGAGCATCGGCGAGGGCTGTGCGTTCGTGGACGCCAATGCGCTCGCGCTGGCCCTGCTCGGCGATACGATCTACAGCAATCCGCTCCTGCTTGGCTACGCGTGGCAAAAGGGCTGGCTGCCGCTCGAACTCGCGCATCTGCGGCGCGCGATCGAACTCAACGCGGTAGCCGTGGAAAAGAACCAGCAGGCGTTCAACTGGGGGCGCTACGTCGCGCAGCATGGCGAGGCGGCCGTGCGCGCGTTCACGAAAACGCCCGCAGAGCCGCAGGCCGTCGTACTGCACATGCCCGAATCGCTGGACAAGGTGATCGCCGCGCGCGAGGCGTTGCTCACGGCGTATCAGAACACCGCGTATGCGCAGCAATATCGCCGCGTGGTCGAGCGCATTCGCGTCAAGGAGACAGAACTTGGCGGCGACGCGAAGCTGCCGCTCACGCGCGCCGTTGCCGTGAATCTCGCGAAGCTCATGGCTTACAAGGACGAATACGAAGTTGCGCGTCTTTATGCCGATCCTGCGTATCTGCAGAAACTGCGCGAGCAGTTCGAAGGCGAGCCGGGCCGCGACTACCAGCTGAACTTCTGGCTCGCGCCGCCGCTGCTCGCGAAGCGCGACGAGCACGGCCATCTCGTGAAGCGCCGCTTCGGTCCGTGGGTGCTGCCGGTGTTGCGCACGCTGGCCCGCATGAAGGGGCTGCGCGGCACGGCGTTCGATGTGTTCGGCAAGACCGAAGAACGTCGCGACGAACGCCGCTCGATCGTGGAATACGTGGCGCTCGTGGAAGAGTTCTGTGCGAGCCTCGACACGCAACGCCTGCCCTCAGCGCTCCAGCTTGCGGCGCTGCACGACGAGATTCGCGGCTTCGGCCACGTCAAGGCGCGCAATCTCGCTGCGGCAGAGAAGAAGAAGGCGCGTTTGCTGGCGGTCTACCGTTCGCCCGCGGCGCAGCGCGCCACGGCGTGAAAAGCCTGGTAACGATCAAGCGATCAAGGAAGCAGGCGCCTGCCGATCAAGCGCGGCAGGCGCAACGCGAACCCGCTCACGAGCCGCAAATGCATGCCCGCGAGCAGCAGGTTGTCGCGCACGTAGTTGAAATGCGAAACGCCGCCTTCATCGGCGCCGAAGTAGCGTACCGGCGCTTCGATCTGGACGGGGCGTACGCCGGCCCAGCACAGGCGCACGGCGGCTTCGGGATCGAAGTCGAAGCGGCGCATCCACGTCTGGCGGTGCATGATCGCCTTGAGCGGCTCGATTGGGTACACGCGAAAACCGTATAGCGAATCGCCGATGCCGGCCCACAACGTTTCGAAGTCGGCGAAGAAGTTCGAGAGGCGCCGTCCCTGCACGCGCAGTTGCGGCGCGCTCGCGTCGAACTTCGGCCGGCCCAGCACCATCGCTTCGGGCGCGGCCTGCGAGGCGGCCATGAATTCGGGAATCAGCGCGGCGGGGTGCTGGCCGTCGGAATCCATCGTCAGCACGTGAGTGAAACCGCTCGCCGCGGCGGCTTCGAGCCCCGCAAGCACGGCGCCGCCCTTGCCGCGGTTGGTGGGCAGCACGATGACGTGCAGGCCGGGGTCGTCGTTGGCCATGGCCTGCAGGCGCGCGGCGCTGCCGTCCGTGCTGCCGTCCACCACGACCCACACGGGGTTCCATTGCGCGCGTGCGCCGCGCACGGTTTCTTCGAGCTTCGCACCCGGGTTGTAGCTCGGGATCAGGACAAGATGCGTGGACGAAGGCGTGGACATCGCAGCGAGTGCTTCCACAGCGTGAGACCCTGAAAAAATTCTAGGTCGCGCCGCTGCGCGTGCATAACCGCCGTGGCGGAGGTCCGGCGCATCGTGCGCGGGGACTTCGTAACCGGATGCTTCGGCGCTCGCGCCCGTGCTTGTGCCGGGCGCGGAGCGCGACTGCCGCTTTGCGTCGAAGGGTTGCACAGACACTCGTATTTCCTCAGAGGATGCAGCGGAGCAAAACGCGCCGCGTGTTCAGGCCAGGCCGCCGTTGATCGAGAGCACTTGCCCTGTCACGTAGGCGGCCGCATCGGACACCAGGTACGCCACCATGGCCGCGACTTCCGCGGGCTGGCCGGCGCGCTGCGCGGGCACGAGCTGCTTGATGCGCTCGGCGGGAAACGCGTGTTCAGCCATCGGTGAAGCAATAATGCCGGGCGCCACGGCGTTCACGGTGATGCCGCGCGAGGCCAGCTCCAGCGAGAGCGATTTCGTCGCGCCGATCAGCCCGGCCTTCGCGGCCGCATAGTTCGCCTGGCCGCGATTGCCCATCACGCCCGCCAGCGACGCAATGTTGACAATGCGCCCGCGGCGCGTGCGGATCATCGGCATCAGAAGCGGCTGCGTGACATTGAAAAAGCCGTTGAGCGAGACGTCGATGACGCTTCGCCACTGTTCGCGCCTCATGCCCACCAGCGGCGCGTCGTCGTGAATGCCCGCGTTGTTCACCAGAATCTGCACGGGCGCGTCTTCCACGAGGCGCGTGAGCGCGGCTTCGGTCGCGTCGGCGTCGGTCACGTCGAAGGCAATGGCGTGCGCGCTGCCGCCCGCCGCGACGATGCGCTGCGCAACCGCCTCGGCCTCTGCCAGAC
This sequence comes from Paraburkholderia acidiphila, assembly GCF_009789655.1. Lineage (GTDB taxonomy): Bacteria > Pseudomonadota > Gammaproteobacteria > Burkholderiales > Burkholderiaceae > Paraburkholderia > Paraburkholderia acidiphila. The sequence continues at coordinate 812,470 of NZ_CP046912.1, forward strand.
GACGGTTCGCGTGCACCCAGACCTCGTGGCCCGCTTGCGCGAGCGCTTCGCTGATGGCCTGCCCAAGTGCGCCGCTGCCGCCTGTCACGAGTGCCCGCATGCGTCTTTCTCCATCAATCCTGGCGTGCGCCGCCACTGGCGTTACCGCACGCGGTGCGCCGCGACATAGGCGGCCAGCGAGCCGAGCGTCGCGAAGATCTTTTCGTTTTCCGGGTTGTCCGAGCGCAGCTCGAAGCCGTACTTCTTCGAAATCAGCAGCGCGATTTCCAGAATGTCGATCGAGTCCAGCCCGAAGCCTTCGCCGTACAGCGGGGTGTCGGCGCTCACTTCGTCGAGCGAGACATCTTCCAGATTCAGCTCTTTCACGATCTGCGTGGCGAGCTCGTGTTCCAGTTCGTTCATCATGCGTGGGCTCTCCGGGCATGCGGGCCGTAGCGTTGGCTGCCCGTTTTTAGGGTTCGTTTGATGTAAAAGTTACCAGGATTCTAAGTGATGGGTATCGGTGCGTATACGGTGCTCCCCGGCGAAAGGGTTACAGAGGGTCGGTGCCAGGCGGCGCACGTTTTTGGGATCGGAACGCGTGAGACGCTTGCGCGGCTTTGGGCCTGTCTGGATCGGACAAAAGCCTTACCTGGCGCGATTCCGAACATTCAGTTACAAACCGGCGGCGGGCCAGGCAGGTGATCGGGTCCCGCCAATCTTAAAATATGCATGCTTGCAAGAAACCGGCCCGATACTTGCATTTCCTATGACGATTGGTGCCGCTTGCTGTGCCCTACGATTGACTTACAGCGCCATTTGTGACAGTTGCCGATGCCTTGTCTATTTTGCCCTCCCGCCCGGGGTCGCACCCGAGTCGTTCGCCCGCCGGCGCCATGCGCACGGCAGGGCGGCGCGCGCGCTTGCGGAGGCAAGCGATGAGCGCGCTGGCTGCGGCGGCACGCGCCGCGCTTGGCGTGGCGGCGGTGGCCGCCTGGCAAATCGGCGCGCACTACGCGGTGGCGACGCCGGGCGCGCACGGCGTCGGCCTTGCCATGGCGCTCGTGCCGCCGCTTGCGATCGCGCTGGCCGCGGCCGCGCGCTCGCCGCGCCGCGCGTGGCTGCTGCCGCTCTGGACGGTCGTGGTGCTCGCGCTGTGGTTCATGCGCACGCCGTTTGCTCTCCATTTTGAATGGGGGCTGTATCTGGAGCACGTGAGCTTCAACCTCGCGATGGCGCTGCTTTTCGGGCGCACGCTCGCCGCCGGGCGCGTGCCGCTTTGCACGCAGTTCGCGACGATGATCCATGGCGGCACGCTCGCGCCGGCCGTCGCGCGCTATACGCGGAGCATCACGCTCGCGTGGACGCTCTTTTTCGTCGCGATTGCCGGCGTTTCGACGCTGATGTTCGCGCTTGCACCGATCGTCGCGTGGTCGACGTTCGCCAACTATCTGGCGTTGCCGCTCGTGGCGGTGATGTTCGTCGCCGAGCATGCTTGCCGGCGTTTCGCGCTGCCGGGCGAGCGCAATGCCGGCATGCTCGACGCGATTCGCGCATACCGGCAGACGACCCGGCAGACAACGCCGGCGCACGCGGAGCACTCCTGATGATGAGCGCCGCTTTCGTGCCTGAGTCGAAGCAGGGCCAAACACAGGAATCCGCACAGGAATTCGTATCGACTGAAGTTATGCAGACTTATCCGCTCGTTTTTCATACGTCGCCCGAGCAGGTCATCGCCTGGCGCGACGGCGCGCCCGTCACGGTGCGCGCTTTCCTCGCCGATGTCACGCGTGTGGCTGCGGCGCTGCCGGCGGGCGGCCACGTGTTCAACGTTTGCCGCGACCGCTATCGCTTCACCGTGGGCCTGTGCGCGGCGCTCGTGTCGGGCCGCATCAGCCTGTTGCCCTCCACGCAGACGCCGGAGACGGTGCGCCAGCTCGCCTCGTTCGCACCGGACGCTTTCTGCCTGCACGACGCACCCGACTGCGCGATCGACCTGCCGCGCTTCGCGTGGCCCGAAGCGCAGCAAGAAGCCGCTGGGGGCGCGCCATTCGTCATTCCGCAGATCGACGCCTCGCGTACCGTGGCTTATGTGTTCACGTCGGGCTCGACCGGCGCGCCCGTGCCGCACGGCAAGACCTGGGGTGCGCTTGTGGCGGGCGTGCGCGCGTCGGCCGAGCGCCTCGGCTTGCTTGGCGCCCACGACTGCACGGTCGTCGGCACCGTGCCGCCGCAGCACATGTACGGATTCGAAGTGACCGTGCTGCTCCCGCTGATCGGCGGTTTCGCGTTTAGCAACCGGCTGCCGTTCTATCCCGTCGATATCCGTGGCGAACTCGAAGCGGTGCCGCACCCGCGCGTGCTCGTGACCTCGCCGATCCATCTGCGTGCGCTGCTTGCTACCGGTCACGCGCTGCCGCCAGCCGAGCTGGTGCTCTCCGCTACGGCGCCGCTTTCGGAAAAGCTCGCGCTCGAAGCGGAAGCGCGTCTGAAAGCGCCGCTCATCGAAATATACGGCAGCACCGAAACCGGCCAGATCGCGACGCGCCGCACCGCGAAGGGTGCGACGTGGCAGCTGTTCCCGAAGGTCCGTTTCGAAGCGCGCGAAAGCGCGGCGCACGACGACGAAGGCCCGACGATGTGGGTCTCGGGCGGCCACGTGCCAGAGCCGGTGCCGATGGGCGACGCCATCGAACTGCTCGACGCCGGGCGTTTCCTGCTGCACGGGCGCAAGGCGGACCTCGTCAACATCGCGGGCAAGCGGACCTCGCTCGCCTACCTCAACCATCAGCTCAACGCGATTCCAGGCGTAGAGGACGGCGTGTTCTTCATGCCTGCCCACCTCGAGCACGATGCGCTCACAGGCCACGACGTCGTGCAGCGCCTCGTCGCGCTCGCGGTCGCGCCCACGCTGCCGCTCGCCGAGCTGCAGCGCGCGCTGCGCGAGCGCATCGATCGTGCGTTCCTGCCGCGTCCGCTCGTGTTCGTCGATGCCCTGCCGCGCAACGACACCGGCAAGCTGCCGTACGACGTGCTCGCGGCGTTCGTCGCGCTGCATACGCGCGGCGGCCTCGCGCCGGCCACGAAGCGCGCGCCCGATGCGAGGGAAGCGGGCGCCGCTTCGCCGACACCCGCGTGCGCGCTTTCGTTCGCGATTCCCGCCGATCATCCCGCGCTGCCTGGCCATTTTCCGGGCCACCCGATCGTGCCCGGCGTCGTGCTGCTCGACCACGCCATCGACGCGATCGGCGCGGCGTTGAACCGGCCGTTCGCCACATGGAAGCTCGGCAGCGCGAAATTCCTGAGCCCGGCCTCGCCCGGCGAAAAGCTCGATCTTGCCTGGGACGCGGCGGCGAGCGGGGCGATTCGCTTCACGCTGCGCGCGGGCGCGCGCGATGTTGCGAGCGGCGTGCTGAGTGACGCAACGAGCGAAGGCCCTCACGCCGGGCCGCTCGCACACGCGAGCGCGCAGACCGGAGCGCGACCATGACGAAGCGCACCGACTGGGCGAACCAGCAGGAGCGCAGCAATACGCTGCTCCTGCGCATCATGACGTGGCTTTCGCTGCGTCTCGGCCGCCGCGCGGGTCGCGCGCTGCTGCATTTGATCGCGCTGTATTTCGTGTTGTTTTCGCCGCGCGCGTGCGCGGCCTCGCGCGATTATCTGCGCCGCGTGCTGGGCCGCCCGGCGCACTGGCGCGACGTGTACCGCCACGTGTTCACATTCGCCGCGACGATCCACGACCGCGTGTATCTGGCGAATGCGCGCTTCGACATGTTCGACATCCGCCCGCACGGCCATACGCTCGTGGACGAGGCGCTCGCCAAGGGGCGCGGCGTGTTCCTGATGGGCGCGCATCTCGGCAGCTTCGAGATCGTGCGCGCGCTCGGCCGCACGCGGCCCGACTTGCGCGTGGTCGTGACAATGTACGAAGAGAACGCGCAGAAGATCAACGCGACGCTCGCCGCCGTGAATCCCGCGGCGAAGCCCGAAGTGATCGGGCTAGGCCAGGTCGGCTCGATGCTGAAGGTGCACGAGCGTCTCGACCAGAACTGCATGGTCGGCATGCTCGCCGACCGCACGCTGCTTGCCGACGATACGGCCACCATGCGGCGCATGGCTTTTCTCGGCGAACCGGCGGCGTTCCCGCTCGGGCCGCTTTATATGGCCGCGATGCTCAAGCGCCCGGTGCTCTTCATGACGGGCCTGTACCGTGGCGGCAATCGCTACGACGTGCACTTCGAAACGCTGGCGGACTTCACCGACGTGCCGCGCGAAGCGCGCCAGCGTGCGATCGACGCCGCGCTCGTGCGCTACGTCACGCTGCTCGACCGCTATTGCCGCAAGGCGCCGTACAACTGGTTCAACTACTACGACTTCTGGCAGGGCGGCAAGCAGGGTGCGAGTATTGGCGCACCGCTATCGACAACTGCGGCGGCAACGGTGACGGCAACTGCGGCTGCAACCGCGTCGACAACCGCTGCGGTTCGCGCGCCGGCTCCGGTGCGCCGTCGCGAGACGCGCCCCCACGCCGAGCTTCCCGTGCGCGAGGTGACCGACGCATGAGTGCGATCCGCCGTTCCTCTACGTTGCGCGCGCGCTGCCTGCGTACGCTGGCGAGCGCCGCTTTCATCGCCGGTTTCAGCGTGACGGCGCTCGCGCCGGTCGTGCAGGCACAGGCTGCGCAATCCGCGCAACCCGCCTGGACGCTCGACCGCCTGATGTCCACGCTGGCGCAGCGCAAGTCCGGCCGTGCGACCTTCACCGAGACGAAATACCTCTCGATCGCCGCGCAGCCGGTGGAATCGTCAGGAGAACTCGTGTTCGTCGCGCCCGATCATCTGGAAAAGATCACGCAGAACCCGAAGCCCGAACACCTCGTGGTGGACGGCGACATGCTGACCGTGCAGCGCGAGAACCACAAATACACGCTGGCGCTCGCGCGCTATCCGGAGCTGGGCGCGTTCATCGAAAGCATCCGTGCGACGCTGGCGGGCAACCGCTTCGCACTGGAACAGGTCTACAAGGTCGCGCTCGCGGGCGAGGGCGACGACTGGACGCTCACGCTCACGCCGCTCGACTCGCGCATGCGCAAGGTGGTGAGCACGATCACGATAGACGGCACGCGTGACGCGATGCGCAGTGTCGCGATCCAGCAGGCCGACGGCGACCATTCGGTGATGCGCCTGCACGCCCTTTCCGCGGACACGAACTGATGAACCCGCGCGCTCATCCGCTCCTCGCACGCGGCTTCGCGCTCGCGCAGCGCCGCGCCGTCGCGGTGTGGCTGCTGTGCCTCGTTGCATGTGCCGTCGCGATCGGCCGCGCGAATTTCACCGCCGATCTCTCGGCGTTCCTGCCGCGCTCGCCTAGCCCCACGCAGCAGGTGCTCGTCGATCAACTGCGCGACGGTCTGGCTTCGCGGCTCATCCTCATCGGCATCGACGGCGGCTACGAGAGCACGCGCGCCGCGCTTTCGCGCCGCGTGGCGGCAACCCTGCGTGCGGACCCGCAATTCGCGGCGATTCACAACGGCTCGGGCCAGAACGACGCGCGCGACGAGCAGTTCATGTTCGCGCACCGCTACGTGCTGAGCCCCGCGGTGACGCCGCAACACTTCACCCAACAGGGTTTGCACGATGCGCTGGGCGACAGCCTCGATCTGCTGACTTCTTCGGCGGGGCTGGTCGCCAAGGACCTGCTGCCGCGCGACCCGACCGGCGAGGTGGCGGCGATGCTCGGCCAGCTAGACAGCGCGGCGCAGCCCGAGAACCGCGGCGGCGTATGGGCCTCGCGCGACGGCCGGCGCGCCGTGCTCGTGGCGCAAACCGCCGCCGCCGGCTCCGACACCGACGCGCAGGCTCACGCTATCGACGCCGTGCGCGCGGCCTTCGCCGCAGCCACGCGCACCTTGCCCAATGCTTCGGCCTACCAGGTATTGCTGACGGGGCCGGGCGTGTTCGGGGTCGCCACGCGCGACGCCATTCGCCACGACGTGGAACGCCTCTCCACCTTGAGCCTCCTGCTGATCGTGGCGTTGCTGCTCACGCTGTACCGCTCGCCGCGCACGCTGGCGCTCGGGCTGTTGCCGGTACTTTCGGGCGTGGCGGCGGGCATCGCCACGGTATCGCTCGCGTTCGGCACGGTGCATGGCCTGACGCTCGGCTTCGGCACGACGCTGATGGGCGAGGCGGTGGACTACTCGATCTATCTGTTCGTGCAGTCGTCGCAGGGCAGCCCGCGTGGCGCAGCGCAGAGCCGTGACACCATGCGCGCATGGCTCGCCGCTTACTGGCCGACCATTCGCCTCGGCGTGCTCACCTCGGTGTGCGGCTTCGCAACGATGCTGTTCTCGGGCTTTCCCGGCCTCGTGCAACTCGGGCTCTATTCGATCGCCGGCCTCGTGAGCGCCGCGCTCGTCACGCGTTTCGTGCTGCCGCAGCTATGCGGCGGCGCCGTGGCGATTCGCGACGTTTCGCGCATCGGCGCGGGGCTCGCGCGGCTTGCGCACGCAGCGCCGCGTCTGCGCTGGCCGCTTGCGGCGCTCGTGCTTGCCGCAGTGGCGTCGCTCTGGCTGCATCGCGACGATCTCTGGAGCCACGAGCTTGCCTCCCTGAGCCCCGTGCCCGCCGCGAGCCAGGCGCTCGACACGGGCCTGCGCGCGGACGTGGGCGCGCCCGACGTGCGCTACCTCGTGGTGATTCCGGCCGCGAGCGAGCAGGCCGCGCTCGAAGGCGCGGAGAAGGTCGGGGCGCAACTGCAGCCGCTCGTCGACCGTGGCATGCTGGGCGGCTTCGAGAGCCCCGCACGCTACCTGCCGAGCGACACCACGCAGCGTGCGCGCCTGGCGAGCCTGCCCGTAAAGGATGTGCTCGCGGCACGCATGCAAGAAGCGATCAAGAACCAGCCAGTGGACGTGAGGCCCGACGCCTTCGCGCCGTTCCTCGCCGACGTCGAGGCCGCGCGCAACGCGCCGCTCGTGACGCGCGCGGACCTGAAGGGCACGTCGATGGCGCTCGCTGTCGATGCGCTCCTGACCCAGCGCGACGGCCAATGGAGCGCCATGCTCGCCTTGCGCGCACCGCGCCATGCACAGGGCGCGCAGACCGCGAACACGCCGAGTCTCGACGCCAGCACCGTGAGCGACGCCGTTGCGCGTGCGAACGTGCCGGGCGCACTCTTCGTCGACTTGAAGACCGAAGCCGACCGCATGTACCTCGACTACGTTCACGAAGACATTCGCCTCTCGCTCGCGGGTTTCGCCGTCATTGTCGTGCTGCTGGCGCTCGCGTTGCGCTCATTCTCGCGCGCGGCGCGAGCGCTCGCGCCGCTCATCGCGGCAGTGCTGGTCGTGGCGGCGGGATTCGCGCTGGCGGGCGTATCGCTCACCATACTGCACCTGGTCGGCATGCTGCTCATCGTCGCGGTGGGCTCGAACTATGCGCTGTTCTTCTGCAAGCGCGACGACGAAGCGGGCATCACGCCGCGCACGCTCGTTTCCCTGCTCGTCGCCAATCTCGCGACGGTGGCGGGCTTTGGCCTGCTCTCGCTGTCGCATGTGCCGTTGCTCGAAACGTTCGGGCTGACGGTCGGGCCGGGCGCGATGCTCGCGCTGATATTCGCGGCGATTCTCGCGCCGCCGCTCGTACGCCGCAGCGACGAGGCGCATACGGCTGCCGATACCCCCGAAGCGCGGCAGGCTGCCGGTCCGCGCACCGAGCGCGCGCACATGAGCCACCCGCAAGGAGGGCGCGCATGAACTCGGCTTCGCTGCCCTCTACGCGCGCGGTCTCCGCGAGCGCTTTGGCGCGCCGCTGGAAGCCTTCGCCGTTCATTTGCGGCGCGGCAGCGGTGCACGCGGGTGCGGCCGCCGCCCTGGTCGCGCATCCGGGTGCGTGGCCGTGGGCCGCGGGCAGCGTGGTCGCTTCGCATCTCGCGCTCACAGCCGCAGGCCTGTGGCCGCGCAGCGCGTTGCTCGGCCCGAACTGGACGCAACTGCCCGAGCACGCGGGGCAGCATATCGCGCTCACGATCGACGATGGTCCGGACCCCGAAGTGACGCCGCGCGTACTCGACCTGCTTGACCAGTTCGATGCGCGTGCAACGTTCTTCTGCATCGGCGATCTCGCGCAACGCCACCCGCATCTGGTGGAAACAATCGTGGCGCGCGGCCATGCCGTCGAGAATCATAGCCAGCGCCACCGGCATACGTTCTCCCTCTCGGGGCCGCTCGCGATGAAGCGCGAGATCGAGGCGGCGCAGCGCACGCTCACCGAAATCGCGGGCACGCCGCCGCGCTTTTTCCGGGCGCCGGCGGGCCTGCGCAATCCGTTCCTCGAGCCGGTGCTGTGCGGCCTCGGCCTGCGCCTCGCAAGCTGGACGCGGCGCGGTTTCGACACCTGCGCGAAAGACGCCGGCACGGTCACGCAGCGCCTGCTTGATGGCCTCGCCGCGCGTGACATCCTGCTCGTGCACGATGGCCATGCGGCGCGCGACGCGCGCGGCGAGCCGCTCGTGCTCGACGTGCTGCCGCCGCTTTTGCGCGCCGCCGCCGAACGCCGGCTGCAGTGGACCACACTGCGCGCGTGCCTCGACAGCGAAGCCGGTCAACCCGGATTCCAACGCAGCGATAACGGATAACGGACCGACTGACGTGAAACCACTTCTCCTTTCGCATTTCACCGCTACCAGCTGCCTCGGGCGCGGGCTCGACGCGACGCTCGACGCGCTGCGCGGCAAGCGCGGGGGGCTCGCGCGCTGCGACTTCGCACGCGCGGACCTCGATACGTGGATCGGCGCGGTAGCGGACCTGGAGAGCGAGACCCTGCGCGCCGATCTCGCGGACTACGCGTGCCGCAACCACCGTCTCGCGCAAATCGGCTTCACGCAGGACGGGTTCGCCGAGCACGTTCAGGCCGCCATTGCACGCTACGGCGCAGAGCGCGTCGGCGTGTTCGTCGGCACCAGCACCTCGGGCATTCTCGAAACCGAAAACGCCTACCGGCAGCGCGACCTCGAAAGCGGCGCGCTCAAACCGGGTTTCCACTACGCGCAGACGCACAACCCGTTCGCGCTGGCGTCTTTTGTGCGCGCGTATTTTGGCCTGCGCGGCCCGGCCACCTCGATCTCTTCTGCCTGTTCTTCGGGCGCGAAGGTGTTCGGTTCCGCGCGCCGCATGATCGAAGCAGGGCTGATCGACGCGGCGGTGGTGGGCGGTGTCGATTCGTTGTGCTTGACGACGCTGTACGGCTTTAATTCGCTCGAACTGCTTTCCCGCGATCCGTGCCGCCCGTTCGATGTGAACCGCAACGGCATTTCGATCGGTGAGGCCGCGGCGTTCGCCTTCCTGGAGCGCATGCCCGATACGCCCGAGGACGACGCCGTCCTGCTGCTCGGCGTGGGCGAGTCGAGCGATGCGCACCACATGTCATCGCCGCATCCCGAAGGACTCGGTGCGCGCGCCGCGATGACGCAGGCGCTTTCCACAGCGGGTGTAGCCGCAAGCGAAGTCGGCTACATCAACTTGCATGGCACGGCCACGCCGAGCAACGACGCCGCGGAAAGCCGCGCCGTCAACGCACTGTTCGAGCGCACGCCGTGCAGTTCGACCAAGGGCGCGACCGGCCACACGCTGGGTGCCGCGGGCGCGCTCGAAGCCGTGATCTCGGCGCTTGCGCTGCGCCATCGCTTCGTGCCCGCCGGCGTCAACACCACGCAGCCCGACGCCGCGCTCGGCCTCGACTACGTGCTCGAAAGCCGCGAGTCGCAAGTGGGCGCCGCGCTCAGCAATTCCTTCGGTTTTGGCGGCACGAACTGCAGCCTCCTGTTCGGGCGCGCGGACCGCGCACATCACGGATGAGCGCCATGAGACTTCGCGTATTCATTGAAAGCGTCGGCGTGATTGGCCCGGGCCTTGCGAACTGGCCGCAGGCGGCGGATGTGCTCGCCGCGCGCACGCCATACGCGAGCGCACGCACGGTGCTGCCGCCGCCGGAGGGCCTGCCGGCGGCAGAGCGCCGCCGTACCGGGGCTGTCGTCAAGACCGCGCTTGCCGTGGGCCACGAGGCCGTCGCGGCGAGCGGCCGCGACGCGACGACGCTGGCCACTGTGTTCGCCGCCTCGGGCGGAGATGGTCAGAACTGCCACATAATCTGCGACGCGCTTGCCGGCGAGGATCGTCTGCTTTCGCCCACGCGTTTTCACAATTCGGTGCACAACGCGCCCGCGGGCTACTGGAGCATTGCGACGCGTGACCAGGCCACGTCGAACGTGCTGTGCGCGCACGACGGCAGCTTTGCAGCGGGCCTGCTCGAAGGCGCGTGCCAAGTGGCCGTGGACGGCGTGCCTACCTTGCTGATCGCCTACGACGCCGACTATCCCGAGCCGCTGCACGCGCTGCGTCCGGTGGCCGATGCGTTTGGCGTGGCGCTCGTGCTCGCGCCGCAGGCGAGCGCAGCGACGATTGCGCGGCTCGACGTGACGCTGACCGAAGCGCTTGCGACACCGCTTGCCTCGCTCGAACTCGAAGCGCTGCGCGCGAACAATCCCGCCGCGCGTGCGTTGCCGTTGCTCGAAGCGCTTGCGTGCATGGACAAATCCGGCCGGCCCGCAAGCGTAGTCATCGATTATTTGCCCGAGCTGCGCGTGCAGATCGACGTGACGCCACCGAATGCATTGGGAGAAGGCGCGTGACGACGCAAGCCGACCTGCCGGGTGCGCTCGCGGACGCGATCGCGAACGCAGCGACGACCGGGCCGCTCGACCGAGCATGGATCGCGGCGCGCATACCGCACAGCGGCGCGATGTGCCTGCTCGATGGCGTGGAGGCGTGGGACGAGACACGTATTCGCTGTACGGCAACGAGCCATCGCGAGGCGCACAACCCGCTGCGCTCGCGTGGCCGTCTCGCCGCGGTATGCGGCGTGGAGTACGCGGCGCAGGCCATGGCGGTGCATGGCGCGTTGCTCTGCGCAATGGATGGTGCGGCGGCAGGCCGCCCGCGCGTGGGCTTTCTTGCGAGCATGCGCAACGTGATGGCGCATGTCGAGCGCCTGGACACGCTCGCCACGCCGCTCGTTATCGAAGCCGAGCGCATGAGCGGCAGCAGCAACACGATCCTCTACGGTTTTACGGTGCGCGGCGAGGGCCGCGTGCTGCTTACGGGGCGCGCGGCGGTGATGCTCGACGCGTCCGCAGTCATTGGATGACAAGACAAAAGGGAGCCCGACGATGAAATCCAAACGGTTCATACTTGCCGCTTTCGTGCTGGGCATGGCCAGCACGATGGCGCACGCCGATGTTCACGAAGTGAAGGAGAACATCAAGCACGATTCGAAGGAAGCGGCCGCGAAAACCGGCCACGCCGCGCGCGAATTCGGCCACGCCACCGCGAACGCCGCGAGGACGGTGGGCCACGGTATCGCGCATGCGTCGCGCGAGGGCTACGAGGCCACCAAGCGCGCCACCAAGCGCGTGTTCCATAAGGACAGCGGCGGCGAAAGCAGCGAAAAGAGCCAGGCGTAAGGCGTTTTTCGCTGGGACCGGGCACGCGTAGGCGTATACCCTCGCGAGTGCCATCGCTCCGCGCACGCCCGCCCACCCGGCGCGCCCTACCGTCCGCGCCCTGTTATCCGCCTTCCCGCTTTCCCCTTCCAGCACTTCAAGATAGCGCCGCCCTTGCCGTTAATGCAGGGGCGGCGTCGTCGCTCGCCTCACGGCAGACGGCGCGCCGCTCACCACACTAAAGATCGGACCGGCCGCGGGCGCTTCGTGCATCACACGCACCGCGGCAACGAGAGGGGAAGAAGGTATGGTCTATTCCCAAGCGGCGGGAGCGTTCGGCGCAGCGGGATCACGGGGCGGTCAGTCGGAGGTGTCAAGAGAATCGAGCGAGGCCGCCCAGGGAGCCGATGCGGCGCTCGCCCAGGAGCGCGGCGTATTGCGGCTGGTGTCGCGCAGCATGCCGCTGCCGGAACTGCTGGCGGAGGTCTGCTGCCGCGCCGAGCGCTTGCTGGGCGCGGGCGCGAACTGCGCGATCCTGCAACTGGACGGCGACGGCCGGCGCCTGCGCATCGGCAGCGCGCCGTCCTTGCCGGCGCAGTATCACGCCGCGTTCGACGGCACGCCGGTCGGTTCCGGCACGAGCCCGTCCGGCACGGCGATCTTCGAGCGGCGCACGATTTGCGTCGACGACTTCGAACGCGCAGACGAGTGGGGCGAGTACCGCCGCATCGCGCTCGACAGCGGCCTGCGCGCTGTCTGGACCACCCCGCTCGACGACGACAGCGGCGGCGTGCTGGGCGCGCTCGCCGTGTATCAGAGCCGGCCCTGGCGGCCCACGCCGGCCGAAGAGGCGCTGCTGTGCGACATCGCCAGCAGCGTCGCAGCCATGCTCAACCAGCAGACCATTGCCGAGCGTCTCGCGCTGAGCGAAGAGCATCATCGCCTCGTCGTGGATCACCTCAACGAAGGCATCGTGATGCAGGCCCGGGACGACACCGTGCTCGCCTGCAACCGCAGCGCGCGGCGTATGCTGCGGCTGCCCGAGGACGCCATCGGCCTGAGCATCATGAAGGTGATTCCGCGCGTGCTCGACGAAAGCGGCAAGCCGCTGCCCGTCGCGAAGCGACCGAGCATGCAGGCGCTGAAAACGGGCAAGCCGGTGCTCGGCGAGACGGTTGGCCTCGAACTCGCGGATGGCGAGATCGTGTGGGTGAGCGAGAACGTGCTGCCGATTTTCCGGCCCGGCGAAAGCGAGCCGGTTTCCGTGGTGGTGTCGTTCACGGACATCGGACCGGTGCGCGAGGCGCAGCAGCAACTGCGCTATCTCGCCACGCGCGACGCGCTTACGGGGCTCTACAACCGCACGTTCCTCGCCGAGCGCATGCACACGCTGCTCGAAACGGCGAGTTGCTCGGCGCGGCCTGCGCTCCTCTTCGTCGATCTCGACGGCTTCAAGAAGGTCAACGACACCGGCGGCCACGAGGCGGGAGACTCGCTGCTGCGCGACGTGGGGCGCCGGCTCGCCGCTTGCGTGAGCGACGCGGATACGCTCGCACGCGTGGGCGGCGACGAATTCGTGATCGCGGTGTGCTGCTATGAGAGCGTGGACGAACTCGTCGCGCTCGCGCAGCGCGTGCTCGCCGCGATCGCCGCGCCGTTCGCGGTGGCGGGCAACGAGTACTACCTGGGAGCGTCGATCGGCATCAGTCTGTATCCCGACGATGGCCGCAGCGCCGCCGCGCTCATGCGCAACGCCGACTCGGCCATGTACGCGGCCAAGCAGCGCGGCACCAACCAGTTCCAGTTCTTCACGAGCGAGTTGCGCCAGCGCCTGCAGCGCCGTTTCCAGATCGAGCGGGGGCTGCGCCGCGCGCTCGCTTCGGGCGAGCTGCGCCTCGTCTATCAGCCGATCGTGGATGGCGAAAGCGGCCGCATGATCGGCGCGGAGGCGCTGCTGCGCTGGGAGAGCGAGGAACTGGGCCAGGTTTCGCCAGTCGAGTTTATTCCCGTGGCCGAGGACACCGGCATGATCATCCCAATCGGTCAGTGGGTGCTCGAGCATGCGTGCCGCCAGGCTGCGCAGTGGCGGCGCCTCTTCGCGCCCGATTTCGTCATGGCAGTCAACTTCTCGCCACGCCAGATCGCGGACGGTCTGGTCGAGCAGGTGGAGGGATGCCTCGCCCGAACGGGCCTTGCGCCCGACGCGCTCGAAGTGGAGATCACCGAAGGCATTCTCATGAGCGACAGCCAGAGCGTGCTGCCGCTCTTGCACGCGCTCAACGACATCGGCGTGCGCATTTCGGTGGACGACTTCGGCACCGGCTATTCGTCGCTCTCGTATCTGAAGCGCTTTCCGCTGCACCACCTGAAGGTCGATCGCACGTTCGTGGCGGGCCTGCCCGAGAACCGCGATTCCGTGGCGATCACCCAGGCCGTCGTGGCGATGGCGCACTCGCTCGGCATGCGCGTGACGGCGGAAGGCGTGGAGACGCCCGAGCAGGCCTCGTTTCTGCGCTCGCTGCGCTGCGAGCGGCAGCAGGGCTACCTGTTTGGCCGTCCGGTGAGCGCTCAGGCCTGCGCGGCGCTGCTGCGCGAGCATGCCGCTGGCCGCGTGCGCGAGGGTGTGTGAGCGCGCGGGGTGCGCCCTGATCCGGCACGGTCGTGCGGGAGTCTCGGGATCGAAGCGGGCTGTAAGCCGGCTCAAGAAATCCCGCGCGAGGCCGTAGACGGAGGTCAGGGAACCGATGCCACGAGCATCGGTTCACACCGGGTAAAGCGGCAAACGATAAGGACACGAGAGAATCATGGATAGCGGCTTCGCAATCGACGAACGAACGCGCCTGACCAGCACGAACCAGTTCGAACTCTTGCTATTCCGTCTCGGCGCGGCGCCGGGCAGCGAGGTGGGCGAAGTCTTCGGCATCAACGTTTTCAAGGTGCGGGAAATCCTGAGCATGCCGGCGATCACGCCGATCGCGGCGTCGTCGCCCTACGTGCTGGGCGCGGCGAACATCCGCGGCCAGGTGATGCCCGTGATCGACCTGCCGCGGCTCATGGGCTGCGAGCCGGCCACGGGCCTGAATATCCTGCTCGTGACCGAATTCGCGCGCTCCACGCAGGGCTTCGCGCTCGAAAGCGTGGACGAGATCGTGCGGCTCGAATGGAGCCAGGTGCTGACCGCCGACGTCACGATGGGCAACCGCGTGACGAGCATCGCGCGGCTCGAGAACGACCCCGAGAGCAAGCGGCTCGTGCAGGTGGTGGACGTGGAGCAGGTGCTGCGCGACGTGTTCCCGGCGCAGCACGGCGCGGTCGCGGCGGAGGACGTGGGCGAGCCCGCAATGATTCCGCCGGGCGCGAAGGTGCTGGCCGCCGACGACTCGGGATTCGCGCGCGAGCTGATCGGCCAGAGCCTCAAGGCGCTCGGCGTCGAATACACGATGGCGAAGACGGGCCTCGAAGCGTGGAAGCAGCTCGACGCGATCGCGACCAGTGCGGAGCGCGACGGCGTGCGCGCGAAGGATCGCATCGCGCTCGTGCTGACCGACCTCGAAATGCCGGAGATGGATGGCTTCACGCTCACGCGCAAGATCAAGGCGGACCCGCGCACCGTGGATATCCCCGTGGTGATCCATTCGTCGCTCACGGGCACCGCGAATGAAGCGCACGTGAAGAACGCCGGCGCGAGCGGTTATGTCGCCAAGTTCGCCGCCGGCGATCTGGCGGGCGCGATCCGCAGCGCGCTGGCCGGGAAGCCGGTTTACGCGTGATTTCACGGCGCGATAGTCGCGCCGGCGCTGCGTGGTTTATCTTTCACTAACGCGCAAACAAGCCCCCGACTGCGGCTCGCTATCCTGTCGCCCGCGTGCTCGAATGAGGCCAAACGCGGCGCGGCGGTCGAGCTTCGTGTAGGCATCCTTATGACGTCGTAGCGGTGCGCTCATGTTCATCTCAGCGTCAACCCCGTCATGTCGAGTTCGGGTTCGCGCCCGGCCATGATGTCGGCCAGCAGTTTTGCCGTGCCGCACGACATGGTCCAGCCCATGTGCCCGTGCCCCGTGTTCAGAAAGAAGTTGCGATGGCGCGTGCGGCCGATGAGCGGCGTGCCCTCGGGCGTCATCGGGCGCAATCCAGCCCAGTAGGTGGGCTGCGTATAGTCGGCGCCCTCGGGAAAGAGTTCGCGTGCCGCCTGCATCATCGCCAGGTAATCGGAGGGCGTATGACGCGTGTCGTAGCCCGCGAAATCCGCGGTGGCCGTGAAGCGCAGGCGCGCGCCAAATCGCGCCCACGCCACGAGGTGATTCTCGTCCACGCCGCCCATGTCGGGCGGACGATGCTCGGGCCCGCAGGGGAACGTCGCGGAATAGCCCTTCACGGGATAGACCGCGATGCGATAGCCGAGCGGCCGCGCGAGTATCGGCGACCACGAACCTAGCGCGAGCACGTAGTCGTCGCCCCGAATCACACCGGCGCTCGTGCGCACGCCGGCAATGCGCTCGCCAGCGGCTTCGATTGCCTCGATCGGGGCGTCGAACACGAAGCGCACGCCCATACGTTCGCAAACCGCCTTGAGCGCGCGAGTGAAGCGGTGCGCGTCGCCGCTCTCGTCGCTCGGGCAGTAGATCGCGCCAGCAATGCGCTCGCGCGCGTGAGCGAGCGCGGGCTCGCGTGCGACGACCGCGGCGGCATCGAGCGTTTCGAGGGGCAGGCCGTTTTCGACGAGGATCGACATGTGGGCGCGGCCGCGCTCGAACGAGGCGGCGTCGCGATAGAGATAAAGCAGGCCGCGGCTGATGAGGTCGTATTCGAGCTGCTCGCGCGCCGTGACCTCCTGCAGTTGATGCTGCGAATAGCGGCATAACCGCACTTTGCGCGAGGTGTTTTCGCGCGAGCGCGCTTCGGTGCAGTTAAGCAGGAATTGCGCACACCATGCCCACATGTGAGGATCGGCCTTCAGCCGCAGCTTCAGCGCCTGGCCTTCGACGAACAGCGATTTGAGCAGGATTTTCGGCGCGCGGGGCGAGGCCCACGTGTACGAATGGCCGGGCGCCACGAGCCCTGCGTTGGCGAAACTGGTTTCGAGCGCAACGCCCCCGCGCCGTTCGATCACGGTGACGTCGCGGCCGTCGCGCGCAAGGTAGTACGCGCTCGTGACGCCTGCTATGCCGCCGCCCAGCACGATGGTCTTCATTCGCGCGCCTCCCTGCGTGTATACAAAGTACCTTCGCGCCGCCGCAAGCGCACGCGATTTGTATACGCGCATACCCTATAGCAGTTAAACGCTGGCATGCATCTATCATGGATAAGTCGTTATGCGCCGGTCCCCATGCAAGCTGCGCGCCATGAGCGAGCGAGTCCTGCAGGGCATCGTACCGGACGAATTATTTCGTTTCGCTAACTGACCGCGCGGGCTCGCCTGCGTCGCGGCATCGCCCGGTCGGGTCCACGCTCAGGAGCCGCTCATATGAATCCTCAGAACAATGGCACGCTGCACGCAACCCTCGCGCTCACTCTCCTTTCGCTCGCCGCGCTCGCGCCTGGCTTCGCACAAGCCCAGACGATCAAGATCGGCGTGCCGGTGCCGCTTTCGGGCAGCAGCGCCGCAGCGGGAACGGATATCCTGAACGGCGCGAAACTCGCCGCCGCGAAGATCAACGCGGCGGGCGGCGTGCTCGGCAAGCAGATCGAACTCGTGCCCGAAGACGACGCATGCGACGCGCAGACCGCCGTGCAAGCCGCGCAAAAGCTCGTGGATGCCGGCGTGGTCGCCGTGGCGGGCGGCTACTGCTCGAGCGCCGCGTTGCCCGAATTGACCGCGTTCCACCGGGCCGGCATTCCCTACGTGCTCGATGCCTCGACCAATCCGAAGCTCACGGAAATGGGTTACGACAACGTGTTCCGCACGATTGGCCGTGACGACGAGCAGGGGCCGTTTGCGGCCAGCTTCATGAAGAATTCGCTGCACGTGAAGCGCGCGGCGGTGATCGACGACAACACGACCTATGCGAAGGGCCTCGCGCAGAACACCGTGGAATCGCTCAAGAAAATGGGCGTGGACGTGGTCTACGCCGATTCGATCACGCCGGGCCAGATGGACTATTCGCCGACGCTCACCAAGGTGTCCTCGCTGAACCCGGACGTGATCTATTACACGGGCTATTTCTCCGAGGCGGGTTTGCTCGTGAAGGAAGCGCGCCAGGTGGGCCTGAAGATGACCTTCATGGGCGGCGACGGCACCAATGATCCGACGCTGATGAAAACGGCGGGCCCGGCCGCCGACGGCATGATCATCACGACCGCGCCGCTCGCGCAGTTCCTGGCGGGCGCGCACGACTACGTGGATCAGTACAACAAGTCCTATGGTCAGGGGCCGGGGCCGTATTCGGTGTACGAATACGACGCCGTGGGCGTGACCGCCAAGGCCATGGCCGATGCGAAGTCGGCCAAGCCCGCGGATATCAGCGCGGCGCTGCACAAGATCACGAACTACCCGGGCGCCACGGGGACGATCGGCTTCAATCCGAAGGGCGATCGCAGCCGCGCCGTGTACATCACGGTCATCGTGCACAACGATCAGTTCGAGCCTTACCAGCGTCAGGATGCCAGCGGCAAGTGGGTGGCCATGAAGTAAGCGCCCCGGGCCGCTCATGAGCACCTTTTTCCAGTTCGTCGTCGAGGGGCTGACGATCGGCTCGTTCTACGCGCTCGTCGCCCTCGGCTACACGATGGTCTACGGCATCATCCGGCTCATCAACTTCGCACACGGGGATCTCTTCATGGTGGGCGCGTTCATGGGCTGGACCGCGCTCGCCGCGCTCGCGGCCGCGCACCTGCCGCTTGCGCTCGCCCTGTTCGTGGCCTTCGCGGTGGCCATGCTCGCGACCGGCCTGCTCGGCGTGGCGATCGCGCGCGTGGCCTACCAGCCGTTGCTGCGCGCGCCGCGCCTTTCCATTCTCATTACAGCGCTCGCCGTTTCGCTGCTGCTGGAGAACGGCGTGCTGATCGCGTATGGCGCGGGCTTTCGCACGTACCCGCATCTGCTCACGCATACGGGTTTCGACATTGCGCAAGTGCACATTACGTTTGCGCAGATCGGCATTGTCGCGGCCAGCTTTGCCCTGATGATCGCGCTGTATTTGTTCGTACACCATACGTTTATTGGCACGGCCATGCGCGCGCTGGCCATCGACCAGGATGCGGCGCGGCTCATGGGCATCGATGTCGAGCGGCTCATCCAGCTCACGTTTTTCATCGGCTCGGCGCTCGCTGCGGTCGCCGGCGTGATGGAAGGACTCTTCTACACGCAGATCAACTTCTTCATGGGCTTCGTGCTCGGCCTGCGCGCATTCACTGCGGCGGTGCTGGGCGGTATCGGCAATATTCCGGGTGCGATGGTGGGCGGCTTTTTGATCGGCTTGCTGGAAGCGTTCGGCGCGGGGTATGTCTCTTCCCAGTGGACCGACGTGTTCGTATTCGGCGTGCTGATTGCCGTGCTCGTGGTGAAGCCGACGGGATTGTTCGGCGAACGCGTTGTCGAGAGGATGTGAGGCATGCGCGCGCGCCTTACGCAAACCCGGCAAACCTCATGGGTCTTCGCCGTCGTGCTGATCGCGGCGGCGACCGCGTTGCCGGCCTTCGCGAGCGGCTATATCGTCGATGTCGGGCTCACCATCATCACCTATGCGATTCTGGGCCTCGGGTTGAATATCGTCGTGGGCTACGCCGGGTTGCTCGACCTCGGCTACGCGGCTTTCTTCGCCATTGGCGCCTATACCACGGCGCTGCTCGAAACGCTGTTGCATTTCTCGTTCTGGGCAACGCTGCCGTTCAGCCTCGCATTCGCGGGCGCTTCCGGTGTCGTGATCGGCTATCCCACGTTGCGCTTGCGCAGCGACTATCTCGCCATCGTCACGCTCGGCTTCGGCGAGATCACGCGCATCGTCGCCACCAATCTCGACATTACCGGCGGCCCGAACGGCATCTACGGTATCGAGCCGCCTAGTCTGTTCGGCTTCGAGTTCAGTTCGCCGCGCTCGGTGTACGTGCTGGGCATGGCGTTCTTCATCGTCGTGCTGGTGTTCGCCGTGCGGCTCGGGCGCTCGCGGCTCGGGCGCGCGTGGACCAGCATCCGCGAGGACGAAGCCGCTGCCGAGGCCGTGGGCGTTGCAACCTTGCGCGTGAAGATGCTCGCCTACGTGTTGGGCGCACTGGTTGGGGGCCTGGCCGGCAGTCTCTTCGCCGCACGCTTCGGCACGATCGATCCCACGGCGTTCACGTACCTGCAGTCGGTGACCATCCTCATTGTCGTCGTGATGGGCGGGCGCGGCAGCATTCCCGGCGTGATACTCGGTGCGCTGATCGTTGCGGGGCTGCCGGAATTGCTGCGCTTCCTGAACCTGTGGCGTATTTTCGGCTTTGCGGTGGCGCTCGTCGTGCTCATGTTGTTGCGTCCGCAAGGATTGTGGCCCGCGCGCGTGAGGCGCGCCGCGCCGAGGCCGGAGGAGGAAACGGTGGCGCACGAAGCGGAAGCTGCGGAAGCGGCGGGCAAGCAAAGTACGGCGGCGGTTTCTCTCGCCGATAGCGGTGGCCTCGAAGCTGCCGCCGCGCGCGAAACGCTGCTCGAGGTGCATGACCTCGAGCGCCGCTTTGGCGGCGTGCGCGCGATCGGCGGCATCAGTTTTCAGGTGCGCAGCGGCGAGATTCTCGCGCTGATCGGCCCGAACGGCGCGGGCAAGACCACGGTGTTCAACTGCCTGACCGGCGTGATCCGCCCAAGCGGCGGCCGCCTCGTCTGGCGCGGCGAGCCGCTTGCCGGCGGCGCGCCTCATCGCAACGTGCATCGCGGCATGGCGCGCACGTTTCAGGGCATCCGGCTTTTCAACCACATGAGCGCGTTCGAGAACGTGCTGATCGGCATGGATCATCGCCTGCACACGGCCCTCGTGGCGGAGCTGCTGGGCACGCGCGCCGCGCGCGCCGAGGCTGCCGAGCACGGCGCGCTCGGGCAGCGCTGGCTCGATCTCGTGGGGCTCGGCGCGCGCGCGAGCGAATATGCCTCGGATCTTCCGTATGGCGATCAGCGCAGGCTGGAAATTGCCCGCGCGCTGGCGAGCCAGCCGCGCCTGCTGTTGCTCGACGAGCCCGCCGCCGGCATGAACCCAACCGAAAAGCATGCGTTGATGGCGCAGATCCGCCGCATACGCGACCTGGGCGTGACGGTGCTGCTGATCGAGCACGACATGGCGCTGGTGATGGGCGTGTCGGACCGCATCATCGTGATGGATCATGGCGAGATCATTGCCGAGGGTGCGCCCGCGCAAATCCAGAACGACCCTGTGGTGATCGACGCATACCTCGGCACGGCCGAGGAAGACGACGGACCCGACAACGCGGACGGGGAGAAGTCGCTATGGAATTAGACACGGCCGGCAAACTCCTCGACGTTCGCGACCTGCGCGTGAACTACGGCAACATCGAAGCGTTGCACGGCATTTCGCTCGACGTCGGGCCGGGCGAAATCGTTGCGCTGCTCGGGGCTAACGGTGCGGGCAAGACCACCACACTGCGCACCATCTCCGGGCTGCTGCGCCCGCGCGGCGGCAGCGTTGCGTTCGAGGGGCAGGGGCTCGTCGGGCTGCCGTCGCATCGTATCGTCGCGCTTGGGATCGGGCATGTGCCTGAAGGGCGGCGTATTTTCGGCGGGTTGACGGTCGAGGAGAATTTGCGCCTTGGCGGCTATCTCTTGCGGCGCGATGCTGGCGCGCTCGATCAAGGCATTGCTCAGGCATACGAAACATTTGGCAGGCTGCGCGAGCGCAAGGATCAGCTTGCGGGCACGCTAAGCGGCGGCGAGCAACAGATGTTGGCGATCGCGCGTGCACTCATGCTGAAACCGAAACTCGTACTGCTCGACGAACCTTCGATGGGACTTGCGCCCAAGCTCGTGCGGGCGATCTTCGAAGTGATCGCGCGCATCAGCCACGCGGGCACGGCGGTTCTGCTCGTGGAACAGAACGCGCGCCAGGCGCTGCGCATTGCGAATCGGGCTTATGTGCTGGAAGGCGGGCGCGTGGCGCTCGCGGGCCCGGCGCGTGAGCTGGCGGATGACAACCGGGTGCGTGCCACCTATCTTGGCGGCGGCGCGCAGGCGCAGGGGGGAGGGGGGGCTTAGATGGGTCGTCGGACCGTATTCATTCACTGAATTGCAAATCATTCTCGTTTGCATTAGCAATTCATCGTCATTCGATGCAAAATATGGTACACGACGATCTCGCGCGATGAGTTGACGGGAAATTGCGCAAAAACAGACAAAACTAGGTGAATCAGCGAAGAAATTTCAAATGCGTGGATCAAATCAGCTTCCACCAATCGGAGCGCACGCAGCGCACGCTCGAACGATCCATCACGGCGACAAGCCATGAGTACGATGCGGGCGCGAGGCAGGCGCGGCGCTCGCACGATCAGGCGCAGCTCGTTTTCACCACGAGCGGCGTGCTGCGCGTGGCGACGCCTACCGGCATGTGGACGCTTGGGCCGCAACGCGGGCTGTGGCTTGCGCCGCGTGTGGGCCACGAGTTGATCGCGACGAGCGCGGTGCGCATGCACTGTGTGGTCTTCGCGCCGCAGGCGTCGCCGTGGCCGGAGTCCGCATGCCACGCCGTGACGGTTTCGTCGCTGCTGCGCGAACTGGTGGCGGCGATGGTCGAAGACCACGCGTGCGACACCGAGTGCCGCTACGCGCTCATTACCCCGTTGTTGCTCAGTGAATTGCGCAATTCTCGCGAGGCCTCGGGCGCAGGGTTGCCGCTGCCGCTCGACCGCCGCTTGCGGCAGATTTGCGATGTCCTGCTGGCGGAGCCGGCCAACGGCGACTCGCTCGGCATCTGGGGCGAGCGCGTGGGCGCGAGCGAGCGCACGCTCGCGCGGCGCTTCAAGGACGAAACGGGATTGACGTTCGGCCACTGGCGCCAGCAGTTGCGCATCGTCGAGGCGGTGTCGAAGCTCGCGCAAGGCGCGCGCGTAGCGGAGATCGCGGCGGAACTGGGCTACGCGAATGCGAGCGCATTCATCACGATGTTTCGCAAGACGATGGGCGAGACGCCCCAGCGGTATTTGAAACGCGAGCCGCGTTGAGGCCGGCGTGCTCTCATGGCCCGCTCACATTTGCCGGAACAAGTGGGCGTATTGCCGGCTTACCGCGAGCGCCCCGGCATGGCCGCGCAGTTGCAGCGTCATCTTCCCGATCGCGCTGACCGAGGCGCTTTCCACCTGGTCCACATTGACCACCGTGCCGCGGTGAACCTGCCAGAAACGCGCAGGGTCCAGTTGCGCGCACAACTCTCGCAGGCTCGTGCGGATCAGCAGTTCGCCGCTGCGCGTCGTGACCACGACGTACTTGTCGGCTGCTTCGAAGTACAAAACATCGTCCACCGGCACCATGCGGATGTCGTTGCCGCTGGAGGCGCGCAGATAGCGCAGCGGCGCCGCGCGCGGCGTGCTGTCCGCGTTGCCTGCTTGCGCGCCGGCCCGCGCTTCGCGAACGTCCTGCGTGATCGCTTCCAGTTGGCGCAGCACGCGTTGCAGATCCGCCTGCATTTGCGGCGCCCCGGTGTCGCTCGCCGCCGCTCGCGCGAGCCGCGCGCGCAGGCGCTCGGCCGTGCGTGCGAGCCGCGCCGGTTCCACGGGTTTGAGCAGATAGTCGATGGCCGCGGCTTCGAAGGCTTCGAGCGCATAGGCGTCGTAGGCGGTGACGAACACGATCTGCGGCGGCGCGGCGAGATTCGCGCAGGCGCGCGCGACATCGAGCCCGGTCGCGCCCGGCATGGCGATGTCGAGGAACGCAACGTCGGGCGCAAGCGCACCGATGCGCTCGATGGCTTCGCGGCCGTTGCCAGCCGTCGCGACGATGCGCAATTCCGGCCACACGGCGGCGAGTTCCCGCGCAAGCGCGGCGGCGATCAGCGGTTCGTCCTCGGCGATCAGCGCGGTCGGCGTGTCCGGCGTGTCCGGCGTGTGGCTTTTCATGATCGGGACTCCTGCACGCTCACGTCAAAGGCATTGCGCAGTGGCAGCCGCACGCGCGCCACGAGGCCGTGCGGCACGTTCTCGATCAGCGTGAGCGAGGCGTGCTCGCCGTAGAGCGCCGCAAGCCGCTCGCGTACGTTCACGAGCCCGACGCCCGCGCCCTGGGTGCCTGGCGTCGCGCCAAAGCCGGGGCCCGTATCGGTTACGGTCAGCTCGGCATACTCGCCGTCACGCCGTGCGCTAACGTCGATTCTGCCGCCCTCGAGCGCGCCCTGAATGCCATGCTTGAGCGCGTTTTCCACGAGCGGCTGCAACAGCATGGGCGGTACCGGGAGGTCGGCGCAATCGTGCGGCAGGTCGAACGAGTAGGCGAGGCGCGCTCCGATGCGCATGGCGTGCACAGCGAGCATTGCGTCGAGCACCTTGAACTGCACCGCGAGCGTTTCGCTTTGGGCGCGCGAGGCCTCGAGCGTCGCGCGCAGGAAGCGGTTGAGGCTGGCAAGCAGGTCGCGCGCACGAGGGGGATCGGACGCGATCAGGCTGTCGAGCGTCGCGAGCGTGTTGAAGAGAAAGTGCGGCTCGATTTGCGCCTGCAGCGCCTGCAGGCGCGCGCTGAGCGCCGTGCGCTCGGCGGCTTCCTTTTGCCATGCCGTGCGCGCGACCTGCTCGCTCAACTCGGCAATGCGCGTGCGCGACCAGCCATACCAGGTGACGAGCAGCGTGGCGGTGAGCGCGATCCAGCCCGTGAGCGGGAGATCCCTCGTCTCGAACGCGTAGCGCAGGCCCAGGCCGAGCACCAGGCTCGCAATCGAGCGCCCGAGCTCCGCGCCGAGCATGATGGCGAGCACCATCGCGAGCGCGAGCCGCGGGCCTGTGAGCGCGTTGCGGCGCTGCAGAAAGAAGCGGGCGACGTCGAGCAGCAGCATGATCGAGAGCCCGATCGCCTGGCTGAAGACGAAGTTGTCGATGAATCGGTGAAAGCCGACGACGGTGAGCGCGACGGCGATCAGCGTGTTCCCGATGACGACGATCGCCCCCTCGCGCGCGAATCCGGCGAGCAGGGCTTTGGCCGCCGGCGCGGGCACGTGGGCGGCGACGTTCGGAAACTCGACGTGCGTGCCAGGAATCATGCGATCCAGTTCGTGACGATGAGATTGAGCAGCCGGTGCGGCGTCGCAACGGCGGCGAGGCCGGCCATGACGAGTGCGAAGAACGATCCGCGCATGGCCAGACGATGGCCGCGCACATTGCCGTGGCGGATCGCCCAAATGGCGCGCCCGACGCTCGCGAACGTCAGCAGCGAAAGGCCGTGAACCCAGGAGAAATGCCCCGGATTCAGTTCGCGGATGTCGAACGAACTGAGCGCGGTCGCGAACATCGTCAGCACCCACAGGCGGCCGAGCCACTTGTGCCGTGTGCTGCCTTTTTCGGCCAGCGTGACGGCGGTTCCGAGTATGACAGAAAGCGTCGCGGCGACGATGTGCGCCGCAATGATGACAGGCATGCTGGCTCTCCTTGGCAGGTCGAGCGAAGTCGATGGCTGCAGTGTGGAGAGCGGCGGGGCGCTCGGCGAGGGCCGTGCGACGAACGGTGGGAAAGTGGCCGCGAACGGGGGCTGGCGCGGCGCGGGTGGTGGTGGATCAGGCGCGAGCGGGGAGTACCGCTGTCGCCATTTCCGTCGTTGCGCGCCACCCGAGGCCCTCGTAGAGCGGGCGCCCCTGCTCGGTGGCGTGCAGAATCGCGTACGTCACCCCGCGCCGGGCGAATGCCTCATCGGCGAGCCGCATGAGCTCGCGGGCGAGACCGCGCCGCCGCGCGCCGGGTTCGACGTAGACATTGAGCACATAGCCGCGTTGGGCCGTTTCGGGGTGTAAAGGATGCGGCGGCCAGTCGATCAGCATGAGCCCGATGCCCGCAATCGCCTCGCCGCGCTCGCTCAGCACGTAGCCAAAGTACGCGCCATCGGCAAGGCGCGGCGCGAGCCACGCGCGAAAGTGTTCGGTCATCGTGCGCAGCGTGGCCTCGTCGCGGCCCGCTTCGCGGAACATGGCCTCACGATGACGGCAGATCAGTTCGAGGTCTTGAACATCGAGCGGGCGGACGTCCATGCGGTTCTTCTCCTGCTTCTTGTCCTGATAGCGGACCGCACAGCGTAACTTAACCCGGCGGCGCGCTTTCGATTTCCCGCAAGATCTCTTCGAATGGCGCGGGCTTCACGAGATGCCGGTCGAAGCCAGCCTCGCTCGCGGCGAGGCGGTCGCGCTCCTGGCCATAGCCCGTGAGCGCGATCAGTTGCACGTGTGCCGTGGCGGGCTCGGCGCGCAGCGCCTTGGCCAGCGCGTGACCATCCATGCCGGGCAGACCGATGTCGAGTATCGCCACGTGAGGCAGGAAGCGCTGCGCGAGCGCGAGCGCGCTCGGGCCGTCGTGGGCCACGCGCACCTCGTGGCCTTCGAGTTCCAGCAGCATGAGCAGCGACGAGGCGGAGTCGACGTTGTCGTCGGCGATCAGCACGCGGCGACGCGGCGGCGCGGTTTGATCCCCTGCGCCCGGCGGCTGCTCGCGCGGTGCGTCGCATTGTGGCGCCCGTGCGAGCGGCAGACGCACGACGAATTCCGAGCCGCGCCCAAGCCCGTCCGAATGCGCGCTCGCCGAGCCGCCATGCAATTCCGCGAGTTCGCGCACGAGTGCGAGACCGATGCCGAGGCCGCCGTCGGCGCGCTTCACGGCCTCGCGCGACTGCATGAAGAGATCGAACACGTAGGGCAACTCGTCGGGCGCGATGCCAATGCCGTTGTCGCGCACGCGAATCAGGATCTCGTAGACGTCCGCTTCGAGCCGCAACACGATCTGGCCGCCTTCGGCGGTGTACTTCGCCGCGTTGGAAAGCAGGTTGCTGATGATCTGCGCCACGCGTATCGCGTCGCCGGTCACATGGCACGGCTCGCAGTCGATCTCGACCGTGAGCGTTTGCAACTTCGCGTCGAGGAACGGGCGGCTCGTTTCCACGGCGACATCGACGATCTCGCGCAGGTCGAGCGTGCTCATCTGCAGCGTGATCTTGCCGTGAGAGATGCGCGAGACGTCGAGCAGATCGTCGACGAGGCGCCCGAGATGCTCGACCTGGCGGCTCGCGATCTGCCGCGCGTCGGCGCGCATCGCGTCGTTTGCGCCGTGGCGCGGGTCGAGCAGCTCGATGGCGTTGCGTATCGGCGCGAGCGGATTGCGCAGTTCGTGCGCGAGCGTCGCGAGAAAGCGGTCCTTGCGGCGGTCGGCGTCGCGCAGCGCTTTTTCGGCGGCGTAGAGGCGCAGCAGGGCGCGCACGTTCGCCACCAGTTCGGCGGGTTCGACGGGCTCAGTCAGGTAGCTGTCGGCGCCGCCGTCGAGCGCGAGGACCTTGTCGCGCGTTTGTACGGCCGCGGCCGACGTTTGCAGCACGAGCGTGGAGTTCGTTTCCGGGTCCGCCTTGATGAGGCGGCACACCTCGATACCGCTGATATCGGGCAGCTTCACGTCGAGCAGCACGATCGCGGGCGCGTGTTCGCGCACGGCTTCGAGCGCGGCCTGGCCAGTCGCGGCTTCGATCACGGCGTAGCCGGCGTGGCGCAGCACGCGAGACTTCACGTAGCGCGCGCCTTCGTTGTCGTCGACGTTGAGGATGAGCGTGGCGGGTGCGTTCATGGCGCCGCGTCCCCGGAGGTCTCGGGTTCGTCCTCGACGGACGTAGCGAGGCGCACCGGCACGTTCAGGCGGAACGTCGAGCCCACGCCGGGCTCGCTTTCCACGCCCACTTCTCCGCCCAGGAGCGCCGCAAGCTTGCGGCACAGCGGCAGGCCAAGACCCGTTCCCTTCACACGCTGCTGCAGGCGGTTCTGCACCTGGCCGAACTCCTCGAAAATGATCTGGTGGTGCTCGGGCGCAATTCCGATGCCCGTGTCCGCGACAAAGAAGGTGATGCGCGAGTCGTCGCCATTGCCGGGCATGCACTGGGCGCCGACGCGAATCTGTCCGTGCTCGGTGTACTTGATCGCGTTCGAAACGAAATTGCGCAGGATTTGAGTGAGCTTCGGTTCGTCGGTGTAAAGCTGCGGCAGGCCTGCCGTGGAGCCGAATTCGAGCGTGACGTGCGGGGTGTCGAGCAGCGGCATGAGCATCGTGCGCAGCGCGGCGAAGAGGTCGGCGGCATCGAACCACGCGGGAGCGACTTCGGTCTTGCCGGCTTCGATCTTCGCGAGGTCGAGCAGGTCGTTCACCGTCTCGCCCAAGCTTTCCGCAGACGAAAGAATCAGCCTGACCTGGCGCTCCTGCTCCACGCTCAGGTCGCCGTCGAGCCGGTTGAGCAGCAGGTTGGCGAGCGCGCGGATCGAACTGAGCGGCGTGCGCAGTTCATGGCTCATGTTCGAGAGAAAGCGCGTTTTCATCATGTCGGCGCGGCGCAGCTCCTCGGCGCGCTCGTCGAGCTCGGCGTAGAGCGCCACCACACCGCGGTTGGTCGCCTCCAGCTCCTGCGCGAGCCGCGAGAGTTCGTCCTGGCGTTCGCGCAGTTCGTCGAGCGCCGTGACGAGTTCGCGGTTCTGCTGCTGCAGTTCTTCGAGCGAGTCGCCATGCGCGCCATCTTGCGGACTGCGCGCGGACAGTTCCCGCACGATGCGCTCGAGTTCCTTGCCGCACACCGCGCCGCGCTCGTGCGGCAAGTCGCGGGCCATGGTGACGGTCGTACCGCTCGCCGAGGACCGAATGTCGAAGCGGTCCATCAGGCGCCGGCTGCCCGTAATGCCGAGGCCCATGCCGCCGGGCGAGCGATAGGTGCCGTCGAGCACGGCTTCGAGCTCGCGCACGCCGGGGCCGTGGTCGCTCACCTGCACGGCGAGCGCTTCGCGCGAGCGCTCGCTTTCCAGCGCGAACGTGATTTCGCCGCCGCCCGCATATTCGAACGCGTTGCGGGCGATCTCGGAGACGGCGCTCGCAATGCGCGTCTGATCGAGCGGCGAGAAGCCGAGCCCGGCGGCCAGCTCGCGCGCGCGGCGGCGCGCGGCGACGACGTCCTGGGCTGTTTCAAGCCGGATGCGCAGCAGGGGCTTATTCATGGCTCAACTGTACTCCGGGGCGGGCGCGCACGACGACGACGGTGGCGTCGTCGCGCCGGCGCGCGAAGTCTCGGTAGAGGACGGCCGCGATCACGACGGCGGGCTGGTTGGCGAGTCCGGGCCAGGCGGCAAGATCCCAGCGGGTGCCGATGCCGTCCGAATGCAGCACGAGGAGCGCGTTCTCGCCCCACGTGAGCTCGAACTCCTGGGTGCCGCGCATCGTGTGACCCACGATGCCGTTGCGCGAGACGATCTGGTAGCACTCGCGCGCGGAAGGTACGCCTGCGCTGGCGGGCCGCTGCGTATGGCCGGCTGCGGCGTGGCCGTCGCTCGAGCGCCGTTGCGCAGGGCGGCCCGCGCCATACGCGACCGCCGAGATGTTGCCCGTGCCGCAGAACGCGAGCGTGCCGCGCGCAAGATCGATGCGCACGAGCGCCAGCGCGGCCCCGCGCGTCGCGCGCAGCGCCGCGTGCGAGAGTTCCATGAGCGCGGCGGGCGCGAGCCCGGCGCGGCGGCGCAGTACGTCGAGCGCGGCCACGGCGGCCACGTGGGCTTCGGCGCCGTGGCCGAGGCCGTCGGCGAGCGCGAGCGTGAGTCCGCTTTGGTCGATCTGCGCGAGCCACCCGTCGCCGCAGACTTCCTCGCCGGGATAGGGCACGCACGCGGCGCCGATCTCGGGGCCGGTGAACGCCGCGCGGGCGGCGTTGCCGCCGCTCTTTTGCACGAGCGCGCGCAGCACGGTGCCCATGCCCGGCTGCGAATAGACGGCGAACTGGTTCGAGAGCCGCCGCATCGCGCCGAGCCCGGTGCCAGGTGTGCCGGTCGTGGAGTGGCCGTCGGCGAGCGCCGCGCCTACGTCGGTCATGCCGGGGCCGCTATCGAGCGCGATCAGCTCCACCGCGCCGTCCATGGCTCGCACGAGCAGTTCGCCGTGGCCGGCGTGCTTGAGGATGTTGGTGGCCGCTTCCGTGAGCACGATCGCGAGGCGCCCGGCGTCGGTCTCGCTGAGCGTGGCAATGCGCGCGGCTTCGGCCGCGCCGCGGCGTGCATAGGCGACGCCGCTTGCGTCGCCGATCTCGAAGGACCGGTGGCTGCCGCCGGCGGAACCGGCTGCGCCGTCTAGCGTACTTTCCATTTCGTGATGGTGACCATTGTGCCGGCACCCGGCGTCGATTCGATCGTGAACTCGTCACACAGGCGCCGCGACCCGCCCAGGCCCAGGCCCAGGCCGTTGCCGCTCGTGAAGCCGTCCTGCAGCGCGCGTTCGATATCGGCAATACCCGGACCCTGATCGACGAACGAGAGCCGCAGGCCCACGCGCACGCCGCGTTCCAGCACTTCCAGCCGTGCGTCGCCGCCGCGTCCATGCTGCAGCGTATTGCGCGCGAGTTCGCTCGCCGCCGTCACGAACTTGGTCTGCTCGATGAGCGAGAACCCCTGCGCGATGGCGGCGTCGCGCACGATCTGTCGTAGCCGGACGATTTCCTCGTCCGAACGCAGGCTCACCTGGGCCGCGAGCCTTCCGGTCGTGTCGTTGCTATTCATGATCGAATGCAAGAGACGTGCAAGCTAACGGAGTCATGAGGGCGTCATGGGACTTGACGGAGCCGGCGCTGCTTGAGCAACGCCATGCCTTTTTCGACATTGAGCGCGGTGCGCACGCCCGTAAGCGTGAGACCGAGCTCGACCAGAGTGATCGCCACCGACGGCTGCATGCCGACCACCACCGTCTGCGCGTCGAGCACCATCGCCATGGCGGCTGTGTTGCTGATCATGCGGCCGATGAACGAGTCGACTACGTCGAGCGCCGAGATGTCGATCAGCACGCCCTTGGCCGACTCCTTCACGATGCGCTCGGTGAGGTCGTCTTGCAGTGCGATCGCGAGGCGGTCGTGCATGTCCACCTGGATCGTGACGATCAGGCAGTCGCCGAGGCGCAGAATCGGAATGCGTTCCATCGTGTGCGGTTCCCGTGCGTCGTACGCTCAGTGGTAGTCAGGCCGTGGCTTTCGGCGTGGTGATGGTCGCGCCGATGCGCTGCAGCGCGATGACGAAGGCGTCGGCGAGCGTGGACTTGGTTGTGACGTTGCTGAGATCGACGCCCAGGTGCACGATGGTCTGCGCGATCTGCGGACGGATGCCGCTGATGATGCAGTCCGCGCCCATGAGGCGCGCGGCGGCCACGGTCTTGAGCAGATGCTGCGCGACGAGCGTGTCGACGGTGGGTACGCCGGTAATGTCGATGACCGCGAGGCCCGCGCCCGTGTCGACGATCTTCTGCAGGAGGCTCTCCATCACGACCTGGGTGCGCGCGGAGTCGAGCGTGCCGATGAGCGGCAAAGCGAGAATGCCTTCCCAAAGCTGCACGACAGGTGTGGAGAGCTCCAGCAACTCTTCCTGCTGGCGCGCGATGATCGCTTCGCGGCTTTTCTGGAAGACGTCGGTGGTATAGAGGCCGAAACCGTCGAGCAGCAGATTCACCTGCCAGCTCACCTGGGCGAGTTCGGCGGGGTTGTGCGCGTAGCCTTCGCGCAGGCGCGCGTAGAGCGGCTCCTTGAACGAGAACACGAAGGTCGCTGTCTCGACCGGTGTGTAGCCCTGACGCGCGCGATGCGCCGACATTTCCGAAAGGAACGCGCGCACCGGTTCCCACTCGGGGCGGCTGGCATCGAAGGTGTCGGTGTTGGGCAGCGTGTCGAGAAAGACATTGAGGAACGCGGAGAACTGCTCGCGAATTTCCGCTTCCATCGCGAGGCCGCGCCGCAGCGCGATCGGCAGATGCAGGCGCAGCCATTCGGCGAGCAGCGTGTCGCGATGCTGGCCGAGGATGTCCGCAATGCGAACCTGTTCCGGTGTGTTCATGCGATCTCCTGAACGATGGGCGCGCGCCTCGTCGTCGAGACGAACCGCTGAACCTTACACCATCGTATCGATTCGATCCCAATTCAGTTTCGAGCGGAGCGCGCGTGAACCGCGCTTGAACCGATTACGTGCGCATGCAAGGCCAGCGAACGGGCGGGCGTTTGGCTGCATGCGTTTTTCGTGCCTGCTTGCCGGTGCAACGGCCGGTGGGCCTGACGCGTGCCGGGTTTTCCGCTTTGCCGTGACGCGCTTGTAGTTTTTACACAGCGGAGGTCGCGCGACAGATTCGTGACGGCTCCCGGGACGAGGTCGGGCGTGGCGCCATCGGATGGTATGAGTCTTGCTGCGTAGCTTGCGCCAATCACAATCCGGTCCGCACCGAGGAGCACCGTCGCCATGGAGCCCGAATCCCTGTCTCGCCAGCAATCGCCGTTACCGACGACGTCCGCGCCACTGGGAGGCGCGCTCGCTTCTGGCGAGACCGCGTTGGAGGAGGGGGCCGAGGAAAGCGACAGCGACCCGATGCCGGCCGCGTTTTCGCGCCTCTCGTTTTGCATTGCCTGGCTGTTCGGGCTCGAGGCGTTCCTCGCGCAGTCCAGTGGGCGTGCGCGCACGCCCCGCGCTTGAATGCGCGAGCGGCGCGAGCCGCGTGAGGCGCACGGGCCGCACAGCGATCCGACCGGACAGCGCCCGACCCGCTAGACTGAGCGCTGGCGTGCGCACGCGCGATGCGTCCGGCGTGCGGCGCTCGCGCGCCGGCATGCCGGTGTCGCCGGCTCGTCGGCTTCGCGCCGCCTCGCCCCTCCCGCCATTGCCCAGAGATATCGATGACCAGGTTATTCCGCATGACCGCGCTCGTTGCGTGGTGTTTGTCGTTCCTGCCCGCCACGGCGGCATTTGCCCAATCGGCCCAGGTGGACCAGTCGGACCCGCAGGCGCTCATCAAGACCGCCACGCAGCAGGTGCTCGACGAGGTGCGCACGAAGTCCGTCGCGCCCGACGACATCGCGCGCATTCAGGACATCGTCAACCGCGACATTCTTCCGTACGTCGATTTCCGCCGCACCACGCGCCTCGCCATGGGTCCGCACTGGCGCACGGCCACGCCCGAGCAGCAGGCGCAGATCGAGCAGCAGTTCCAACTGTTGCTGATTCATCTCTACTCGGGCGCCATTGCGCAACTGAAGCCCGACCAGAAGATCGATTACCCGCCGATGCGCAACTCGCCCGGCGACACCGACGTCGTGGTGCGCACGCTTGCGCAGACCAACAGCAATCCGCTCGAGATCGATTACCGCCTGTACAAGACGCCGCAGGGCTGGCGGCTTTACGACCTGAACGTGCTCGGTGCGTGGCTGATCCAGACCTATCGCCAGCAGTTCAACGAGAAGATCCAGCAGGGCGGCGTGGATGGGCTGATCCAGTTCCTCGTCTCGCGCAATCAGGAAATCGTGTCGGGCAAGACGCAAACGCAGTGACGCGCGGTTTTTGCGTCTGACTCTCGCGACCTGCGAAAATCTGCACGGCCGCGCCCGACGTGCGTAGGCGCAGTACCATTTTGAGGTTCGCCTCGTGCATGTTTGTGCGTGCTTGTACGTGTAGAGGGGCCGTGCGCTTGCCCGAGCTTGCGCGGCCCGATGTCCCCTTTTTTTGCCGATCCGATCCGATATGAATTTCCCGCTGCCGCCGCAAGGTCGACGCAACCGGGTGTTTCCGCCAAGCCCGCCCACGCTGCACAGCCTGGCCTCCGTCATCACCGGCGTGGTTGTGGTATGCGGCCTGTACTTCGGGCGCGCGGTGCTGATTCCCATTACGCTTTCGGTGCTGCTGAGCTTTCTGCTCGCGCCGCTCGTGACCACGCTGCGGCGCTTTCATGTGCCGCAGTTCCTCGCCATCCTCGTGGCGGTGCTCACCACCGTGCTCGCGCTCGCCGGCGTGGGCGCGCTGATCGCCGCGCAGGTCTACCAGCTTTCCGCCTCCCTCCCGCAGTATCAGGAGGAGATCGAGCAGAAAGTGCAAACGGTGCAGGAAAAGACCGTGGGCCGCGCCGATTCGCTAATGTCGCGCGCCGCGACCGCGCTGCAGCGCGTGACGCCTACACCGCCGCCCGCGCCGCCGCAGCCGCGCGGCCGTGCGGCGCGCAATCAGCCGCAGCAGCCCATGCCCGTGGAGATCCATAACCCCGCGCCGACGCCGCTCACGCTTGCGCAAAAGGCGCTTGCTCCGGCTATCGCGCCGCTCGAAACGACTTTCATCGTGCTCGTGGTGACGATCTTCATCCTGTTCCAGCGAGAGGATCTGCGCGACCGGCTCATCAGTGTGTTCGGCTCCGACGACCTGCACCGCACCACGACCGCCATCAACGACGCCTCGCAGCGGCTTTCGCGCTACTTCGTCGCGCAGCTCGGCGTGAATGTCACGGTGGGCGGGGTGATCGCGCTGGGGCTGGCGGGCATCGGCGTGCCGGGCGCGCTGCTGTTCGGCGCGGTCGCGGCGCTCATGCGCTTCGTGCCGTACATCGGCATCTGGATCGCCGCGATCATGGCGACGCTCGTCGCCGCGGCCACGCAGCCGCAATGGACCATGGCGGTCACGACATTGATCTTCTTCATCGTCGTGGACGTGGTGGCGGGCCAGTTCGCCGAGCCGATGCTCTATGGCCGTCGCTCGGGGCTCTCGCCGCTCGCCGTGGTGGTGGCGGCGATCTTCTGGAGCTGGCTGTGGGGGCCGGTGGGGCTCGTGCTTTCCACGCCGCTCACGCTGTGCATCGTCACGCTGGGCCGCTACGTGGACCGCCTGAACTTCCTCACGATCCTGCTGGGCGACCAGCCCGCACTCACGCCCGCGCAAACCTGCTATCAGCGCCTGCTCGCGGACGATCCGCACGAAGCGCTGCTGCAGGCCGACCGGCTGCTCACGACCATGCCGCTCATCGACTACTACGAGCAGGTGGTGTTCGAGGGCCTGCGCTTCGCGCGCAACGACGCCATTCGCGGCGTGCTGCCCGCCGAGCAGGTCGCGCGCATCAACCAGGCGTTGCTCGATATTGTCGAGGACCTCGAATCGGTAGACGATTCGCGCCACGCCGCAGCCGAAGACGAGAACGCGAAACGCGCTGCCGAGGGCGCGGACGAAGGCGCGCGCGTCATTGAGTTCACGCTCTCGCCGGATGCGGGCGAGGTGCTCTGCGTGCCCGGGCGCGGCGCGTTCGACGACGTGGCGGTGGCGATCGTCGGCCAGTTGCTCATGCGGCGCAATATTCCGTGTACCTCCACCACTTACGACGAAGTGCGCGCCACGCGTGGGGCCATGATCGACGAGCGCTCGCCGGCAATCTGCGTGGTGTCGCTCGACGCGCCCGAGTCGGCGCCGTACCTGCGCAATCTCGTGCGGCGCCTGCGCGAGCGCGCGCCCGGCGCGACCATCGTGGTGGGCATCGGCGCGGCGCTGCGCGACGACGGCGCCGGCATTGCCGACGACCCCGGCACGCTCTTTCCCACCTCGCTGCGCAACCTCGTGGAGGAGTGCGGCGTCGCGCTCGTGCCGACGCACGTGCCGCCACCCGAAAAGCGGGCGGCAGCCTCGGATATGCAGGATCAATACAGCGCCGGCGCGAAATTGTGACAGTCATGCCAGTGTCACATTGAACCTCGAATATATGCGGCCCTGTGCCCCCTGGTTGCGGCATGAGAGTTACTGGGAGACGACATTGCTGAGCCCTAAGGAATTTGCCACGCTGATGCTGGTCCGCCATTCGCCGGACCAGATCGACATGAATCGTCAGGAGCTTGACACGCTGCTCGAGCGTCAGCTGGTCGCGCTCGAGCACTGGACGGAAGGTCATCGCCGGCTGGCGCTCACGATTGCCGGCCGCTCGCTGCTCGAAGCGGTCGGGCGGCTGGATTATGTGACGGGCCTGCCTGAAGGATTGGGTAACGAGCGCCTTGCCGCCGGCCTTTGACGCCTTTGCGGTCAGCTTGCTTGCGGCCCGGCTGGATATCGGGCCGTATTCTTATGCAAAACACATCTTTGTGCGCACACTTATTGAGGCGTGCCAGGTAATTGTGTGCTTTTGCCCACGTCTAAGGGCGTGATCGCCTTGTGTCCCCCAAAAGACGCTGCTAGGCTTGTTCGGTCCGCCGGCGACATCGAGACAACGCCGGCACGCCCTGTCTTACGGAATGGTTGCGGCAGGCGTTTTCCTGTACGGGTATTTCCCCATCGCCCGGCTGGATGGCGCTCGTCAAACTGACTCCATCCTCCAGAGTCTTTCCCAACTCACCTACCCCCTAAAGCAAAAGGAGGATCTATGGCAAAGCGTATTGCCTACGTGACCGGCGGCATGGGCGGCATCGGAACGGCCATCTGCCAGCGTCTGCACAAGGATGGCTACACGGTGATCGCGGGCTGCGGTCCGAACTCGCAACGCAAAGCGCGCTGGATCGACGAGCAAAAGGCGCTGGGCTACGAGTTCGTCGCGTCGGAAGGCAACGTGGCCGACTGGGACTCCACGGCGGCCGCGTTCGAGAAGGTGAAGAAGGACGTTGGCGAGATCGACATTCTGGTCAACAACGCGGGCATCACGCGCGACGTCGTCTTTCGCAAGATGACGCACGAAGACTGGATCGCGGTGATCGACACCAACCTCACGAGCCTGTTCAACGTGACGAAGCAGGTGATCGACGGCATGATCGAGCGGGGCTTTGGGCGGGTGATCAACATTTCGTCGGTGAACGGGCAGAAAGGCCAGTTTGGTCAGACGAACTACTCCACGGCCAAGGCCGGCATTCACGGCTTCACCATGGCGCTCGCGCAGGAAGTGGCGACCAAGGGCGTGACGGTCAATACCGTTTCGCCGGGTTATATCGGCACGGACATGGTCAAGGCGGTGAAGCCCGAAGTGCTCTCGAAGATCGTCGACAGCATTCCGGTGCGGCGCCTCGGCGAGCCGCTGGAAATCGCCTCGATCGTGGCGTGGCTCGCGTCCGACGAATCGGGCTTCTCGACCGGCGCGGACTTCTCGCTCAATGGCGGTCTGCACATGAGTTGAGCGTCGCCGCAGCGGCTTGCGGTGTTTGTGAGCACAACGAAGTGATCTGGCGGGAGCGGCGTCGAGCCGGCTCCCGCTTCGCATTTGGGGCTGGCGGCTTGTGTGTCGTCTGGCTGAAAACGCGAAAGAAAAATGCGCCGGGAGCGGGCTCCCGGCGCCCAATTTCGACTCTGCGTGGTCCCCGACAGTGAGGGACAGGGCCCGGTGAGCGAAATACAGGAAGCGCTGTCCTTCGTCGAAAAGGTTAATGACATTGATGCTGCGATACTCGATGTGGATCTGCACGGGCAGAAGTCCTATCCCGTCGCGCAGGCGCTGGCTGCCAGACAGATCTGCTTCGTCTTTGCGACGGGCTATGGCGAAGAGGCGATTGACCAGGCATGTCGCTCGTACCCACCCCGCGTTCGTCCGGTAGCGGCCAGTCGCCAGTTTGCGCATCACATCGGTACGCGGCCCCCGGCATGGCACCACATTTACGGTTCGGAGACCCAGGCATGAGACTCTCAGACTTTATCTTGCGGGACATGGAGCCGATTGCGAAGCAATGGGAGGCATTCGCGGGCACGCTTCTACCGGCAGCGGGACATATGGAACCGTCGCACCTGCGCGAACAGGTGAAGGAGATGCTGCATGACGTGGCAATGGACCTGCGAACCTCACAAACCCGGGAAGCCCAACGCGAAAAATCAATGGGGCGCGGGACGGGTCTGATTGATCCGGACGAAGAGACTGCCGCGCAAAAGCACGGCGTTCTCAGGGCACAGGCGGGCTTCAGCGTGAACCAGATCGTCGCCGAGTACCGCGCTCTGCGCGCCGGCGTCCTGCGTCTGTGGATGGACGACTGCAAGTTCGAAGCGCCCGATCCGGGCGACGTTATCCGCTTCAATGAAGCGATCGACCATGCGCTTGCCGAATCGGTCACCGCGTTCAATGCGCAGATCGAGCAGAACCGGAACCTCCTGCTTGGCATGCTGGGGCACGACATGCGCAGCCCCCTGCAGGCGATCCAGGTCACCGCATCTTATCTGGCGGTCCTCAATGCAGGAGAGCAGGTATCGAAGGCCGCCGGGCGCCTGATACGCAGCGGAGCCCGGATGCAGGCATTGCTTGACGACCTCACGGAATTTAACCGGACCAGGCTTGGTCTCGGAATTAACGTGATAGCGACGAATGTCAACCTGGCAGATGTGCTAGCCGATGAGGTGGACGAGCTCCGCGCCATTCATCCCGACAGGCAGATTGATCTCGAGGTCAGTGGCGACTCGCAGGGAGATTGGGATGGTCCGCGTCTGCAGCAACTGCTGGGCAATCTTGTTCTCAATGCCATCAAGTATGGTGCACAGGACGCGCCCGTGCGCGTGACGGTAACTGGCGACACAACGCATGTCCGTATCGATGTCACCAACCGCGGAACGGCAATCGGAACCACGACGCTTGCACGCATCTTCGATCCGCTGATGCGAGGACCGGATCGTCAGGGTGATGACGAACGGGGCGGTAACCTCGGATTAGGGTTGTATATCGCAAGCGAAATCGCCCGGGCCCATGACGGGGCTATCGAAACGCGGTCCAGCGATACGGAGACGACCTTTTCAGTATCCCTGCCGCGGCGACGCGGAACTGAAGAAGGGCGCTGACGGTTCGCCGCAGTGCGTCGTGTTTGATGTGGAACACAAGCCACCCCTTTGCCGCCATAGGCCGCGACGTGCGTCCTGGCTGTCGTGTTGGTTGCGGACGTAGAACAGCCGCTCGAGTGGACGGCTCTATGCAACGGGCGAATGGTCGCAACAGGCCGGCTTTACTTATTCACGGAAACCGCCCGGGAAGTGCCTTCGGCGGTTTCATCGTCCGGTCTGTGGAGACTCGTCGACCGGGTGATGTAGGCCAGGACGCGTCGTTCGCCGTCAGCTCGGGAAGGTCAGCCAGCCGCCAGCCTTCTCAACGAAACCAGCCGATAGAGTTGCGCATTTCAATCGGAACGCTGCGGGCGTATCGCGATGACGGAGCTCGATGCGGGCCACCGCACATGCGCTAAGGCAGGACGCGAATCATGAACAGGACGCGGTGATATTTGTCGTAGCGGTGGCCTATGCCTCACGATGTATTCCCCAGTGAACTCGACACTTGTTCGATCAGGCGCACCAGATCAGCTTGACGTCGAGCTTCCGTTTTTTGGAAGACGTGATGCAAATGTGTCCGCACGGTCGACGGTTGAACATTGAGTAGTTCAGCGACCGCGTTCAGACTCGCGCCCTTGTGAATCTCGCACGCCACGCGTGCTTCAACGCGGGTCAAGTTATAGAGGGTTCGCAGCCGTTGTTCGGGACTGACCGGCACGTATTCCGGGTCAACGACAAGGATCAGGGCTGCAGGCTTTTGCGAAACGCCGATCGCCCAGCCAGTCTCCACGCTCAAGGGCGAAATGAGCACCTGATATGAGCGCTTCATCGACGGACGCGCCAGCGCGATTGCGCCGCCTGTTGGCCGGTCCGTTGCGACACCGCCGGCGTGTGCCACGAGCGCGTGAAGTTTGTTCGTCAGTGTTGTAGTCATCGCGAACAACCCGTGCTGCCCTGATCCGATCCCGTCGGCGGACGTCAGCATTTCTTCCGCGGCGCGATTGGCAAGCAGCACATGGCAGGTCTCATCGACGATCAGAACGCCATGGCTCAACGCGTCAAGCGCCGCACTGGCAGCATGCTCTACGACGCTGATCCCGCACAAACGCGAGTTCATTCTCATCGCCCGTTGAAAATGAGGGAGCAGTCCGGCCAGCAGGTCGAGATCCTTCTGCCCAAAATCTCCGTCACGCCGTCGCCGCGTCGCAACGAGCACGGCGACATTACGACCGTCCAGGGCAACGTTCGCGCCGACTGCGGTATTCATGCCCTGAGGGCGTGCCCAATCCTGAAAAAATTCACTGCGCTCGATTTCCGCCCTCGCGGTCACCATTGGATCGGTCAGAATGGTGCCAGATGGCCAGGTCCGTGCCGCTGCGAAGGGGTCCATCCGAACATAGTGTTCCTCATACGCTCGAACGAAGCGCGGGGCGGTCCCCGCCCAGCCGACCGATCTCAACCGCGCGGTCGCATGCCCGCGCCACAGATGCGCATGCATGACACCCAGAAACCCGACAAAGCTTTCGAGTGCCGTCGGCCACCGCTCGGGCTCCAGCCCTGCGTCGTATAGGGAAGCAATGACCGTTGAAAGCTGGCTGTCATACGACATCGCGACCTCCGCCGCTCCGATCGCGAATGCTGTCAGGTACCAGCCTCAAACCTGGCTTTCGTGACCATGCGAAAGCTTCGAGCTACGCATCGCTGGCCAATCTCCATCAGGTGATGGAGGTAAGCGGGCGCTCATAAAAATATAGTGAAAGTGTATTCCGCTTGCGGCTCTCTTCAACCCAGTCCTGCACGATTGAAGAGTGACCGATCTGGGCAAGACCACTCGATAGAGGAGGAAATAAACGGAGTAGAACGGCTAGTTTTGGCACGACTCGACCCGT
This sequence comes from Paraburkholderia acidiphila, assembly GCF_009789655.1. GTDB lineage: Bacteria > Pseudomonadota > Gammaproteobacteria > Burkholderiales > Burkholderiaceae > Paraburkholderia > Paraburkholderia acidiphila. The sequence goes on from NZ_CP046912.1 coordinate 852,482, forward strand.
GTTACTGGGAAGCGCCTGCGCTGCCGGGCTCAGTCAGTTAACGGCTCACGCTCTTGACCATCGCCTACGTTCCTGAACCTCTCTCGCGTAAGTCCGGTTTGTAGACAGATGGCGTGCTGTATCGTGCGTAGCAATCGTTGGAGGTAACTCAACATGAAACCCATTTGTAAAATATTAGGTATCCTTACAATAATGGCTGCTCCCATTGTCTCGTTTGCGCAATCGAACACGGACATGACCCGTGCGCAGGTCCGCGCCGAGCTCGTCCAGCTGGAACAAGCCGGCTATCACCCGGGCGACGGCGACAATACAACCTATCCAACTGAGATCCAGGCTGCAGAAGCGCGTGTGGCCAGGCAAAGCGGCTCGAGCAGTTACGGTGGGGTGGTTAGCGGCTCGTCAGCATCCGGCGCGCCCGCGGCGCGTGACGGCATGAAGCCGATTTACTTCGGTCAGTAAGTCATTGCGTCAACGAAACGTCTTGCATGGTCTCGCGGGCGCGCCGCCCGCGGAACGTGCACCATCATCTAACGGAGGCGGACATGAGCAGACTGAAGCGAATTTTCCTGACCCTTCTCGCGGTAAGCTTCGTGTGCGCTGCCGGAACCTATGTACGCCCGACACACGCGCTCCCTCCGGATCCCTGCCGCTCTGGTTGCGGATAGTGAACCACCCTGCGTTGGCATCTGACACATCAAGTTCAACTCTGAAATTGCAGCGCATCCGGGCCATTGACTGGTTGATGGTCCAATGACCACAAGGGGGGGCGTGTTAGTTCGCTAATGCAGGTGGCTGACGTTTGACTGCTCGATGCCGCCATCGTCAGCAATCCGCGGCATTGCTGACGTACAACTCAACCCGCTCCAGTGCCGGCAATGGCCGAACTGCCCGTCTAGTCCGTCCGTCAGGTTCCGGAGTATTGCTGCCGTTGCAACGGCAGGCTTCCCCGCTTGCCAAACGACACGTTGTGGCCGAACCGGGAAGTAGGGGGCGACGATCCGGGTATCGGAGGCGCCATGACCTTGAACTTCCGTAGGCGACCCTCAAGAGCCACTCGGCGCGGTTCGCGTTGAATGGCCGCTTCCAGAGCAGTGACAGCCCGTTGAACGAGGGTGTCAGTACGTCGGCGGAGTTGGGCGGAATTCGCCGGCTCGTACGGCAATTTTTTCAGCGGAGACATCTCGGGCGAGCGCGATGCAGCGCCCCAGACTGATTTCGCTTTTATGTACGTCCATCGCTCCCCTGGCATACGCCGTGCGCTTCAGAGAGCAACCTAATGTCGTTAGCGAGGAACTGACATGGCTCGCTGCGGCATATGGACAAACCGATCGGTCAAATTTGCCGGGAATATTCCGGCCGTGTTGGTCGTCGACGATAACGAGTCGTTAGGAGGCGCTCTGACTGCCGTGCTGGGACAGAGCGCCATGGACGCGCGCTTCGTGGCAAGCGGAATCCAGGCGATGGAGTGCACCCGTCACTGGGTGCCGGACGTCATTGTGCTAGACATCAACATGCCGCGGCATGACGGCTTCTCGACAGCACGTGTACTCAGGCGGCTCTCGCCCACGCACGGTGCGGTCATCCTGGCTTTCACCGCACTCGATGAACACGAGGTCCAGGCCAGGGGTGTGCCGGCTGGCTTTGATGGATATTGCCAGAAGGGAGGGACGCCAGATGACCTTATAGGGATGATCCATGCGATGACCCACACATGACGGGCCGCTTAAACGCGCTGCTGCGCCGGAGATTAATCGGTTCGAATCAAGGTGATTGACAGGGCTATAATCTGGGCAAGTGGCAATTTGCGGGGCGACGGTTGAAGGGCGCGCATCGGTCCCAGCGGATTGCACCTTGCGTCCTTGTCAATGTCGGCAAACTGAGGGGAGCGCCATGCCCGATGCGACTACACGTGTGCTTACCGCGCACGTCCCGCTACCCCTGGCAGAAAAGGTCGATCGACTTGCCGCACGTCTTGACCGCTCGCGTGGCTGGATCATTCGTCAGGCTCTCGCCGCCTGGATCGAAGAGGAAGAAGCTCGCAGCAGCCGGTCCCTTGAAGTGCCGGGAAGTGCCGACGCCCGGCGCGAAGCCTGAGAAGCCGCGAGACGCGTCAGTAGACCCACTATCGCTTGAGATAAACGCGCTCACATGTGGCAATCGTTCCGCACGAGCAACGGCCAGACATGTATGGCATCACTGGAGACGACGTGACCCAATCTGCGAAAGCGTCGGACGAATCGACGTCGCCAACCTTTCCGCTGGTCGGAATTGGCGCTTCCGCGGGCGGCCTCGAGGCGATCTCCGAACTCATGGCGGACATTCCAGTTGCCAGTGGCATGGCATTTCTGGTGGTGCAGCATCTGGATCCATCCCGTCACAGCATTCTTCCCGAGATCCTGGCCAGGCGCGTATCCATGCCGGTTGTTGAAGCCGCCGACGGCATGGATATTGAGGTCAACCACCTGTACGTCATTCCCGCGAACGCGAGCATGTCGGTTGCACAGCGCCGCATCCGGCTGCGCCCGAGAGACGCGACGCTCGGGCCACCCATGCCCGTCGATGACCTGCTGGATTCCCTCGCGATGGATCAAGGTTCCAACGCCATCGGCGTGGTGCTGTCGGGCAGCGGTTCGGACGGCGCCCTGGGGTTGCAGGCAATCCAGCGGGAAGGTGGCATTACGTTTGCCCAGGACGAGGGGACAGCGCACTTCAACAGCATGCCGCGCGCGGCAATCAGCAAGGGATGCGTCGATCGCGTGCTTGCCCCGCGTGATATCGCGAAGGAAATCATCGCAATCGGGCGCCACCCCTACCTGAGGTCAGTGCCTGCCGCCGCAACAGGCACGTCGTCCGAGCCTGCCGAAACGAGTCTGCGCGCGATATTCCGCCTGCTCCGGCAGGCCTGCAACATTGATTTCAGCCGCTACAAGAATGGCACTGTCCAGCGCAGGCTCGCGCGCCGCATGGCGTTACGGCAGGTCACATCGGTGGCAGACTACGTCACCGTGCTGGCGTCCGACCCGGCCGAAACGCTCGCGCTGGGACGGGATCTGCTCATTCAGGTGACGGAGTTCTTCAGGGATCCTGAAACATTCGAAGTCCTGACCCAGACAGTCTTTCCGCGCCTCGTTGCCGGCAAGGAACCCACCGACCCGTTCAGGATCTGGGTGCCCGGCTGTGCGACCGGCGAGGAGGTCTACTCCATCGCGATCTGCCTCATCGAGTACCTCGGTGAACATGCGGCAACCACGACGGTGCAGATCTTCGGTACCGATATCAGCGCGGAGGCGCTCGAAGTAGCGCGCACAGGCCGGTACATCGAGAACATCGCCCGCAATGTGTCGCCGGAACGGCTGGAACGGTTCTTTGTGCGCGAGGGCGAGTATTACTGCATCGATAAGCAGGTCAGGGATCTGTGCACGTTTTCGCGCCACGATGTGCTGAGCGATCCGCCATTTTCGAGGATGGACCTCGTGAGCTGCCGGAACCTGCTGATCTACCTGAGTGGCCAGGCGCAGCGAAATGTCATGCCGCTCTTTCATTACGCGTTGAAACTCGACGGCGTGCTGATGCTTGGGCCCTCGGAGACGGTCGGCGCTTTCTCCGAACTCTTTGGTGTCATCGAAAACCGGCGCAGCAGACTGTACAGCAAGAAGCCACGGCTGGGACCGCCGGCGCAGGTGCGCCTGCATTCGACGCGGGCCGTGCCAGCTGTCCCTGCAGAAAGCGCACGGGAGAGCCGGTCCGAGCCGCGCGAAGCGTCGTCACTTCAATCCGAAGTCGACCGCATTACGCTTGCGCGGTATGCGCCATCTTCGGTGCTCTGTGACGACGACCTGAACATCGTCGAATATCGCGGTGATACCTCAGCCTGGCTGGTCAATCCCAGCGGCCCGCCCACCAGCAACCTCCAGCGTCTTGCGCGGCCCGAGGTTTATCTGGCCGTCAGCGAAGGCGTCAGGAAGGTCCGGCAGGACGGTGTGGTGGTGCGCACGACGGGATTGCGCACGTCGGGAACGAACGGGCCGCAGACGGCGAGCGTTGAAGTCCATCCGGTCCAGATGGCAGGCATCGAGGGTCGCTGGTTCCTGATTTTTTTCGAGAGCGGGGCCAGGGATGCGGACGGTCCGGGCGGCCAGGTGCCCCTCAAGGCGCTGTTGCGGCAGGCGATCGCTCAACGGCTGGGGCGCCGGGCTGCCGCGCAGCATCCTGATCCCAGGGACGAGGAAATTGCGCGCCTGATGACCGAACTGGGTACGATGCGCACGCAGATCCGAACCATGCTCGAGGAGCACGAAAGCGCGCGGGAGGAGCTCAAATCCAGTGAGGAAGAACTGCTCTCGAGCAACGAGGAATTCCAGAGCACCAACGAAGAACTCGAAACCGCCAAGGAAGAGCTTCAGTCGCTGAACGAGGAACTGTCGACCACCAACGACGAGTTGCGGTACCGCAATCACGAACTCAGGGTGCTGCACGACGAAGTCGCACTTGCGCGCGACTATGCCGACGCAATCATCGACACGATGGCAGAGCCGCTGCTCGTGCTGGAATCCGACCTGCGCGTGACGCGGGCCAACCATGCGTTCTATAAGACCTTCCAGACGAGCGCCGAGGATACGATCGGTGCGCTGCTTTATACGCTGGGCAACGGACAGTGGAATATCCCGGGTCTGCGTGACCTGCTCGAGGAGGTCCTGCCTGAGCAGACTGTCGTCCGGGATTTCCAGATCACGCATGATTTCCCGCGCATTGGCGTGCGTACGATGCGACTGAACGGCGCCCGTGTGGTGGGCCGGGGCCAGGCGCGGATCCTGCTGACCATCGAAGACACGACCGAGCATCGACTCGCGGTGCAACGACTGGAAACGGCCGATCACCAGAAGGACGATTTTCTTGCAATGCTCGCGCACGAACTGCGCAACCCGCTTGCGGCGATTGCCAACGCAGTCGAGGTCTGGGGGCACGAGAATATCGACCCGGAAACACAACGGCAGGCAAGGGCACTTGCGAGGCGCCAGCTTGATCACGAGATCGGTCTGGTTGACGACCTCCTGGATGTGTCACGCATTACACGCGGCATCATCAAGCTCAATGTGCAGCCCGTCAATCTCGTGGAAATCGTGCAGCACGGCGTGGCTGCGATGCGTGCAGAGATCGACGCACGCGGGCACGACGTCACGCTCGTCTTGCCGCGAGAGGTCCTGGCAGTCGAGGGCGATGCCATTCGCCTCGAGCAGATCGTGACCAATCTCCTCAGCAATGCCGTCAAATACACCCCCCCAGATGGCACCATCGAGGTCGCGCTCGTGCGCGATGGTGATGAGGCCGTGCTGACGGTCGCCGACAACGGCATTGGCATGGCCGCGGACTTTCTGCCGACCATCTTCACCCTCTTCGTGCAGGCGGAGCGCTCGCTGGATCGCACGTCTGCGGGGTTGGGGCTGGGTCTCGCGCTCGTACGTAAGCTGGTCGGACTGCATCATGGGACCGTTCAGGCCTCCAGCGCCGGTCCTGGCCGGGGCAGCACGCTCGTTGTCCGGCTTCCGGCGCCATCGCATATCAGTGCGCCGCTAACGTCGATTCCCGAGGCGCCGCGGGAGCGCCCAGTCGTCGCGACACAAAGAATTCTGGTCGTTGACGATAATCCTGATGCGGGCGAGAGCACCGCGATGGTACTCAAGCTCGACGGGCACGAGGTGAAAGTCGCCTCGAACGGGCCTTCCGCCTTGAAATGCGCGATGGATTTTCAGCCAGATTTCATCGTGCTCGACATCGGGTTGCCTGAGATGGATGGTTACGAAGTCGCGCGCCGGTTGCGTGCGATGCCCCGTTTCGCGGATACCTTGCTGATCGCGGTGAGTGGCTACGCGGGAGAAGAGTATCGCGAACGCGCGAAGCAGGCGGGGTTCAATCATTATCTGGTTAAGCCGGCCGGCCTGGCTCATTTGAACCAGTTGATCGCATCATCACGTAGCGCTGGACCGGCCTATCGATAGCGATGTCTCGGAATCTTGTCTATCTGCACAAATCCATGAGTCAGCGTCCCCTCGATAAAAGAAACCGCCGGAGCAGCGAGTCTTCCTGGACAGGAACTTGGCGAACGACCGCTGTCCGACGTCAGTCTGCCGTTTCGATGACCGAGCTGATCCGTGAGCGAGGGGCTGCAACTGGCCGGCTTGCTGGCTTATACGGGTGCCTGTAGTCGACCCGAGACAGCCAGTCGTGAACAAGTCCATTCATGGCCGGTTTCCGGTGTTGAACCGCCATTTCTTTCTGAACAGGCCTCTCAAACCTTTCTGGGCTAGTTATCTTCGAAATCAGGAGAGCAAACGCCGCAACAACGCGTGTCGTCTGTCGGGGATGCGGTACATCCGTCTCAATGAGTCGATTTCGGACAGGACTAGCCCGACGCAGCCGGCAACGTCTTCACGGAAGTTGCTGAAGCGCCAGTTACATCCAACCTCATCGGGCTCCTGCCATTGAACCTTGGCAAACCATAACCCCTCGCAATGAGTTCGCCCCCTGACAGCGGCTGCCAAAAGCTCGTCAATGTCGGTCTTTGAACGAACGAAGGTCCCGTCGCTCCTGGGCTCAAGGTTGAGGAAGGCGCCAAGGTCTTTTTCAGCTTCGTCGCGCGTGGCGAACGACACAGCTGAATCCCTCACGCTCAACGGCGCGGGTGTCATGGAGCCGAACGACACTAGCCACTTATAGCGCCCGCTCGCTTCGACAATATCCCACGATGCTGCGTCCATGTTTTCTCCCAGCTGCAGGATTGATCCGACGAACCATCTTGTGAGGATTTCGTCACTTCATTCGCGATTTCATGAACTCTATCCTGGCTCGACGGCGCCGACTGCTTGTAGGCATCCCTGGCAGTGCGCGTTGGAGCCCGTGGATCGCGGACCTCTCTTCTTCCCTGCAACGCGCGTGATATTGCCCCAAAGGGTAACGTCGTTGCCCTTTACCCTAATGGCCAGTTGTTTGGAATTATCTGATTCTTTCAAGACTGTGTACTTGCAACGAGATTCCTGGCGCATAACGGGCTGTCCGCACCCTCAGAGGGCATAACGATGACATTTTCACGTAGAGACTTTCACCGCGTAAGCATGGCAGTAGTCGCAGGCTTTGCAGCCGGCGGAAACAGCCTGAACGTCGTAGCCGACGAGGCGCCAGAAGCCTCTGGCGTCGGGAGCGGGGAGTCCCATGGAGCCGCTGGGCGGCCAACCTCCTGCGGGCGCGACTGTCTCGATCAAGGACTTTGACTACCAGATCAAATATCAGCGCGCGTTCGAAGCGGTTCTCTGGAACATGCCCGCAATCGCCATCTACAGCTTCCGGCGGGCGGCCTTCGACAATCTGGGTGTCAAGGACAACGACATCATCTCCTATTCAGCGCCGGCGACGCCGAAGCTTGAAGCAATCACAGCCAATAGCACGACGCCATACATCACGGCATTTACCGATCTGCGAAAAGGGCCCGTTGTGTGCTGGAGGTCCCCACCGCCGGTGCCGACGGGAGCGTCTACGGACAGGTCGTCGATGCCTGGCAGTTCACGATCGCGGACGTTGGGCCTTCAGGGCTCGACAAGGGCAAAGGTGCGAAATTTCTTTTCACTGCGCCGGGCTACAAGGGCTCCGTTCCCAAGGGCTATCTCCATGTCGCCTCGCCCAACTTCCGCTGACAGTCGGAAAAAGCTGGGACATTCGTCATATCAGGCACTGGACCTCAGGATGGAATCAGGTCGTCAGCGCGCACGCGACAGTCGAGGCGTTCGAGAGCGTGCAAGTGAGCGCCGGATCCTTCAACGCCTACAAAATAGGGGTCCACGGACTGAACAAAGGGAAGCTCGGCGGTTCCGCGTCGAGATTCGATATCACGTACTGGTATGCGCCCAGCGCAAAAAGAATCGTGAAATACGTGTATCAGTGGACCAACTATCTCCATCTGGAAAACTACACCTACGAGCTGACTGCGTATTCTCTTGCGCCTTGATTGTCTCAGTGCTTTTCCTGTTCGGGTTGATCTGTCAACCCGATTGGAAACTGAGCCGCCTTTTGCCTTTTGCCTTTTGGCGATTCTATTGCACGGGTTGCCGTCGCCAGGTCGCGTCGACGGGTTGTTGCGCCGGCAATCAAAGGCATGTCTTCCCGGTCATCACGCAGCTGGACGTCCTCGCCACCTGCACCCCGCAAACACCGCCTTCCGGCGCGTTACCCCAGTCACCAGGGTCGACAGCTGCGCGCGCGTTTGCCGGGCCGCACGGGGTCTGCCGTGTCGAGGGTCACCGCGCATCCGGCATTTTTTCCTTAGCGGATGGTCAGTGATCTACGCTACCGATGCCTATATTGCCGGCATGGTGTCCGCACTACGCGATGCACGGTTCTTGCCAACCCATTTGGCAAGGTCGCTCGCTGACATCGCCTTCGCGCAATACCAGCCCTGTGCGTAATGCACGCCTTTCCCGCGGAGCCACTGCGCCTGACGCTCAGACTCGACGCCTGCCGCGACGATCTCTACGCCCAGTTCCTGAGCCATCGCGATGATGTGGGGCGCGACGATGCCCGAGGCCGTATCCTGTGCAATCGTGTCGACAAACGACTTGTCAATCTTCAGCACGTGGACCTTAAAGGTTTGCAGATAGGAGAGACTCGAGTAGCCGGTCCCAAAGTCGTCGATGTAGATTGGATGGCGCCGCGGCGCGGAATGCCGCAACGACTCCACGCGTGGTATCGGCGTTCATGAAACTGCGCTCAGTTGCCTCAATCCGGATCTGCCTGGGCGTGATGCCGGTTCCCGTGAGTGACTTCGTGAGCAGATTCAGGAACCGGAAAGTGCACAGATCCTCGCTGCTCACGTTGATCGAGACGTAGAACGAGGGATTCGCGGCCAGAAGCCGGCCGAGTTGCGCGAGGGTGTTCTCGAGTACGAGGTCTGTCAAAGGCTGGATGAGATGGTCTTCCTCGGCGATCCGTACAAACACCTCGGGCGAGATGGTGCGACCGTTCAGCGTCCAGCGCACCAATGCTTTCACGCCCTCGCATTCATTGTCAGCAAGCCGGACGATGGGCTGAAAGACGACATAAAGCCTGCGTCGCGAAATGGCCCATTCGAGTGTTGAGGTAACCGACAGCTGCCGCGTGACACACCGAAGTTTGTCACTTCCTGCCTGACGCGGTCGAGAAGAGCGCCGCACACAGACAAGATAGTCGAAGCGCTTGCCGTACTGATCGGTCCGGAAAAATGGAGCGCCCTCGTAGCGCACGTCCTGCCCCAGCATGTTGAGAGCTGTGATGCGGGCTTGCTCAGCGGTGCTTTGCTTCGCGCGGCTGATGAAGCCCATCGGTTTCAAAGCTGTCCACACCGTCCTCGCCCTTCGATGCCGTGAGTCCCCTCAGCCAAAGCGCGCGTCCAGCCACTCCTGCGCCCAGTTCTTCGCATAGGCAATGGCGTCCTCGCGCCCCTCGAAGCCCGCAAGATCTCCACTTGAATGAATGTCGTACTCGCTCCCATCCTCACGGCAGGAGCTGATACGGGCATGGGCCATGTACTCGCCGTCAGCCCTGCGTGGTGTCGGGTCAATGATGATTCGGGTCGAATTGAAGTGCATTATCTTTCCTTGCCCGGCTGCCGCGCGGTCATGCTCGTTGCGGAGCATTTGGTCGATGAGTAGGGCCGGGTTACGCGTTCAGAAGGGCCATGATCTGGCCGGCCTCACGGTCCGAATCACAGCTGGTCATGCCGTCCTTCAGTAGTAGTGCGCGAATTGACACAAACATCAGATAGGCATTCGTGTCGACCTCGAGACGACCGTCGTGGATGACATCTTCCAGCTCGGCCCGGGCCCCCAACGGCAGAAACCGGTCGACAATGCCGGAACCGTCGCGCCGAATCCACTTCAACAGGTCAGTCCTGTCCATATCCAACTCCAATGTGATTTGCGTGCCTTGCCGCAAGCGTGAGTCGATGCGTTTCGGCCTGGAACGACGCGCGAATCACAACTCCTGATCAAGGATGTTCGTGTCCAGGGAGCACGTATCGATGAGATGCTCCGCATAGGCAGTCGAAGCACGCGACGTGTCTCCGGCATCTGGAAGGGCCTGGTCGCCGCAAGTCTGAATACGCGGCCGCGCGGCACCCCTGGGCAAGCTTGCCGGCTCCTGCATACACGCAGCGGCGTCGAACCTTTGTCGTAGTTATGCCCACCCTCGGGGGCGCGGCGGCACGATGCGGACAGACTAGAGAGTAAGCCTCGAGCCCAAAAGGCGGGAACTGGTTGGCATCGGGAAACCTTTGAGGCCGCAACACCACGCGGCGTAACAGGGAAGTGGGTGTCAACGACCGAAATCGGTCTCCACACGATCGGCCGCGTTGTTCTACCCGCGATGAACGTGGACAACCCGATTCCGGTGGAAAAGGAGGCCGGGAAGGCACCGGGAACGGGCGTGGAACTGTCAACGGCTTCATGCTACGCCCATTGCGGGGTTTGTACAGCGAAAGTTTTCTGACTTCCGCCGCGCACGCGGACAGGGGGAGGTGAGCCGGCTATGCGCATCCGCGTAGCTGGCGCGCGCGAGGCCATCGCCGACATTCGCATCTCGCCCGTCGACGACGGGGAAATGCGGCCCTTCGCGTTGCGCCGCCGTTCCGCTCGTCCTTGTGTCGAAAATTGATTCTTCCCTACATCAGGTCATACATTGAGAGTTCCAGCGTTACCGCAATGCCCGCACGGATAAAAATGTGATGCTTGCGCGGACGGCCTGACGTGCATGTGATCTACGGCTACACCATGATCTGGCGTGACTCGATAGTGACTGTCCGGCGGCACTTCGGCAACGATACCCGTCGAGGTTCCAGCGATTCTTTATTTACAAGTCAGGTATCCTGATTAATTGATGGGGCATCGGTGCACGATGCCACGCCGGTGAAGGAAGCCGCGAGCGTCGATCGACAAGCGCTCGCACGATAGTGGGACGCACGCGGTTGGGTGGGGCCGCGCGAGACGATGATGCGACCATCGGCGCGCACCTTGTGCTCGATCCCCATGCTGCGCGGTTCTTGCGAACTGCGTTGGACGCGCCTCATCAGCTCGACGAGTTCTTCGCGCGTCAGGAGCGTCGATCCAAATCATGGATTTCCCTCCTGCTGGTTCCCGTCGAAGGCGTCGATGGAGGTGCGGTTACCTTTTCCCGTCATTTCTCTGTACTTAGGCACTGGAGGAGCGCATGATGGGACTCCAACAGGGAGCCGTGCATGCCACACCACATCCACCGGATTGCGCTGTATCAAGGCTATGAGACCGATGTCGCAGTCCGGGAAGTCAATGGCAACGACTTCATCATCTCCAGCCAGCGAGTTCGAAAGCGAGACGGCGGCACATGGGCGCTTGTCTTCGTCGAGAACGCAGGTGGCTACTTCGCTAGTTCCGAAGCCGCTTTTCAGGCCGCGAACGCCACGGTTCGAGCGCGGATCGACGAGTGGCTTGTTTAGCATCACGTGCCAGCGCGCTGCGTATCGTGTCTGCTTTATACACGCTGTCATCTGCGGAAGTGCAGTTACCTTCGACGTGCCATTGCGCGCACAACGTTCATTCAAAGGCATATAAGAAATTGGATTAAAAGGGTTGTTCCGTAGTCAAGCGAAAGGGTCAAACTGCGCTGGCGCTCCGTTCGTCCGCATCGCCCGAAGCTCGCCTGACTCAATCGGTTGGGGTCCAGGCGGCTGCTTTCTGCCAAGCGCTTTGTCGACGGCTTTCATGCGGGTGCCTTCAAGCTGGCCGCGTAGTCTACGCAGCGCGTTTCCGCGTACGGCAGGATGTTGCGGTCCGTCCTGCTCAATGTTTCGGTGTCGATCTGATGGCTCATGCCCACTTCGCTGATTGAAGTATGTGCTGTGGTATCTGTCGAACCGCGAAACACTGCTGGAGGGGCGCATGGGCCGCGACCGCTTTCGTCTTGGTGACTTTGAATACGGAACGCGCGCTGACTACATTGAGTCGACGCAGTGCTTCTCGACCCAGCTCATTGCATGCTCACGCGCTAACGTCAAAGCTTGGTCCTCATCGACGAAGTTCTCATCCACGCACAGGTCATAGACATCGTCTTCAAATGAACCGTCTGACGCAGGAACGAAGATTCGCGCGTTCGCGACAATTCTCCCGGCATCGATGCTTGCGCACGTGCTGATCAGGTAAGACTGAAAAATGAATCGCATGCCAGCTCCGGTAGCTTGTGTCGCATGACAAAAATTGGTGCGCAATTGTTGTGCCTGGCTCGGACAAACTCGCCGATGGAGAAGAAAAGGGAGGGCTTATGTGGCTCATAAGCGATGACCTCCGAATGTGCTTCCGCGTGATGCTGGCAACACTCGATGAGCGGCGTGCCTGGCATCGCGTGTCTCCGGCCGCCGGATCACCAATGCACTGCCCGTAGGCAAGGGGCGAATGACGGAACTCCTGAGCAAGCCTACGTGCCGGCACTTGCGGAGTGGCCGCGCGGCTTTCCAGCCGCGCCATGCGACCCGTGTACGACGTAGTCTTACGTCTGCTTGATAAGCGTTTGCATATATGCCTTGTGACCGACCGCGACTAGGCGCACCATGTGTTTGGGAATCGTACTTTCGATCTCGCGATGGTGTTCCCAGCGGTAGATGGGAGAATTTATGGAAACGCGCCTCGACACCTTTAATGGCTGGCAAATGACAGCATCCGTCGAAAGTAGGCCAACGACAGGTAAATCGCGCTACTACATCGTGCCGCCCCTGGCCTACAAAGAATCTTCGAAGGCAAAACTGGTTCGTCCGGCGAGATTCCGCTACACCAGCGCATCGTTCGAAAATGCGGATGATGCGTTCGAGGTTGCATTCGGGGTTTGCAAGCGTGCCATCATGGGCGCGATCACAGCGCGCAGTCTGTAAAGCTTCAACTAGCGCGGTAGTATCGATAGATCCCCCCAATTCGATAGCTCATACAGGTGGAACTCGATATACGCCATCGCTTCACCATTGACGTGGACACAGCCATGAATCGAGTGATCCCCTACCGCGGCTTCGAGATTCGCGTGGCGTTGACTCTGGTTGCCGAGGATCTGTACAGCGTGACATTCCAGATCACGGGCCACAATATCAGTCGCACCGGCCTGGAGGGTGCAATTATTCCAGTCCGCCATGGTCCCTTCACCCAGCGCTGGGCATACCTCACTGCGGAAATCGCAGGTCAGGCTGCCGTTGATGTGCTCATTGGTCCCGAATCGTGATCCGGCCGTCCCGCGGTTATCCTGGTTAGAGACCGGTTCGATTGATCGCGATGGTGTCTCTCGAGACAGGCGCTTGAACCGTAACGTTGATTGATCAATACGCCAGCGACGGCTATGGCGAAAAGCAGTTACAGACACTACGCGAACCGTCGACGTTCACGAGGACAGCGACGGTGTGCGGTATTGGCGGTACACGATCGATGGGTACCATTGCTCGGAGCGTTTCCGGCCCACCGAGTGAATGAACCATCGCGACTAGCGCCCTCAATGGTATGGACAGACCTCTGCATTACGCTCGCATATATGCCTTGTGACCGGCCGGGATTAGGCGCACCATGGGTTTGGAAATCGTACTTTCGATCTCGCGATGGTCTTCCAAACTCTCGAGGGGAGGATCTATGGAAACACGCCTCGACACATTTAATGGTTGGCAAATGAGGGCAACGGTCGCAAGCAGACTCACCTCGAAGGGCGAGGCAAAATACTACATCGTAGAGCCCGTGACCTACAAGGAGTTCTCGGTGAGCGGCCCGCTGAATCAAGCGGTGGGGGCAAACGACGCCGGCCCGTTTGATAGCTCTGATGAGGCTTTCAGGACTGCCTTTAGAGGCTGCAGGCGTGCCATCGAGCATGTGATCAGATTTCGGAATCGGCGAAGTTCCAAGTAAATGCTGGTGCCGATGGAAAGCTGACCCGAAGGGTGCCTTGGTCGACCAGGAGTGTTCGATTCGTGTAATGGCGATATACGCTTCTAGCATATTTTGAGGCGCCGTGGATGATGTCCCCTGGTTCTTGTAGACCCGATCACTCACGAAATCGTGTACCTGTTCTGGGGGCCACCGTTATAGAGGGATCGCGCGAGCGCCAGAATCCTGTCGCGGTTGTGGTCGAAGGTTGCAAGCATCGATGGCTCGTCAGAAATCACCTCGGGGTTCAGCTTCATGAGCATCGCATTGTCAACCAGAAAAGCAATCTCACGAGCTTTGTCGTAGCCCCAGAAGCACACGCAGCGTCTGGAAGCGTCGTAGATTCGACTAGGATTGGGAAAGTTGAGCATCATTCCGCCTTTCTTCAATCTACCCTCCGGGACGGATCCTACTGAGTGACTAATCGAATGCCTGCTATGGTGACGAGGAAACGTGGGCCCTGATATCGAACTGGCGCCCGAGGTACATAGCCCATATCGAGCATGCGCTTATTGCCGCAGCGATACAAGTGGAATCACGAAAGCGCCGTTTCGTCATATCGGACCATGCGAATGTCGACGCTCGCTACAAGCCTGAGATTCAGTGCACCGGATTGATGGGCATGAATTTCGTGTGCAGGCAGGCTTGTATGATTAGAAATCCAGAATATTGAATGAAAGATTATCGTGTGCGACGCACGTCATCGCATTGAACGTTCCCAGTGAAGTGGCTACAGAGTCATGGACGGAAAGGAACAAGGATCACGGTCGAATGAACGTAACTGGGCGAGCGTTACGCGTCATGGCAAGGGATCAGGCGGAATCTGCTTCATTTGGCCTTAATGAGAGGACACTGCTGGCGCATGCCTATGCGCGTGCCACGATACCCAGTTCGCCACTGTTACCAGAAATGTCTTGACCGTACCGCGCGTCGTGCGTAGCTTGGACCAGGAACTTAGGAATCTGACTGCTGCTCATCAATAATCGCCCCCGGCGGTATTCGTTGTCCTCTCTCTTCCCTGACTGTTCAGTGCCGCCGCGTCTGCGGCCCCGCATTTCGCGTCGTGACAGTGCCAGTGAACTGCGGCGCTAGTGACGCGCGCGATTGCTTTCGTAGCGCATGCCGATATCACTGGAAAGGCAGGGATGACTATGGCCACGATCGAACTCTATTGCAGTCCGAACGGTGATAAATGGCTGTTTTGCGACGGCGGAAGTAAGTCCGCTGTCGTCAGGCACGTGCCAAACGCCGCGTCTGGCGGAGCCGTCACCGACGAGGCCGTCGAAGCGTTTCTCGCAGCGGGGAGATCGGGGCCAAAGGGGCCGCAATACGATGCATTGGAGGAACTGCTCACCCGAACTGCGGCCGGCCAAATCCCGTGCGATACCTTACCGACGTCACCTCCTGCAAACACTGCCGGCATCGTGCACAAACCCGCTGCTGAAGCACTTCTGCTGAGTGCAGCCCGCGTGCGCACGTTTGCGCAACTGCGTCACATGACGAACGCGAGCGGCTTCTTTTTCACCCGCAACGATTGCCTCTTTCTCGTTACAAGCCGCCACGTTTTGATTGACTCGCCCAGCGAGCATTTTCCGGATCGCATCGAGGTGGAACTCCACGTCGATCGAGACAACCTCGGCGCGTCGACCTGGTTTTCCCTGCCTCTGTATTCGGGGGGGAAGGGTCTTTGGCGTCAGGCGTCGGACGACGGTGGCGACGTCGACGTCGCGGTGCTGGAAGTCTCGAAAGACCGTCTGCCGCCGAGCGCCGTCTTCGACGCCTTCGGTCCGGAACATCTTCCGAAGCCGGGCCACACGATGCCCGTTGGCGCTTCCGTGCTGATCGTTGGATTTCCGCTGGGCTTTCACGATTCCCTGCATCATCTGCCCATCGTCAGGCAGGGCGCCATTGCGTCGGCGTTTGGACTGCGGTTCGAAGGCAAGGGTTGTTTCATCACCGACGCGCGAACACACCGCGGCACGAGCGGCGCGCCTGTGGTGACGGGCGCCGCAACGATGCACGCGGACGGCGCGGCGTCATCGCTCCCGTGGATACTGCTTGGCATTCACTCGTCGACCGTCGACATGGGAACACACAATGGAAACCTCGATGAGAGCCTGGGTCTCAACCACGCGTGGTATTCAGACGTTCTGTTGACGCTAACGGCCAATTAGCCGGGTGGTAGCGCGAAGCTGGCGCGCCGGTGGGTAAATCCTGGACAGGCGAGACGGTAAGATCAGGGACTAGCTTGCGCTACTGGACTCAGGTTTCGTGTCGGCCACGAGGCGCCGTATCACGCTCGCGGCGGTTGGGCGATTTCGTCCTTCCAGTATTTGCGCCAGCAACTCCATAAACACGGCGAGATCGTTACTTCCGTGCCGACCACAAAATTCCCTCACAACGTCGAGGACGGCGGCTCGCTCGCTGGTGACGGACAGTGTGCTTGCGATGTATGAACCACCGCGCGCCAGTTCGGCCATATAAAGCTGGCGACATGCGGCGCTAGCCACCCCCTTCGAATTTGCTTTCCTCAATTCCATTGTTTGCCCCCTTTACTCTGGTCGCTGCGCCCGGGCGTGGGCGCGGACTGTGTGTGAGCGAATCGCTCATCCTGTTCTTACGGAGAAGGACAAGCATCTGGCCGCTACAGCTCCCTTGTTGTCACGGCCGGCGCAGAAGGGGACGCGGCTTGGGGGGAGCGGATCCACTCGTATCACGTCAGGCGCGCTCATGACAGGTACCGTGCAGGCGTTCGACCGGAGGTGGCGTCACGCCAGCTTGTGGTTGTTTCGCAGCGCGGTACGCTTATTCAAATATCCGATCTTCTAATCTTGCTGCGTGGAGCGATGAAACGAGGCGCCCCTCGGGACTCTGCCGGGAGTACGCACAGGAAGCCGGTTATTTCTTTTTTTCTGGCTTGCTGGTTACAGTGGTTTTCAACGGTGTCGGCCCCGTTCCTGCTACAGCAGGGGACAGCAATTTTTTGGGTTGCTTGGGCTTCTTTGCCTCCCGATTACCACGCAGTTGACTCTTTGCCATCATATTTCTCCTGTTTATTCAGTCGCGTAAGCAGCCGCATGTCCTCATTCTCGGCTTATCGGGGAACATTGTCGCGATTTATTTTGCGAGGAGACAACGTGAGTGGATTGATCCGGTACCTCCAGACACACTTCACGCCAAAGTCGATACTTGGGGGCTGAGTGAGAACTAGTTGCTGGTACAGACATATCGCCACTTGCTGGCGTTGACATCAAGGCGGGCATCACTATCACGGCGCTTCTGGGCTCGCTCGTTTTCGGCACTCTCGCGGGCAGCGACGCGTGCCTTCTGCGTGCTGGCAAAGTCACTCGGAGTGACAGGGGAAGCCGAATACACTTTTGGTCGTCCGCGCATGTTGATTCCATAACAAGATAAAAAGAGATCCGCGATTGCGTGCGTACTTCGGCACCCGTTAGCACGCACCAAATATCGGGTCGTCATCACGGCGTAACCCAAGCTTGCACCCCTGCAGATCGCGGGGTGTCGCCGGGTCTGGTTAGCCATCGAAATCGTCCCGATTCGGCCGATTTTTGGAGGAACGTCTCAACCGTCCAGCACTCAATTAATGTGCGGCGAACGCCAATCGGGTGGCGCAAGAAATTAACCGCTCCATTCTGCTGTCGGGATCGTCATAGTGCTCTTTGGGAGGCCGCGGTAGCCGAAGGACTTGCACGACGTCGATGCGGAGCTGGTGACTCCGAACACACCGACTGCTATGAGCCTGCGCTCTTTACTCCAGAAAAGCAAGTGCAATCGCCAAAGCTAACAGGTGATTTTCCGAGGGGCACTGCACGTCGGCTGCATACGGGGCGTTTCGGATGGATTGCACGGCGGCGCCCAGCAAATTACGACGGGCACGGGGTCGCCACCTCCGATTGCGGGAATCCGGATGCTTGTGGTTGCGATCGGTTTGGACCAAATCGGCGCAACCTCCCCGATTGCCAGGCCGTTGAACGCGCAACACGAATGGTGTCGAACAAATGATCCTATTGAAAGTGACAAAGAGAATCCAGGCGGCCGAATCAACTGTGATTGCGCACGTGACCTCAAAGGCGTCGCTCCCGGGGCAACGCAGAAATCGGCGTTATACGCCGGTAAATAATTTCAAAGCGTCAAGGTGATTTACCGGCAGAAGGATATTGCCTGCCCGATGTTGTCGATTACGGATGAACGCGTTCGAGCCGGCGCGTTTGCACGTGAAGTATTGGAAGCGGGCCAGCGGATCGGCGGCGCGAGAGTCGCCAGTGCTGGAGTGAATGAAAAGAGCACCGTGTGAACCGGTGCTCCTGATGGTCCGAAAAGCAGCTGAGAGGGAAGTGACAAGGCCTGGGCTAGTGGTCCATCGGGTCGCGGGGAGGAATGGCGCGGTCCTCGGGCAAGCCGGTGGCAGACCAGTATGGGCGGCGGTGGTAGTAATCGTGCAGCTGGGTTCCCCACGATACGTCGGTCATCGACGGCCAGTGGTCCTTGTCGAAACCCGGATCGTTCTTGATCGCCTGCGCCGGCAGGTCTACCCGGAAGCACTTTTCGACCGTGTCCAGCGTCAGCGCGGTCCACGGAATCGCATGGAGCGTGTTGCCCATGCCGAGAAAGCCCCCTTCTGAGAGAACCGCATAGGCGACGTGGCCGCTACGCACATCGAGCATGATGTCGGAGATCTTGCCGATATGCTCATTGTCAGCCGAGATGACCTTGTTGCCGTCGAGGGTGGCCGCAGCCATGATTTCCGGGCCAGGACCGGCGCCCACACCACCGCCCGTGATCTGGGCGCCCATGCCGGGTGATTGAGGATTGAAGGTAGTCATTGCGTTACTCCTTGGGGTGAGTGAAGACGTAAGCGCATTTGCCATGCCGTGAGCCCTGCGTGGACCGTGGAAAGAAACGCCAGGTCTGGGAGGCGATCTCCTCTAGATTGACCGGGAATCCGAAATGCGCTGGAAGGGCAGTGAGGCAGTTCAGGACGCCGCCGACCGGCACGTCGATGTACTGCCAGACAAGGACAGCCTTGGCGAATGTACTAATCGTGGATGACGACCAGCGGCTCCTCGAGGCCAATGCCGCATTCCTGGCGTCGGCGGGTCATACGGTCAGGTGTGCCGGGGATGGCGAACACGCCCTGCGTCTGGCGCGGGCGGAGAGGATCGATATCGTCCTCACGGACTATACGATGCCCGTGATGGACGGCCTGCAACTGGCACGTGCCATCGATCTGGATCCCGTACTGTCGGCTATTCCCGTCGTGCTTGTTTCCGCGGTCGCGACGCCCCCAGCTCGATCTTCCATCCGTGCCAGTCTGCGCAAGCCCTTTGCGGGCGCACGGTTACTGGAACTGACTGCACGCTTCGCGCTACGCCGATCTTGAGAGTTTTCATCAGAACGGTTAGCGCACCAACTCAATCGGGCGGCGGTCGCCGGATCAGTTTCGACAGATGCGTGAGAAGCTCATCCAGGATGAGCGGGCGTTATCGGGTGCCTGAACGATGATGCGGCCATCGCGACGCCGACGCGGTGTTCGGAAGCGTCTTGTGTAGTATCAGGCATGAAATCGGGAACGAGCCTGGCTTCAGGCGTGCGTTTCTGAAGTCGGCGAAGGAGAACGCGAAGGTAAGCGGTCGACTCTCGCGGTCCGGCAGAAGTCGCGTTCTGGCAGCGCCAGGAATGCGATTTGCGCTCGACGGGAGCGAGCACCTGCGCGACAACGAAAGTCGGGCAGCCGTACGCAGATACGCAGAAGGCCTCGTTCACAGTGCGCCGGAGTAGCCCTAATGAAAGACGTCGGTGCCTCGACAGTTGGTCGCGCTGCGTCGCGCATGCGCGGGCGGAGGGCGGCGACCCTCGCAGGCTACGCTCGCAAGCCCCTGCTGTTGCTTTGGCAGTATATCGCCGGGCACTCCGTCGCCCACGCGCTGGTATTGCTGGCCATCATTGCCGCCGTCGGATGTGCGCTCGCATCGCAGTATGCGCTCAGGAATCTTGTCGACGCCCTGCCCGGTGGGCGCGCGCATCCGGAAATTGTCCTCGAGGCATTCCTGCTGATCGTTGCGTTGCTCATCGCTGACGGCCTCTGCTGGCGCCTCGCCGGCTGGCTGAGTGTGAGTACCTTCGTAGCGGTGACGGGCGACGTGCGCCGCCAACTGTTCGGTTATGTAGCGGGACACTCGCCTGCCTATTTTTCCAATATCCAGCCGGGAATGCTGGCAAGCCGCATTTCCGCCGCGGCAAACGCGATCTACGTAACCGAGAATACAGTCGCATGGAGCGCGCTACCGTCGTTCCTCACGATGTTGGGCGCCATCGGCATCCTGGGGGGCATCAGCATCCGGATGGCGATGGCGCTCGTGTTCGTCTCGGGCTGCATGGCGGGGTTCCTGTTCTGGCGTGCGAGCAAAGGCCGGGCGAAACAGCAGCAATTCGCGTCACTCGCAGCAGCAGTCGACGGCGCACTTGTCGATGTGATCGGCAACATGTCTATGGTGAAAATGTTCGTCGGGGTCCAGTACGAGAGCGTACGCTTCGGCTCGATCCTCGATGAAGAAATGAGGTCGCGGCAAATCAGCCTACGCTACCTGGAAAAGCTTCGGCTGCTTCATTCTGTTGCAACGCTGCTGCTATCCGCCGGGCTCCTTGCGTGGGTGATCGGGTTATGGACGCGTGGACAAGCCACGACGGGTGATGTCGTGCTCGTTAGTTCGCTTGGGTTTGCCATCCTTCATGGCGCCCGTGATCTCGCAGGTGCGCTCGTGGACACGACCCACCACATTGCGCGGCTTGCCGACGCCGCGAGTGCGTTGCTCGTGATACGGGAGATGGACCAGCCGGCCGGCATGCGGGCACTCGAGCTCCGTGACACAAACATCGATTTTGAGAACGTGACCTTTGCGTATCCAGGCCACAGGCCGGTTCTCGACCATTTCAGTATGCATATCGATGCTGGCCAACGGGTCGGTCTTGTTGGGCCGTCGGGCGCCGGCAAGAGCACGGTGCTCGCCCTGTTGCAACGCGCCTTCGATCCACCGCGCGGTTCAGGAGCAGTCTGCATTTCGGGGCAACGCTTGTGCGACGTAAGCCTGGCGAGCCTGCACGAAGCTATTGGCGTGGTACCTCAAGAAATATCGCTTTTCAACCGCTCGCTATTCGACAACCTCCGTTACGGTCGCCCGGACGCGACAGAAGACGACGTCTTGCGCGCGTGCGAGTTCGCGAACTGCCTTGATGTCGTTCATTCCCTGCCGGAAGGCTTGCAGACGATTGTGGGCGAACGGGGCTCGCGCCTGTCTGGTGGACAACGACAGCGCGTTGCGATCGCCCGGGCGTTCCTCAAGAATGCGCCAATACTGCTGCTTGATGAGGCCACGTCCGCGCTCGACAGCGAATCGGAGGCACTCGTTCAAGTGGGTCTGGACGCGCTGATGAAGGGGCGCACTGTCGTGGCCATCGCGCACCGGCTCTCAACTCTCCAGAATTTCGACCGCATTGAGGTCATCGAGCACGGTCGGCTGGTTGATGAGGGCACGCCGCACGAACTGGCGGGGCGCCCTGGCATCTATCGCGATGCGCTGTTGAGGGGCGAACGCCAGCCCGGTGTTTCGGCAGATATGGGACGATGACGGATTGTCGACGACTCGATCGCTACCTATCGCAGGCAGGCTCGTCAAGCACATGGATTCCGATTCACCGCGATCGGTGGCGCTGGCTCAGATATTTGCTCACAACAAACTCTGCAGATCCCTCGCGGTGTGTTCCACTGATAGCGATTGCGCCATTGTGCGCCATGCGTGGTTCCCGGTTGATGCCAATAGCGTCCTCACACCGGACGTCGCGCGGCACAAGAAATATCCGCAGGCCTGCACTGTAGCAATCGTGCTCCGGGACCGTAACACGTTGGGTTAGTCTCGTCGCTGAGGTAGGTGGACCTGGAGCGGCAAACGGCGAAAGTGCAGGAGTCGAGTATTGCGCTCCGGATGTACCAGCGTTGCTGGACGGCGAGTCACGTGCCGGGTAGACGGGTGGCTACCAATATGCACGGCCACTTCTTTCGGAATATATGGAGTGCAAATTAATACACGATAGTGCGTGGTCGCCTGCCTCGGGGAAAGCCCGTTGCCGGAACGGATCTAGTCGCGGGTATCGATCCAGTTGCGTCCCCAATGATCTGAAAAGCCCAGGGCTTCCCTTTCGGTGAGGAAATAGCCGAGCGAGGGCGGGTTAGGGAAAGGTTCGAAGAGAAATAACCGTCGGGAAGACGGTGGGCCGAGGGCCTGACCGCGTAACCGCGGTAGTCCCTGGCGACGGGATTTTGCACGTTTTTAAAAATGCTGGAGCCGGTCGACTCACGTGGAGAGGCTGGCCGAATGAGATGCGGGGCATCGCCGGCGTCCGGCTGGCAGTTCACCATCTGGCACGAGATCGCCAATGGACCCCGATTCAGGAGAGTGTGGGCGGTGCCGCCAACGGGGGCACAAGCGCAGATGACCTACATAGAGGTGATGTTGGAGGCCTGCATGCCCTTGGGACCGCGCTTCGCTCGTAGCTGACCTTCTGGCCCTCAGCGAGCGTCTTGAAGCCGTCGCCGCGAATTTCCGGGAAATGCGCGAACAGATCATCGCCACTCGCGTCGGGCGTGATAAATCCAAAACCCTTGCTGTCGTTAGACCACTTTACGGTACCGGTGTCCATGGAATTCTCCTGAGCATGAACGTACATAGATGCGCTCCACTCCGATTGACTTGCCTGGTGGAGGTTCGTAATGCACGTTGCGTCGCAAGACTGCGTCCTGTATTATTTAGGATTCCCCCCATTATGCGCACACCCGGTCCCGCCGGAGGCACTCCAGCCTCGTTTGTCCGTGCGTTATTTCACGATTCCGTTCGCGCCCCGGCAGTCAAACTTGATCTGCCGTCCTGCCTGCGACGATCGTCAACCTACCTGTCGAGGAGAACGTATTGGCAAGTCCTGTTCGTGACGATCTGTCATCGCCCGTGATTGCGGTTGAACCAAAGGCCAGCCGCCACGCGGCAAAGGGAAAGCACTGCGCCGTCGCGGTACCGCGAGACATAGAGGCAATCGCACGACAGGATGAAGAGCGGCAGCGCCAGATGCGCGCACTGATCGCGCTCGGCCGCGAGCGCGGATATCTCACGCACGTGGACATCAACGATCACCTGGAAGACCACCTTGGGCAGACTGCCGCAATGGAGGCGATTGTGCGCACATTCAGCGACATGGGTGTGGCGGTATACGAGCAGGCGCCGGACGCGGCGACGCTCCTGTTGAGCGGCGCCGCGTCCGCCGTGGCATCCGACGATCAGGCGGAGGAGGAAGCGGAAGCCACGCTGTCGACTATCGATTCCGAATACGGCCGCACGACTGATCCAGTACGGATGTATATGCGAGAGATGGGAGCCAGGGAACTGCTGACCCGGGCCGGCGAAGTCGAGATCGCGAAACGCATCGAGTGCGGCCTGCAGGACATGATTCAGGCAATCGCCGCGTCTCCCTGGGTCGTGGCCACCATTCTTGCCGACGTGGACCGTGTCATTGCCGGAGAACTACGTATTGATGAACTGGTCGCTGGCGTAGGCGACGACGAGAGCGGGAGTGGAATGACGCCGGGCTCTGAAGAAAATGAAGGGGAACCCTCCGTTGGCGGCGATGATCCCGACGGTGACGAGGTTGGTGCGGATGCCGGGGGCCCGGAGGCAGCGAACGAAGCGCGTCTCGAGCAGCTCACGAACGACAGTCTCGCGGTCTTCGCTCGGGTGCGGGCACTATTCGAGCCGCTACCGAATGCGCCTGCTACCGGGAATGCCCGATCCTCAGTCAATGCGCGAGTGGGCCCGGAGATCCGGCGCGAACTGACGACGATTCGCTTCACGCCGAAAATTATTGATCGCCTGTGTGCCAGCGTGCAGGAACAGGTTGCGGAGGTTCGTGCTCTCGAGCGCAGTATTCTCGAGATCGCCGTTGGCCGCTGCGGTATGCCACGCGAGTCGTTTGTCGAGTCTTTCCCCGGCCACGAGACCGACCTCCAATGGGCGAGCCGCGCGGCAGCTGAATCATGCCAGTTTGGCGCGGCGCTCGAGCGACATTTGCCCGCCATTCGGGCCGGACAGCAGAAACTCACCGACATCGAGGCGAGGGTTTCCTTGCCGCTGCAGCGGCTCAAGGAGATCAACCGCACAATGGGTGCCGCGGAGTCGAGAATGCGGCACGCGAGGAGCGAGATGATCGAAGCGAATCTTCGTCTCGTCATCGCAATTGCCAAGAAATACGTGAATCGCGGCTTGCCGTTCCTGGATCTCATCCAGGAAGGCAATATCGGTCTGATGAAGGCGGTGGACAAGTTCGAATACCGGCGCGGCTGGAAGTTTTCGACGTACGCCACATGGTGGGTCCGTCAGGCGGTCGGCCGTGCGCTCGCCGATCAGGCGCGAACCATACGCCTGCCGGTGCACGTGATCGAGATGACCAACAAGCTGAACCGCATGTCTCGCGAAATCAGGCAACAGACGGGACAGGCTGCGCATCCCGCCGACCTTGCCACGCGTATGGAGATGTCCGAGGACAAAGTGCGAGGCCTCCTCAGGGTCGCGAGGCAACCCCTGTCGCTTGAAACTCCGGCGGGCGACGATGCGGACGCGACGCTCGGAGACCTCATTGAGGATGTCGCCGCGCGCTCGCCGGTCGAGGCAGCGATTCATGTGAGCATGCGCGCCGCAATCGATGAGGCGCTTGGCGGACTTTCGCCCCGGGAAGCCAAGATCCTGCGCATGCGTTTCGGGCTCGATACGACCACGGGCCACACGCTTGGCGAGGTAGGCAAGCAGTTCAATGTGACCCGGGAGCGGATCCGTCAGATCGAGAGTCAGGCGATGCGCACGCTGAGGGATCCCCGTAACGCTGACAAGTTGAGGCCCTTTCTTGAACGCTGAGAAATCCAGTTTCAGCCGCGTCCATAGTCGCAGAAGGATGCGAGTTCAGCGCAGCCTATAGCTGCCGTCACAGGGCAGGGATGCGCTTTGCACACCTCGCGAATCAGGTTTGGCGCCAGAATTGAAATCGCCGGGGCGTGTAGTCTGCGTGTCCCCTGCGCTGATCAATTCCGGGTATAGTGAGTCGTCCCCAGTGGAGTGAGCAAAATGCCGACACAGCAGCTTCTTCTCTACAAGGGGTATGAACTTCATCCCCTCGTCTTCGCCCGCAAGTTCAGTCGTTTTGACGGGCATTCCCGTTACGCCGAAGGGTATGACATTGCGGTACGCATATCCCGCCCTGGCGCGATTGCAACCTCAGCCGCAAGCCGTGTTTTCAGGCTGAACCAAGCGGACGCGCTCTCCGACTTCGGCACTGCAAGGCGTGCCGCCTGCCAGCAGGGAAAGGACATCATCGACGGAAAGGTGAGCGGGGCTTCGGTCGCGGACATGTAGCGGCGCTGGGACTGTTGCCCGCTCGTCCAGACGTATCCGTCGACCGCAGCCGCGCTGGAAATTGAGCGCCTCCATGCTTCCGAACTGGTACCGCCTCCATGCAAAGTGATCGCGCCGCGATTCCGTACTACCTGGTTTTACGCGCTGGCTGTGCGCCGTATGTTCTGAACGCCAACCGCCAGGTTCTGCGCCGCGAGGCAAGCCTTCTCCTGCGAGCGTTCGCGAGAGCACGCGGCGCGCCGACCTCAATCGCTGGCGACGCGTGGAACGACTTCTCGGGCCTGGAATCTATTTCGATCCTTGAGCGCATGGACGTTCGGGCCTACGCGCTCGTTCAAGGTGTTGAAAGCGAACATCAGCTCTGGTTGCTGTCCGCTCTCTGACGGTCCTGACGTTACATCCGTAGTGGGCGGTGAGTTCATCCACTCGTGCGTACGTTCTCCGGGTACGTATCGAGGTCCCGGCAGCCTGGGTTAGTACAGCTTTCTGGGCGGCAATGACCGCTTGATCTGCTTGCGCAGTCGAGCCACAGCTGCGGCCTTTTTTCTCTTGCGTTCTGCGGTCGGCGTTTCATAAGCCATCCTGGCACGCAGCTCCTTTATCAGGCCGGTGCTCTCAATCGAACGGCGAAAGCGGCGCAACGTGACTTCCAGAGGTTCATTCAGCTTGGGGATTACAGTAGTCAATTCGTTTCCTGGTTGTGTCCTCTTTCCCAACGAGAAAGGACTTGTGGTCATCGCTCACGACACGAGCGGCCCGGACGTGTTTGCATGACGCCGCGAGCCTCCTCAGCCAAACCGTGCGTCCAGCCACTCCCGTGCCCAGTTCTTGGCGTAGGCAATCGCGTCACCGCGTACGTCGAAGCCCGCCAGATCACCGCTCAGATGAACGTCATATCCGCTCCCATCTGCCCGGCTGCAGCTGATACGGGCATGCGCCATATATTCACCGTCGGCACGACGTGGGGTGGGGTCAATGACGAACCGCGTTGAATTAAAGTGCATTGCTTTCTCGTGTGATTACCGCGCGGCCGCGATGGGTGGAGCACCGGTGGGGTCGACAGGCCCTGTTACGCGTTCAGAAGGGCCATGACCATCGGTCGCCGGTGGGGCGCGACGTTGAAGTGACCGCGATTCACGACTGCAGATCGAGCACACTTGTGTTCTCTGGACAGGTGTCGATCAGGCGTACTGCATAGGCAGTCGATGCCCGGCGTGCGTCGCCGGCATTCTGGAAGGGTGTCGTCTGTGCAAGTCTGAATACGCGACTGCGCGACGTCCCCTCTGGACTTTCCGGCTCCTGGATACGCACGGCAGCATCGAAACCTTCGTCATAGTTACGCCCACGCGATGCCGTGGTGGCGTGATGCGGATAGACCAGTGGATAAATTTCGAGCCCACGGTAGAAACGGAAACCTGTTGTCATGGATTGCCTGTGGCCGCATCACAACGCGGCGGAGTGGGGAGGGAGTGCGAGCGACTGATTCCAGTCCCTACACGAGTTGCAGTGGCTGCTCGGCCTGCGAAGAAAGTGGACAGCCCGAATGACACTGGAAGGGCTACAGGGGAGGCGCCGGGAACGGGCGTGGGGCGATCAACGAATTCATGGTACGCTGATTGCTGCCTTTGTACAGCTAAAGATCTTTGATTCTCATCCCCGGTCGCGAAGCGAGTAAGGCCGATCGACGACGGCCATGCGCCTGGCGCGCTGCCGGCGACCGGGCCACAGCCTGCGTCCTCGCTTGACAGCTCAACGACGGCGAAACGCGGCCCTTTGAATTGCGCCACTGCTGCGTTCGTCCTTGTGGCGAAAATTGATTCTTCCTTTCGTGAGGTCGTACACCGAGAGTTCCAGCGTGACCCTATCCCCGGCAAGGATGCGGATGTGATTCTTGCGAATACGTCCGGACGCGTACGCACCCACGACCACGCCATTGTCGAGCGTGACGCGGTAGCGGCTGTCCGGAAGCACTTCCTCAACGATACCGTCGAGCTCCAGCAGTTCTTCTTTTGCCATTCAAGGGTCCTGGTTAATTCGCCGGTCGTCGATGCGCGACGTCTCGACGAGGAACAAGCCACGCGCGTTGACAGGCGCTCACGGAGCATGGTGAGAAACGCGCTGGCGGATGGAGCGGCCTCGCGTCGGAAATGTCATGGCCGTCCCCCTGTCTGGGCGGCGAGTCCTGCAGATGAATGGATGAGTCAGACGCGTAAACCGGCTGTGCCGGTTGGGATAGGGGCACGTCCAACGAATACTGTTATCGCCGGCCTCACCTGGCGATCTGTCGGAGGAAGATTCGCAACGAGCACAACGGAGATCTTTTTGTGCGAGGTACAGGGCGAATCAGGTATCTATCATAACCGAAGACGGCCGTCTCCGGCGCCGGCGTTTAAATGGGACAGGATGATGAGCTTTAGCGCCAGGACCTCGGCGAGCCACAATAACCGTAAATCCAGTCGGCGATCTCGAACCCACGATATTCGATCATCCGATCCGAACTTTTCTGCACCCGGTTGATGGTGCAATGGTTCAAGCCATCACGAGAATCAATGCGTCCCTGCAGGGCTTTCGCTGCGACCTTCGGCACGATAGAGAACAGCGCCGATCTGCAGGAGACTGTTCCAGTCGCTTACGTTCATCATGCTGTGCTCGCGGGCGAGGTATTCGGTTAGCCAGCTGAGGGAACCAGCTGCGCTTGTCGGGTCGAGGCCCTTCTGCGAGATCTCCTTGAACATATCGAGAATCGCCTCCACGTTGATGTAGGGTTTGTTCATTGCGATCTCCTCATGGATCCGGGGTGAATACGCGGCGTAAACCGTCATTGGAGTAGGCTGCCTTATCGTCGTTTTCCGAATGGATTGCTGCGCAGTTGGGGGCTGCAACGCTCTTCATGACGGGCTTCAAGTGTGCCCTGTGTGTGCGATGGCAGGGGCGAACGACATCAGTTTGTGTCTGCACACGGTCGCCCATGACCGGGTTTCAGACAACTCAAGTGCTGCCGACTTGCATCAGCGCACTAGCGTTCAAGACGCTCAGGATCGCAAAGACGCGTGTTGTCCCGGTCAGGCAGATAAATCGGCACTGCAGCCGCAAGCATCCCGGGAGCTGGCCTCAGCAAAGAGCGAAGAATGGCGGAAGACGAGGGTGCCAGAGCACGCGGTCGACGACAAACCGCCATCAAACAGCGACGCAAACCAGGCTACGCCTCGCCAGCCAGGCCGTCAAGCTGCTTCGGCCGCACGGCAGCACGATCCGCCGTCGGTGAACGGGAGCAACGCAAGGGGGCCACCATCCGCAGTTCGAAGACACCGAGCTGCCTGCGGTCGCGAGACTTCGTGGGTCCGATAGCGCGGCGGCTGAAAGTCTGAAACTTTCGCTGTACAAACGGCTTGAGGGGCGTAGCATGAAACGATCAGTCGACCTGCGACCGATCCCAGCCCGCCTCCTGCACCGTCCACCAGGGATCGAGCCGCCCCACATCGCAGACCACGAAACGCGATCGACCGTCGTTCAGATGTCGAGGCGATCGCGTGCGTCCTTAACCGCTTTTGCCGCACAGCACGCGGCTAGAAGGTGACTTCATGACTAGCCCTGTCCGTTTCTACCGTGGACTTGAAATTTGTCCCCTGGTTTATCCGCACCGACCGACCGCCTCTGGATTCAGTCATAACTACGACGACGGATTTGACGCTGCCGTCCGAATCCTGGAGCCTCAGGAGCCCGACGGCACTCAACGTAGCCGTGTGTTCGGTGTCGTAGCCAGCAGGCCGTTCATCAATTCGGGCGATGCGCGACGCGCATCGATCGAATATGCAGAGTGCCTCATCGATACCTGTTCACCGGATGCCTCTTTCCTCGATATGAAGCTCTGAACGTTTTT
Source organism: Paraburkholderia acidiphila (assembly GCF_009789655.1). Lineage (GTDB taxonomy): Bacteria > Pseudomonadota > Gammaproteobacteria > Burkholderiales > Burkholderiaceae > Paraburkholderia > Paraburkholderia acidiphila. Next base: position 881,767 of record NZ_CP046912.1, read on the forward strand.
CTCGCCACGTGGCTATTGTTCGTCACGGGAAAATGGCCGTCCAGTATCGCCGGAGATGGGCTGAGGATGTGTTTCGCATTGCTTTCGATAGCTGTAAACGCCTGGTCGCGCATGGGGAAATCTCCCGGAAAGAGCAGAAGTTTGATTGACCTGATTGCCGTCTCATCTTCGCGGGGCTTCCATGCATCGAGTTTTCTCGCATCGCGGTTTTGAAATTCATGTGAGGCTGGCGGAGGCTTCTCCCGGCTTGTACGACGCGTTTTTTCAGATCAAGGGCGGTGTTCATGTCGGCGTGATTGATGAGCTTGGCGCCGAAACAAAGCTTCGTAAAGGACCTTTTGGTCCGCAAAAGGCGTTTCTAAGCGCACAGGAGGCCGGTCAAACCGCGATAGATGCCGTTATCGGCGAAGACGAGTCGTAAAACCATCAGCCCTTTTCTCCGAAAACGGCGAGCACGACAGACAAGCACGCAAAACCGTTTTTCGCCGACGATGCAGGGGCGCAGTCGAATGCGGGTCGAGACTCTCGCTGGACAAAAGATGGACTGGGCGTAGCATAAGAAGAGCAGTCAACCTGTGACCGATCCCGGCGCCTCTCCTGCAGCCTTTTCTACAGGGATTGAGCTGTCACCCCTTCAGCGCGGACCACGTGACGCGGCCGGCTGCACCGCAATACGGCGGTGCGCTCGCGTGCGTCTATATCCCGTACTGCCACAAAGCTTGCAACTCCAGGAGGTAACCCAATGTCCTTCGCGTTTCGTTTCTACGGTGGACTGGAAATCCATCCACTGGTTTGTCCACATCGCCCGACTGAGCCCGGCTTCGAGCACAATTCTGACGAAGGGTTTGACGCGGTCGTTCGGATTCAGGAATGCCCGGAGATGCGGGAACCGGGAGGCCAGCTGCGCAGCCGCGTATCCGGGCGCGCGTCGGTTTCCTATGTCGAACATCTGATCGATACCTGTCTGCCGAATCAGACGGTTATTGATATGAAGTCCTGAGTATATTTTCGCGATTTCCGATGCGGCGATACATGTTGGGCCAGAGGATGACCGGTACCACGGGTGCGAAGTCATGAGCAAACATGACCCGTTGAAACGGATCAGGGTCAATGGTCTTGACGTTGTCGACGAACTTCTTCCATCGGACGCCAACCTGCTCAAATAGCCTTATCTCGCGAGACTTTCCAGGAGTAGTGCGGTTGGCGATGGCTGTCCCGGGCGTCCTGCTTTCGGGGATACCTGAGGCTGCTCGATTGCGTACGCACAACAATAGTGCGCGCATTGTTGCGCGTGAGACGTGGCGTCAAGCCGACGTTTCGACCTCCGAGGTCACACCAGTGAAGCTCGTCGGGGCACGTCATTTCTGAAGCTTCGCCATCCCACAACGCGAGCGCGCGTCGTTCTATGAACCTTAGGCCACTTGCAGCCGCAACCCTTTCTTCCCGCCGGCCATCCTGGCCTGCATACCCAGAGGGCGGGCAAACGTAACCCTGATAGTGCGAGTTATCAGGGTTGATGATGTTCGCAAACATGAATGCCTGATCGAGCTGGCGCGCGCCGCACCCCGTTGCCGTGCAGGTAGAGCGATATCGTGGCGATCGACGCATGGCGCAGGTTGTCGCGCACCGTCACACGTTCCGTGCCACTCACGAGCGCATATGAGGCAAGGGCTCGCAGCCGATGCGGACTGAAGCAGCGCAACTTGTCGGCGAGCGCCTGACGCTCGGGTTCCACGGGCCGTGGCTGCTGTCGGAAAATACCGTCGCAGGATCGGCTCGAGCCGCAGACTTGCGATCGACGCTGCGTCGTCGTTCAGGTTTGCGATGACGGGCATAGCCAGTTTCCAGCGCTCGGGCCCAGCTTGCCCGCTTTTTCGCCCACGCGGCACACCAGCAGCCAATGCTCTCTGTGTTCGTCCGTGCTGATATCCCCGAGCCTTGCGTCAACGAGCTTTGCGGCGCGTGCCGCCTGTCAGAAGTCCGCGATCAATGGGATCGCAGACGCGAGCAACATCCAACCTGCATTTACGGGGGCGCGACCGCGTACTGAAGGTCGGTAGATCAGATCCCCACGCCTGATTGGTGCGCTGGTTAAAGCACACACGCCGCGCCCTCGGGCTCGTGTCAACCGCCAAGGCTGCTCTGCGTAACAACCTGCGGTTGAATCCTTCAAGCAGACCGCGATTACGACGTCCGAATGACGTCCGACAACGGTTAGATTGGTGGTGGCAGGTGTCGTCCTGGCGGGAATCTGATCTTTCGGTGGATGTCTCGCGATCACGCTCCGCGCGCCCTGGTGCCCCCTGTCTTCGGAGACTTCCAGCATATGCGCCAAAAGAGCAAGCGCGTAACCCCAGGCATCAGCAGGTAAGCGTTCATTCATGACTGGCCCCAGGCAACTGGCGATGAGTTAGCTCGGAGCCCGGGCGTTCGACGTGGCCTGCAGTTCGAGCCTCGGGTCTCTGGCGAGAACCTGGCCTAACTTAAGATGCGCACGGACTCCGCTGGCTCACGTTGGTAAGGTCGGGCTGTCGCGACCATGAAGCATTTGCCTGCCACGTCCGGAAACGCTAAATTTGGATATGGCCAGGCTGAAGTCCACGAAGAAGTTCCACGACGGCCCCATCGAATGAGTCGAACACAGCGCACCGACGCGGCACGATTCAGCTCGCCGCTGCAGTCGTGACTGGGTGACGGCAGCAGTGACGCGAATCCATCGTATCGGCTGGTCAGCGGCGTTTCTGGTCGCTGGGTGCCATGGGCAGGGACGACGGTTGACTGAATGTGCCACGAGAGGCGGCGGATATTGTTCGACGAATGATCCGGACGCGTGCCGTCGAAGCGAAGACACTCTATACTCGATTCCGCGTGATATTTGCGAAGCGTAAGTAGCCGGGGACTTGCGATGACAAATACGACAACCACTTCTCTTAGCCGTTGGTCCACCAGCGAAGTCGCACCGGCCATGCGGTTCGACTACTATGCGAACGCCCTGTCCACTGCTCTTACGCCGATGCTGCTGATAGCGGGCAACAGTCGGACGTTCGAATCGCATATGACCGCAGCGCAAGCAGGCCCCGTTTGCGTGATCCGGCAAAGCGGTTCTTCGCACAGTGTTCGTCGGGACCCGTTCCACGAAGACCGGGCGCTGGAGCACTCGTGGCATTTGATCGTCAATCTCTCGTCCGCGTGGAATACACACCATCGTGAGGCGGTGCGCCTGCTGCCAGGGGAGATGATCATCGTGGACTCGCGCATGGATTTCATGGTGGAGATCACGGGGCGCTACGATGTCGCGCACTTCAAATTTTCTCCAGCCTGGCTGCGGCAGTGGATACCGGCGCCTGAAGCGCTGGTTGGGCGCCGGATTGCTTCGACTTCCGGGTGGGGACGCGTGCTGGGCGCATATCTGGCCGAGCTTTCGCCCGAGGCGATCGAGGCGTCGCCGTTGCCCGTGTCGGTCCTGACCGATCATATCGGCTCCCTGCTGGCGCTGATCGCCGCGGAACGCGATCTACCTCCCCCTGTTGCGCAGTGCCGCGACGACTCGCTGCATCGGCGCATTTGCGACTGCATCGCCCAGCGTAGCGCCGAGCCGGGCATCTGCGCCGCTGACATTGCCAGGGAACTCAATATTTCCGTGCGAAGTTTGCACCGCACGCTCGCGGCACACAGCGAGACGTTCGGCAAGCTTCTGATCGACCGCCGTGCGGCGGTTGCCGTGCGGATGATTCGCTCCAGCGTCTGCCGGCGCCTTAGTCTTGCGGAAATAGGCCGGCGCGCGGGGTTCGCAGATCCGTCACACTTCAGCCGCGTCATCTCGAGCCGCTACGGCATGACGCCGTCGCGAATGCGGGACGAGGATCAACGCTCGCCCGATGACGCTGAGCATTCGTCTGGCTCGTGAACAGAACCGGCCCTGATTCCGCGTCGCTGTCGACGCTACAGCGCTTTACGGCGTTGGTTGCGCGAGCAACCACTTGACTCACTCTAGCTGTTTGCCAGGCGGGCAATAAAAAGGGTCTTTCAGTATGGCGGACTTCCTGAGTCACCTTCGCATATTCGTTCGTGTCGTCGAAGCCGGATCGTTTACCTCGGTAGCAAAAGAGAACGACTCCACCGCAGCCCAGATTTCCCGCGCCGTTTCTTCGCTGGAAGAGGAGTTGCAGGCGGTCGTATTGCATCGCACGACGCGCCACCTTTCCGTGACCGACGTGGGCGCCCGGTTCTACGAGCGGGCAAAGGCGATCCTCGGGGAACTCGACAACGCGATGGACGAAGCGCGCAACGCCACGCAGAAGCCATCGGGGCGCATCCGCGTGCATTCGGCGCCCGGGCTCGCGTACAGCTGCGTGGCGCAGGTGCTCGCGAGCTATCAGCAGGTATTCCCCGAAGTTTCCGTCGAACTCAAGGTCGAGCAGAGCATGCCGAGCCTTGTCGAAGACGGCTACGATCTCTCGATCGTCTCGGCCACCCAGTTGCCGGACTCGGCCTATATCTCGCAGGCGTTGGGTGCTGCGTACGCAGTGCCGGTTGCCTCCGAGTCATATCTCAAGCAGCGTGGCCATCCGCGAAAGCTGACCGATCTGGCCAATCATGCACTGCTGCAACTCGAAAGCCCCGTCGCGCCGCCCGACGAATGGCATCTGCAACAGGGCGCCGACACCCATGTCTGGACAATTACGCGCACGCCGTTCCGGGCAAACTCGCCCGAGGCGCTGCGCGCGGCGATTCTGGCCGGCGCGGGCATTGGCACGCTGGCCACCTATTCGGTCGCCGACGATCTCGCGAGCGGCAAGCTCAGGCGCGTTTTGCCGCAGATCCATTTGCGTCCGTTCACGGTGTATGCCGTCTATCCTTCGCGGCGCTATCTCGATGCCAAGGTGCGCACCTTGCTCGCGCATCTGCGAGCAACGCTTTCTCCCGCATTGGCCAGGGCAATGGAGATCTGCGAGGCCCACGCCGATGCAGCCGTCGCCTCCGGGGCGCGGCCAGGCAATCGGACAAATCGGCAGGCGAAGCGCAAGTAGGGTCGTCCGGCCTCATGCGCGTAGGCGTCTGCACGATTCCATGCACGCGCAGCAAAATTGATTATCGCGCGACCCGTCTTAATCGCCGACAGCTTCATTTCTAGACTCCATTTCAGCCGATGACCGTTCGATCGCTCATCGACGGATTCTCAATCCGATACTGGAGTTACCAAATGAAGCCCACCCTGTTTTCCTGCCTGCTCGCGGCCGTGCTGGCCGCCCCTGCTGCAGCCTTTTCACAGTCAACTATCACGCGTGCACAGGTACGCGACCAGCTCGTGACGTTCGAGTCTGCCGCCGTTCCCGGAACGGCGGGCGATGCGCATTATCCGGACGCTGTCCTCGCCGCCGCGAACAGCGGCGCGAAGTCTGCAATGGCGGCGCGTGCCTTCGGCGACCACGGTGGCGTTGCCGCCAGTTCCAGCGACGCGGGCCGGCGCGCCCTGCGCACGGTTTCCGGCATCGTGGACGACATCCCCGGATTCAAGCCGATCTACTTCGGTCAGTGAAGGAGCGACGGATCATGCAAACAATCGACCTCGTTCATCACACGGTCAGGGCGAACGGTATCCGGCAGCACTATGTGGAAGCAGGGGATGGACCGCCCGTGGTGCTGTTGCACGGCTTTCCGGAAACGCACTACGCGTGGCGACATCAGATTCCGGCGCTCGCCCGGAAATATCGCGTGATTGCGCCCGATCTGCGTGGATATGGCGAAACCGACAAGCCTGCCAGCGGCTACGACAAGCGCACGATGGCGAATGACGTGCGCGCGCTGCTGGACCATCTGGGCATCGAACGCGCCGCGCTCGTGAGCCACGATCGCGGATCCCGCGTGGCGACGCGCTTCGCCAAGGACCATGCGAACCGGCTGGACCGGCTCGTGGTCATGGACAACGTGCCCACGCGGGTCGTGGCCGAGCAGCTGGACGCCCGCATTGCCCGCGCCTACTGGTTCTTCCTGTTCCACCAGGTACCGGACCTGCCCGAAACGCTGGTTGCCGGCAACGAGCGCGCGTGGCTGCGTCACTTCTTTTCCGACTGGTGCTACGACCCGAATGCGATCAGCGGGGATGCATTCGAGGCTTACGTGCGCGCCTACGAAGCCCCTGGTGCGGTGCGCGGCGCGATGGCCGATTATCGGGCGAACGCGGAGGACGTCGCGCAGGACAAGGTGGATACCCAAATTCCCATCAGCGTCCCGACACTCGCGCTGTGGGGCGCCGAGTTCTACGCGGTCGGCAAGATGTTCGACATGGAAGCCGTCTGGAAGGGCATGGCAACCGATGTGCGCACTCACGCCATCGAGCGCGCGGGGCATTTGCCGCACGAGGAGCAACCCGAGCAGGTCAACGCCCTGCTGCTCGACTTTCTGGAGGGCTGGAAGGGCTAAGCGTGGCATGCAGGCGGACAGCCATCGCGCTGTCTCGCCTGAAGCCTCGCGCAACTCCCGGATATCGCCATGAGCCACGAAATCGCTTTTGCCCTGGTGCCTTTTCTCTTTTCAATGGGTGCCGGCTATCTCGCCGGGCGGCTGAGCACGACGCCCATGCCGCTCATTGCCATCAACACGATGCTCGTGCATTACGCGTTGCCCTTTGCGCTCTTCGTCTATACCGCGCGGATGCAGCGCGAGAGCCTGAGTGCGCATCTGGCGCTCATCGTCGTTCTGACTATTGTGATGATCGTGCCGTATGCGATCTCGCTCCTGCTTTCGCGATACGTTTTTCGTTCGAATCTCGCGCAGGCGGCCGTCAAGGCGGTCACCGTCGGCATGCCGAATTTCGCTTCCGTTGGGTTGCCCTTGCTACGGGCGGTGTATGGAGAAGGCGCCGATTTGACTGTCGCCATCGCGGTCACGATGGGAGCGGTCGTCATGTCGCCTGCTGCCCTCATCCTGCTCGAGCGCGCGCAGCATCGTGACGGACAGGCGCTGCTCGGCAAAGCGCTGCGCAATACCTTCGTCAAACCCGTCGTCATCGCCCCGTTGGCCGGCTTGCTGGTGTCGCTGTCCGGTTGGACGCTGCCTGCACTCCTCACGCAGTCGCTGGGGATCATCGGCAACACGACTGCCGGACTCGCGCTGTTCTCCACGGGACTGATACTCGCTGCACAACCGTTGCGGCTCGACGCACAGGCACTCGTTGGCGTGTTGCTCAGCAATGTCGTGCAACCCCTGCTTGCCTTCGCGCTTGTCTGGCTGCTGGCGCTTCCCCAGCCTCTAGCCGGCCAGGCAATTCTTCTTGCGGCGATCCCGTGCGGCTCGTTCAGCATCCTGTTTGGCCTGTCTTACGGGGTAAAGGACACCTCGGCGGGCACAACGCTTGTCGTGTCGAGCGTGATGTCGGCCCTGACACTCGCGGGCACGATTGTCTTAATCGGTCGGCTGTGACCGCCGATCCATCACTTTGATAAGGATTGCAATTTAAAATGAAGCGAACTTTTTTGATTACCGGCGCAAGCAAGGGCATTGGGCGTGCGCTGAGCGAGCGCCTCGCGCGTGACGGCCACGATGTGGTCGGCCTCGCACGGAGTGCCAATGACACGACTTTTCCCGGCACGCTCGTGTCTGTCGACCTGACTGACCGTGAAGAGACGCAAGCGGTATTGTCAGATCTCGACGCGCGCTTCGAATTCGACGGCGTCGTCAACAACGTCGGGTTCGTTGAGCTTTCGCCGCTCGGCTCGATCGATCTCGATGATCTCGACAGTGCGATGCGCGACAACCTGGCGCCCGCCGTGCAGACGGTTCAGACCTTGCTGCCGGGAATGCGCAAACGCGGCTGGGGCCGTATCGTGAATCTCTCCAGCCTCGTCGTGCTGGGCGTGGCCCAACGTTCGACGTATGCCGCCGCGAAAGCCGCGATGATCAGCCTGACCCGAACGTGGGCGCTCGAACTCGCCGATACGGGTATCACCGTCAATGCGGTCGCACCTGGGCCGACCGAAACCGAGATGTTCCGCGCGAATACACCGGAGGGCAGCGAAGCGGAGCGCCGTTTCCTCTCGATTGTTCCGATGAAACGGCTGGGGCGTCCCGAGGAACTGGCGGCATCCATCGCGTTCCTGCTGGGCGAGGACGCGGGGTTCATGACGGGGCAGACGCTTTTCGTCGACGGCGGCGCTTCGATCGGGAAGTCGATGATCTGATTGGGATGCTGGACGCAGAGGCCTCCCAGGAGGCCTCCGCATTTGCCGCTATTCGGGTTGGCCGAGAATATGAATGAGGTTCCCTTCGGGGTCGCGGATCATCGTCGAGGAAATGGTGGGCGTGAGTTGTGCCTGCGCCCAGACGACTTCTACGTCAAGCTTATCGAGTCTGGCGGTCGTACCCGTAAGATCGACGCTCTCCAGCACAAGCGCCTTCCAGCCCGTTTCGTCGAGGTGCTCCGGTGGCGGTGTGCGCTTTGCAGCGACCTTGGGCGTGCCAGGTCGCGAGACGAGTTCGAGCCGGAAGCCGGTGCCGTCGAGCATGGCGTAGTCCGCGCCAACGGCATCGAAGTGGCCCCTCGCCACGACGACGAGGCCGAGTACCTCGACATACCAGGTGGTCATGGCATCGAGATTCGCAACGGCGAGCGCGATATTATTTAGACGCAATGCGGGCGCAGTCGTGGGCGGCTGCGTTTGTGCGGTATCCATAAGCCAGGTTCCTCGTTGAGCAGACGCCATCGCGGGCAACGCCGCGATGCGTCAGGGAAGCATTAATCGTTTTGAGGGAAGAGCGCGCGACGCGTTTCTTCGTCGAAGTCCGTCTTCAGCGTGAGCCGTTCCTTCAGTGCGAGCGCACGTGCGGCAGCGGGGCGTTTGCCGATCTCGTCCACGACGCGTTTGACGTTCACATAGTCACTCAGACCGTTTTCACCGAGGATGTAGCCGGCGAAGCTGGCCCAGCCCCACAGCGCCATATCGGCAATCGAATACGCGTCGCCTGCCAGATACCTTGTTGTGGCGAGCCGCTCGTCCAGCACGCGATAGTGACGCTCGACTTCCTTCAGGTAGCGGTTGCGCGCATAGGGCAAGGGCTCCGGGGTGTGGTGCTGGAAATGCACGGCCTGACCGGAGAACGGCGAGAGACCCGTTGCCACGAACATTAGCCACGAGAGCATTTCAGCATGCGCGGCAGGTTCAGCAGGCACGAACTTGCCGTGCCTGGTGGCGAGGTGCAGCAGGATGGCATGCGAATCGAAGACGGTCACGCCTTCGTCGGTAATGGCCGGTACCTTGCCGTTCGGGTTGACGCTCCGGAATGCCGGCAGATGCTGTTGGCCCTTGAACGTGTCGACTGCGATCAGATCGAACGGCAATTCCAGCTCTTCGAGCAGAAGTGCGGCCTTCATGGGATTGGGCGAAGGGTGGAAGTAAAACTTGAGCATGGGAGTTTCCTTGGTAAAACAGGAGAGAAATTCGCTTCGGGATGAGGCAGTTCATCAAACCTGCATGGGTCGCGCGCACTACGAGGCTGACCGCGTCTCACTAACGTGATGGTGGACGCGCGGCGCGAGATTGCCGTTCGACGGGGCCGATGAAATCGTTCGACCGTATCGAACGTGTTGTTGCGAGGGCGGGGCGGAGGGAAGGTGAAGGCTGCCGGCTGAAGCAGATGAGAAACCAGCGGCACACGCAATGTGCCGCTGGTTCCACTGCGCCTGCTTTCAGCTTTGCGCAAAGAAGTCGATTAGCGCGCGAGCGATCGTTTTCGGATCGTTCTCGGTCGGAATATGGCCGGCCGCAGGGATACGCACGAGCGAGGTGTGCGGTATCTCGGTCACGAAACGCTCGGCGTGCTCGATCAACTGGAACGTATCGTCTTCCCCCCAAATCAGCAGCTTCGGCACGGTGGACGCGCGCAAGGCCGGAACGAGATCCATCGTGTAGTGGCTGTATGCCGCGCCCGCCAGGGCAAGCCACGAGCGCGTCACGCGGGGCTCGGTCCACGGATCGAGATAGTCGGCAATTTCTGCCTCGGAGGCGGGGCGTCCTAGCGCGGTGATCACCGACTTGCGTCGCGCAGCGAACACATCGGCGGGCGTCGTGGCCGCGGCAATTGCGGGGTCGCGAAAGCGTGCGACCCCGGGGACCGGCCAGGAGTCGAACATCACGGCGTTCATGAGCGCGAGGCGGCTGACCTCGAGTTTGCCATCGACGAGCACCTGTTGTGCGACTCCGCCGCCAATGTCGTGGCCGGCTACGCCGACCGGTCCGCTTATGCCAAGCGCCTGTGTGAAGCGAAACAGCCAATCCGCGAGCGCGGGAATGGAGGCGTTCGCAACCGACAATTCGCCGGCGGAGCGGCCGAAGCCCGGAAAATCGACGGCAATCGGGCGCAGGCCCGCCGCAGCCAGATCGTCGATAACCGGTTGCCAAACCCGGCTCCAATAGGTGCCATGGAGCATAAGCACGATCGGGCCACGGTCGCCCGCGCACAGAAAACTGGCGGCGACGCCGTCCACTTCTACAGTCTTTCGTTGCATGATCAGAACCTCTTGATGACGCGATTGCCGCACCGGTATGTCTCAACGGATAAAGCGCTTTACATAGTCCGTACCAAGTCCGATTGCCTCGTAGTGCCTGCGGGCCGCTTCGATCTTGGTGAATACATCCTCGTAGCCTGTTGCGTTGCCTTCAGGATCGACGTAGGTGTAGCCACCTGTCACGTGAAACCAGGTGATCATCTCGTCGACGCCTTCGGGCACGAACAGCGTATGCGTTTCACCTGCCGGTTCGTAGGCATACGAGCCTTGTTCGGCGACCCAGTCGTGTTCGAGGTAATGCCAGCGACCGCGCAAGACCATGGCATGCACCGGACCGGTGTGACGATGACGCGAGAGCACGCCGGACTGACGCACGCGCAGCAGATTGACGTAGTAGCCATGACTCACATTGAGGAGCAAGGGCTTGAACGATACGGTCTTTGTCGTGGGCACCCAAAGGTTGTCGTCTTGCAGCCACTGGTCGAGCACGCCAGCGTGAACGAGGTCTGCCGACATATCGGCGGGCTGCGGGTGTTGATAGGGGATTGCCAGTTCGTCCGGCTTGCGTGTTGTTGCTTCGCTCATGATGATGTCCTTGTCAGGTCAACGATGTTCTGTTGCGCCTCACGCGCTCAGACCGCATCTACCGGCGCGACAGACCTCACGGGCCCAAGACCGCGCAGCAGCTGTCGGTATGCTTCGCCGCGCTCGGTCAGCTCTTCGTGGCTGATGGAGCCGGTCCGTGTCAGCGGGCCGATGTTGTAGGTGACGAACGGGCGTCCATATTCCATGCCGGCGAGGTGCGCAGTCTGTTCGAACGGCGCAAGCAGCGTATCGACGATGTGTTCACCATGGCGCTCCAGCAGCGCCGGCTTGAGATACGGCCGCGTGATGCCTTCGGCCCAGATGTGTTCGCGAGTGGGGGGGAAATAGCGTTCGCGAACACGCCCGATCGTGACGGCCAACTGGAGCGTGCGGCCGTCCAGTACCAGGGATCTTTCCGGCGCGCTGCCGAACAGCGTGTCGTTGACAACGTCGTCGAGCCACTTCTTGAGCAATGGCGGGCAGTTGTACCAGTACATCGGAAATTGCAGAACGAGATGCCCATGCTCGCGAATCAGTTGCTGTTCCCGTGTAGCGTCAATGCGGAAGTCGGGGTACAGCTCGTACAACTCACGCACGGTGATATCCGGTTCCTGGGCGATTGCATCGCGAAGGGCCTTGTTGCCGCGCGAATGTTCGATGTCGGGGTGTGCGACGATCACTAACGTCTTCATCTTTCATCCTCTATGGGTTTCGGATTCAACGCTGCCGACTATACTGAGGTGCCGAACGCTTGATTAGCCATCCGAACGCCAATTCACTTTATGAGTTCTTCAAAAGATGGACAGGATTGACGCGCTGCGCACGCTGATCGAAGTGGCCGAAATGGGCAGCTTTTCCGCCGTGGCAAGACAGCGCGCGATCGCGCCTTCGTCGGTGACGGTAGCAGTCAGACAACTTGAAGAGGAACTGGGTACGACGCTGATCACGCGCTCGACACGACGCCTTGTTTTCACACACGAAGGCTTGCTGTTGCTGGAAAGCGCTCGTCGTATCGTTGCCGATTGGGACGCAGCAGTTTCGGGGTCGAGAGAGGATGGCCCGTTGAGCGGCCCGATACGGGTGACGGCAACGAACGATTTCGGGCGCGCTCAGTTGCGACCGCTGCTCGACCGGTTTCAGGCCCTTCATCCCGGTGTTCATATCAGCCTGCTGCTCAGCGACAGCACCGTCGATCTGATTGATGAGCATATCGATCTGGCTCTGCGCAATGGCCCGCTCGTGGATTCCGGCTTGCACGCGCGGCTCCTCGTGCGCGGCGAGCGGCTCGTGTGCGCCTCGCCGCACTACTGGCGTGCGCATGGCAAGGCCAAAGTGCCCGACGACCTGACGGGCCACAACTGCCTGATTCTTGCGCGGCCGGGCGCGCCGCTCGCGATCTGGCCGTTTCGCGTGGCAGGCAAGCCACACAACGTCAAGGTTTCAGGCGATCGCCAGGCGAGCGACGGTGGCGTGCTCCGCGAGTGGGCGTTAGAGGGCGTGGGCGTCATCATCAAGAACCGTTGGGATATTCGGACGGAACTCGCGTCCAGGACGCTGGAGACGGCGCTGGAGGAGTACGTCGCGGAGCACGTCGATTTGTATGCCGTTTATCCGGCCGAGTTGCCGGCGCGGCGCGTGACAGCGCTCATCCAGTTCCTCGCGGACGAACTCGCCACGGGATAAGGTCGTTGTGACTTTGCGCACGCAACGACTCATCCACCAACGCAGGCTACCGTGAAATCGGCTTCTTGATCGGGTCGTGAGGCCCCGCGAGCGCGAACACGACGATCTGCGCGGGTTCTGTGTCGCTGGCATTCCTCGAAACGAGATGATGCGCGCCAGGCGGCTCGTACCAGGCTTCGCCGGGACCATAGGTCCTTGCGGGCGAGCCTTCGAGTTGCGACACGACGTGGCCAACAGTCACGTACGCGAAAATGGAACCCGGATGCATGTGTGGCTCAGAAGCCTGACCGGGTGCGAATGTCACGGTGGCGATATCGACGTTTTTGCCGGGTAGCTCCGGAATCGGTTGCTGCATCACCGGCTTGATGGCTTCCTCGCCAGCACCTTCCGCCATGGCGGTCTGAATGCCAGCGAGGGACAGCGTAGAGGTTACGAGTGAACAATGAAGGAGTACAAACCGAACGGCTTTCATCTCTGCTCCTCAGGCTGGCGTTTTGCGGAATGCGATGGCGAAACGGTTCCAGCTATTGATCGCGCAAATCAGCAGGGTGAGATCCACCACTTCGGCGTCGCTGAAATGCGGTTTGACGCATTCCCATGCAGCGTCCGGCACATGACTCTGCGCAACGAGCGTGACCGCCTCGACCCATTCCAGCGCGGCGCGCTCGCGCGGCGTGAAAAACGGCACCTCTCTCCATGTCACCAGCGTTGCCAGCCGGCGGTCGGTTTCGCCGTTCTTGCGGGCGTCGCTCGTATGCATGTCGACACAGTAAGCGCAGCCGTTGATCTGTGACGCGCGCAGGCGCACGAGCTCGATCAGCGGCTTTTCGATCGTACTCTTTCCAATCCGCTCTTCCAGCGCGAGCAGCGCCTTGATGGCTAACGGGTTGGCCTGATAGAAGTCCAGACGTGGTTGCATGACAGCTCCTTCGAATGAGCCGAAGGCGCCGCGCGGACGTGGTACGCCTTTCGGATTTTGGAATGTGGCAACGCTGACGCGAGCCTATCGTATCGGCCGGTTTCCGCAAATTCTGGCCGCTGCGTGCCAACGATGCGGGCTGCGCTTGCCTGGGCGTGCCAGGCGCCTGTCGAAACGCAAGCGCATCGCGCGACTTGATCGCATGCCCTGGCATGCCGAAGCAACTTCAAACGTCGACGACGGCGCCTGGAGACGAGTGCCTTCGCGGAAAGGCCCATACGATTGGCCAGCCTGAGCGCTATCCGAAACTGCAGGTAATTCCGTAAGCGATGTCGGGTTAGCAGAGTTCTCAATCTCGTGCAGCAAATCGCCGGAGGTGGCTAATGTCCCAGCGTATCGTTGTCATCGGAGCCGGGTTTGCCGGCATGTGGAGCGCCCTGAGTGCAGCGCGCCTGCTGGATGCATACGGCAGGACCGACGTGGAAATCACGCTTGTTGCGCCCGATCCGCATTTGCATGTACGCCCGCGCCTGTACGAGGAGGGGCCGGCCAACTTCAGGGCGCCGCTCGCGGAGATTTTCGACGCGGTGGGCGTGAAGTTCGTGCAGGGAACGGTAGAGCGCATTCAGGTGCCGACTCGTACCGTCGAGGTCGTTGGTGAGGATGGACGACGCGGGACGCTCGATTACGATCGACTCGTGCTCGCGAGCGGCAGCCGGCTCTTCAGGCACGCTATCCCAGGTCTTGCCGGACACGCGTTCAGCGTGGACCAGAACCCGTGGGGCTCTTTGCTGCGGGTGCAGTCTGGGCGATCTACCGCGACCGCGAAACGCCGTCGCGCACGCTGCCGATCGACAAGGTCGGCGTGAAGTCCGATCAGGTAGGCGGCGGCGCGCTGCCGTACCGTCAAGCCCAGCCGTTCGGCTGCACGGCCTGTGCGAGAGGAGCAACAAATTAAGAAAGAGGGGCAGACCGGCAATTCCTTAAACGATGAAGTGTTAGAGCGACATGAAATGCTTGTCGTGACCCGCTTCCGGCTTGCGAGAGGCCGCTTTCGCGGCTTAAAACGACAAGAATTGGTTGTCAACACACGACATCAATTGCTGAACTCCACACAGGACGATCCGCAAGTCATAGGACCGGTTGCCGTGCTCCATGACTGATTTAACGGCCGCACACGCCTTGGGTTGAGTGCGTGGAAACCCAGTGCGCGCCTGGCGCAGTGCTGCCTAGTCCAGCGCGAAATCCGCCGGGACTTGTGCCTCCTTCTCATAGCGGAATACGTTCAAGTCGTCGTACTGAATGGCTGGTTTTTTACCTGAAATCAGATCGGCGAGCAGCTGCGCCGAACCGCAGGACATTGTCCAGCCAAGCGTGCCATGGCCGGTGTTCAGGAAAAGGTTGGGCACGGCGGTGCGCCCGACAATGGGCGTGCCGTCTGGCGTCATCGGGCGCAGCCCGGTCCAGAAGGTCGCCTTCGATGTGTCGCCACCGCCCGGGAACAGATCGTTCACGCACATTTCGAGCGTCTCGCGCCGCGCTTCGCGCAGGCGCCTGTCGAATCCGACGATTTCGGCCATGCCGCCCACACGAATGCGTTTGTCGAAACGCGTGATGGCGATTTTGTAGGTCTCGTCGAGGACAGTCGAGACCGGCGCGCGGGCCTCGTCCGCGATAGGCGCCGTGATGGAATACCCCTTGAGCGGGTAGACCGGAATCTTGACGAGGCCCGACAGGAAGCGCGTCGAATAGGAGCCAAACGCAACAACGAACGCATCGGCATGAATGAGTTTGGTCCCATGGCGCACGCCAGCGACCTTGCAATCTTCGACAACGAGGGTATCGACTGCCGTGTTGTAGCGGAACGTTACACCCGCCTGCGCGGCGAGCGCGGCAAGCCGGGTTGTGAATAGCTGGCAGTCGCCTGTCTCGTCGCCGGGCAAGCGAAGACCGCCGGTCAGCTTATGCGAGGTCGCCGCGAGCGCAGGCTCGACCCGCGAGAGTTCGCTCGCAGTCAACAGCTCGTAGGCAACGTTCGCCTCTTTCAGGACCGCGATGTCCTTTGCTGCGCCTTCGAGCTGCTGCTGCGTGCGGAAAACCTGCAGCGTGCCGCCCGTTCGTCCTTCGTACTGAATACCCGTTTCAGCGCGCAGTGCCTTCAGGCAGTCGCGGCTGTATTGCGCGAGCCGCACCATTCGGTTCTTGTTGATCGCGTAGCGCTCGGCGGTGCAGTTCTGCAGCATCTGCCACATCCACTGAAGCTGGAACTGCTTGTCCGCGTCATCCGGGCGAATGGCGAGCGGAGCGTGCTTCTGGAACATCCACTTGACGGCTTTGAGCGGCACGCCGGGTGCCGCCCACGGTGCGGCATACCCTGGAGAAATTTGCCCGGCGTTCGCGAAGCTCGTCTCGAGCGCGGGACCTTGCTCGCGGTCAATCACAGTGACTTCATGACCGGCGCGCGCCAGATAGAACGCGCTAGTCACACCGACGACCCCGCTACCCAGCACCAGGACTCGCATAGCCAACCTCTCCCCAGCCAGTAGTGAATGACCGCCGCCAGTGTTTGATCTGGCAGTCGATAACTGGATCCTAGCGACATATGAACAGTTTTCAATAATCTTTGGTCGGCTATTTCTGGTCGAAATTGCTATGCCGGCTGAAAAGGAATCACTAAGGTTTCCAAACCTCCTTATGGCCTGGACGGCGTGGAATCGAAAGAGAATTGTTTGCGAAACGCGAGAACAGTATTGCGAGCAATCGGGACAAATCAATCGATATGTGCATATACACTCTCGTCCATCGATGTTGCGGGCAAGTCAGCCAGTTCTGCGGGTTTGCCCCTGCCACTTCCGACAACCTGTAATCGACGCGCTTTCCAATCTCATTTGGGGTAAATCATGTCCACGCTCTTTTCTGAAGTCAAAGTTGGCCCTTACACGTTCTCGCATCGAGTGGTTCTTGCGCCGCTGACCCGCATGCGTGCAGAAAACGGTGCGATACCCGGCCCGCTCATGGCGCAGTATTACGCGCAGCGCGCTTCGGCCGGCGGGTTCCTGATCAGCGAGGCCACCATCGCTGCGCCGAACGGCAATGGATATCTTGGAGCGCCCGGTCTCTACGACGATAGTCAGATTGCTGGCTGGAAACGCGTGACCGATGCGGTCCATGCGAAGGGCGCGAAAATCTTCCTTCAGCTGTACCACGCCGGGCGTCAGTCGAATTCGGAGTTGCAACCCGACGGCGGGCGACCCGTTGGTCCCTCGGAAGTGCCTCACCGCGGCGTCGCCTACACGGATGCCGGCTGGGTCCCGAATACGCCGAATCGCGCATTGGAGATTCACGAAATTGCGGGTATTGTCGAAAGCTTTCGCGCTGCGGCAGCACGCGGCGTCGCGGCAGGCTTCGACGGCGTGGAGCTCCATGCCGCGAATGGCTATCTGTTCGACCAGTTCCTGCAGGACGGGAGTAACAAGCGGACGGACGTCTATGGCGGGTCGTTTGAAAATCGTGCCCGCCTGTTAATGGAAACCACCCGTGCCGTCATTTCAGTGTGGGGAAGCGACAAGGTTGCCGTGCGTCTCGGGCCGAGTGGGTCGTGGGGCGATATGTCGGATAGCGACCCTGTCGGCTTGTTCACGTATGCCGCGGAAGAACTCGCGAAGCTGAATCTCGCGTACCTGCACCTCATCGAGCCCCGCATTCTCGGCAATGTCGAAAACGAGAGCGCCAACCCGGATCCGGTCGCGGCTCAGATGATTCGCAAACACTATGCGGGCACCATCATCGCGGCCGGTGGCTTCGACGGTGAGAAGGCGGAAGCGATCCTGCAGGCCGGCGATGCCGATCTGGTGGCATTCGGTCGTCACTTCATTGCGAATCCCGACCTGCCAAAGCGCCTGCGCCGCAACCTTTCGCTCAACCCGTACGATCGCCCGACCTTCTTTGGCGGTACACATATCGGATATACGGACTACCCGTTCTATAAGCTCGAGGCGGAAGCAGTAGCCTGAAACGCGAGCTTGTAGCGGATGCAGGGCAACGATGGACGGCTGGACGCGTGGGCACCTCGTGGCTTTGGCGGGCAAGTCGACCAATTGCGGGAACTCGGCGTCATATTGGGCTCGTTTCGGACAATTGGTTTTCGTCGTCTACGTCTACACTGGTTTTCATGGAGCGAGGCGTTGGCTCCATCCCAGGATTCCCCTCCTGCGGCCGAGTTGGACCATACCGTGTACCTGTTGCAGTACCGCAGTCCCTCAGCAGTAGTCATATCTGGCAGAGCTTGTTGGGTTATTGTCGAAGTACCGTGCTGTTGAATCGATGAGGAGTGCAGGGAAATCCGTAGTTGAAGTGCAGAGCAACACGTAGTTGAAGTAGCACGTCATCCAGCATTATTTCATTGCAGGTCCAGGCCGCTTACATCGGAACGGGTGTAAGCGGCCGTTGTTCATTCTCACGTGCCGGGTGCCAGTTTCCTTCCGAACATTGATTCGCTGCGCTATTAGCGCTACCTTTACGTCTATCCTGGTTGTCGAGTTCCGATCAACGAGAGGAGAACCGTTTCGTGAAGAGAGCGTGGGCTTTCCCCTGCATCGTTGCCTTGAGCGCGATCCTCTGCGGATGCGGCAAGGAAAGTTCGCGAAACGCCACCGAGGCATCGGGCGCGTCCGCAAGCCAGGCGCCGGGTCAGCCAGCGCAAGGCGCGAGTGGCACACCCGCGGCATCAGGCGCGCAAGTAGCGGGCGCGCTGGGCACCATCACCAAGACACAGTTGCCGGCGGAAGCAACCGAGACGCTACGGCTGATCAAAGCAGGCGGCCCCTTCCCGTATGCGGACGACGGGGTGTTGTTCCGCAACAGTGCCGCGTTGCTTTCGAAGCATCCGCGCGGCTACTACCATACATATACGGTGCGCACTCCTGGCGCGACGGATCGCGGACAGCGCCGGATCGTGTGTGGTGGTCCGCGCAAGCAGATTAGCGACTGCTACTACACCGAAGACTACTACGCCAGTTTCAAACGTATTGCGGAGTGAAGGCGGATTTGGGTCTTCGGAATGGCTGGACTGTCCAGGTAACGGTTGTTGCTGACGACAGCGGGCCGTGATCTGCCTTTCGTCAAAGTGGAAGGCTGCCATTCAACGCTCAGGTCAAGGGGCGTGCTTGCGACGCAGGCGTATTCTCTTCAACCGATTGTTGGGCGGGTGGGACCGGAGCGCCAGGAACGAGCCCGTAGGCGGACATGACTGCCAGCAACTTCTGGCGGTCAGGCGGGCCGCCGGCATTCACCACTGCCTGTACATCCAGAAAGTATCGCGCACCAAGATCAGGGGTAAGGACGACGAGTGCCTTGGCAATGGCCTGATGAGGGTTGCTGAACGCATGGACGGAGCCCTTGGGTGTATGCATCCACTGACCCGGCGCCAGATCCCTCACAACACCGTCAACGCAATAGCGGATGAGCCCCTCCAGGGCGTATATGCATTCTTCATTGTGGGTGTGGCTATGTGGTGGCGGTACGTTCGCTCCCGGGGCGATTGTCAACTCGAAGACGCCCATGCCCTCTGTGGCGGATCCGTCGATGAGATAGCGCACCGTCAGGCCGCCAATGGTGATTGGCTCAAGAGTGGATGCGTCTGCGGTCATCGCGGATCCTCCGAACGGAGTTGGTGACGTCAGCGGAAGCGCCGGCACAACAAATCTGGGACGCCTCGCAACCGGGCTTGGCGCAGACAGCTGGCTCGATAGTGCAGAACATACTGTCTGCAGTCGAGCGCATAGGAATGTGCGGCCGCGCACAGAAAAGACGCATTGAATGCGTGATGGCCGTTTGGGGCCGCCCGGCCAATCGCATCCGTACCGGACGGCCGCGCGCGAGCGCGCGCTTTATCCGATCGCCGCTTCCTGGATCGCCTCGACAAGATCCGCGTTGCTGTGTGCGCGACCCGCGATTCCCCACGAGCCATCCGCCGCATAGACGATGTTGGTCCAGATGTGATCCCGCGTAAGGCGGCCACCGGCAGCCTGTTCGAGGATCGCGGTCGCTTTTTCGGTGAACGCCTGTTTGGCCTCGGGCGTCGCAAGCGCGATTTGCGGCAGCGTGAGTTCGACGAACGCCGCGGCGGCAGGCTTGCCGGCCGAGAACACGCGCGCGGCCGGGATAACGTTCAGTGTCCCGATCACATTGGGTGTCATGAACGTGTTGCCTTCGAGCTGCGCGACGCTCAACAGCGCCTGCGTCAAGGCGGCGAAGGTAGGGGCTTCGGCGTTCGTGGACAGCACGCCTTCGGAAACGGTCAGCGTAATCGGCATGGCAGATCCTCATGTGTCGGTGAGAGCGGTTAGTGGTATATATGTAGCAACTGCTCTCTATGTATAGACACTGATTGCTCTTTAAGCAAGAAAAAAGAGCGATCGCTCCGAATGCGAGATCCGATGCGTTACTCTGCCGAGCACAAGACCGAAACCCGCAAACGTATCGTCGATGCAGCGAGCCGCCTGTTCCGGCGCGACGGCTACGGCGGTTCCGGCATCGACGGCCTGACCAAAGAGGCGGGCGTGACCAACGGCGCGTTTTACGGGCACTTCAAGTCGAAGAGCGAGGCGTTCCGTACGGTGGTTCTGGCTGGCATGGAGCAATTGCGGCTCACCGTTGCCGACCTGAGGGCGGGCGATGGCAAACGCTGGCTCAAGACGTTCATCGGGCTCTATCTGGGCCCAAAGCGCACGTGCGACATCGGCGAGAGCTGCGCGCTGCCGAGCTTTTCGCCCGAGATGGTGCGCGCGGACGCCGAGACACGCGATGCCTATGAGGCGGCGTTGCGCCGCTTGATCGAGGAGGTCTCGGCGGGGCTGCCCGACGAAGCCGGCGCGGCGCGCGACGACAAGGCGATCGCGCTGCTTGCGATGTTGTCGGGCGGCGTCACGCTGGCGCGGGCGGTGCCGGATCCGGCGCTGTCGAAGCGGATCGCCGACGCCGTCGAGCGCGCGGCCCTCGCGCTGACTTCGGCGGCGCCGCGCAAGCGTGGCTGAGGGCACGCTGAAGAGGGGGCGCGTGCCACAAGGCGGTTGTTGACCCGGGTATCACAGCCCGCCGCCCCTTCCCGCTCACCCCCAGACGGCCTCACCATGGCGCCGAGACAGACAGCCTCACGCCCTGCATGAAGCTGTTGTTGCCGAACATGACGCTGTAGTCGAGCCCGAACGTGATGCTGCGCATCTGGAATCTCGAGCCGACTTCGACCTGCATCCGGTTCTGGCTGGAGGGCACGGTCGAGACGAAGTAAGCCGGTCCCGCGCCAGCGAGGTCCGCGTAGGCGAGAGACGCCGTGCCCTGGCCGTTGAAATCGTGCTGATACTCGACACGTGCGTACGGCAGCAGCACGCCCCACCGCGTCGCTTGAGCATACTCGGCGCGCAGTCCCAGCGCGCCCGACACGGTCGTGACCGTTTGCCCGAAATACGTGAGCGAATCGATACCCGCACCGCTTTCGCTGTACTGATCGAGCGTTGCATCTGCGTAGGCAATGCGTCCGTAGGGGGAAATCAGCCACGTGTTGCTGCGGTGCTCGTATCCCGCCGCGAGCGAGGCGAACTTCTGCCGGCCATCGCGCTGGCCGCTCGCGAAGTCGCCGGCGCCCGTGTCCCAGCGGCGGGAGTTGAAGCTGAGCGTGCCGAAACCGGCAATGCCGTCGACGAAGAGCGATGGCTGCGGCCGGTAGCTCCCATAGAGCGCAAAGCTGTAGCTGTCGCCCGTGCTCTTCGTGCCGTCGCTGCCGATGTCGCTGGAATCGTGGCCGTAGCCGAAGCCCGCGCCAATCGAAAAGTGTTCGGAGATGCGGTAGTCCATGCCCGCGGTGACACCCGGCGTCGTGAAGCGAAAGCCCGAGCGCTGATTGCCGGCGTAGTTCATGCCGAAGTCGACCGAGCCCGCACTCCAGAATGCGAGGTCGGACGCAGCGTTGGCGGCGCGGTCTCGTCCGTCGGCCGCGAGCCCGGAGTGGCCCGGGCGGCCCGAATCGTTCGAACTGGACGACGACGCTTCGAGCGCCTGATTGGCTCGCACACAGGCGTCGCGCAAGGTCGGCGATGCGGCATCCTCGCACTGCGCGCCCGCGCTGGGCGCCTTGCCTGGCAGCGCCACCGAGAGATCGTTGCTCGATGGCGCGTGACCCGTTCCGTGCAGACGCTCGAGCCGCCGGCTGTAGTTCGCGATCTGCGCGTTCGCGAAGCGGCGCGCGGCCTCGACCTGGGCGTCGATCAAGCCGACCACGTCGGGATCGGTCGAGGGATCGGGGCGCGCCGCGACTGTCACGAGCAGAACGCCAGGCGCCGACGTCGCGATCGCATTGCTCAGCGTGTAGGTGATCGTGGCGGTGCCGGCGAAGGCCGCGGCCGGTACGAACCTCACGGCGAGCGCGCCGGATTGCGACGCGACGGCGGCCCTGGCCATGACGCTGCCGTTGGCGCCGCCGACGATGCTTGCCGTGCCTGCCGCCGCCGGGCTCACCGAGATGATCGCCGCGCCCATGAACGGGCCGCCCGTCGCGCCGTCGGTGATGTCGACGCTGACGGACTGCGTAGCGGACGTGCTGACCTGGCGCTGGGCCAGCGCGACCGGCACGGCGTTGACCGTCACCGTCACGGCGATGGGGGCCGAAACGCCCGCGCTATTCGCAATCGTGTAGGTGAAGCCGACTTCACCCGAGGAGGTGCTCGCGGGCGTATAGACGATGTCGAGTCCGTTGACGACGGCCGTCCCCGTCTTCGGTGCCGAGGCGATGGCCACCGCCGTGAACGGGCCGCCGCTCGCACTGGCTGTCGCGTGGATCGTCACGGCGGCATTCGACTGTGTCGTGACCGTGACGGCGGGCGCGGCGGGCACGGCCGTCGACGCATTGACCGTGAGCGTGTAGGCGCGTTGCGCCGTGACGGCGCCGGTGCCGGTGCTGCTATCTTTCGCCGCGACCGTGAACGACGACGTGCCGGCCGCGGCCGGGGTGCCCGAGAGTACGCCCGTGGCGGCATTGAGGCTCAGTCCCGCCGGCAGTGCGCCCGCTGCGACGGAGTACGTATAGGGCGCGTTGCCGCCGCTGGCCGTCAGCGTCTGGCTGTAGGCGACGCCCACCGTGGGCGCGGTCAGCGTGGCCGGCGTGATCGAAAGCGTCGGCGCGCCGACCGTGATGGTCACGGTGGCGGGCGCCGACGTGCCGCCGCTGTTGGTCGCCGTGTACGTGAACGAGTCCGGTCCGCTGTAGCCGGTTGCCGGCGTATAGGTGATCGACGTCCCGCTTGCGACGGCAGTCCCGTGACTCGGCGCGGCGACGACCGCCACGCTGGCCGCCGTGCCGCCCGAGAGATTCAGCGCAATGGTATTGCCGCCGCTGCTGTTGTACGCGACATTCGCCGTAACCGCGCCTGCCACCGGCGCGATGCTGTTGATGGTCAGCGAATAGCTCTGGCTGCCGACCAGCGCGTTGCTGGCGGTCGCCTGCACCGTGAAATTGGCGGTGCCCGTGGCGGTCGGCGTGCCGATTAGCACGCCGCTCGAAGTCAACAACAGTCCGGGCGGCAACGTGCCTGCGACCACCGCATAGGTGTAGGGCGCCGCGCCGCCGCTGGCCGTCAGCGTCTGCATGTAAGGCGTGCCGTAAGTCCCCGCGGGGAGCGTGGATGGCGTCAGCGTCAGCGGGGATGGATTGACGGTCACTGCGTAGTTCAGCGTTCCCGTAAACGGACCCGTCCCCGTACTGCTGTCCTTGGCCGCCACCATGAACGACGCTGGGCCGGCGGCAGTCGGCGTGCCGGACAGCACGCCCGTGCTCGCATTGAGCGTCAAGCCGGCCGGCAGCGATCCGGACACGATCGAATAGGTGTAGGGCGCGTAACCGCCGCCAGCGACGATCGTCTGGCTGTAGGCCGTGCCCACCGTGGGCGCCGTCAGCCCGGCCGGCGAGATCGACAGCGTGGGCGGCGTAATTGTAACGACCACCGTGGCGCTTGCCGAGGTTCCGCTGTCGTTGCTCGCTGTGTACGTAAACGAGTCCGTTCCCGCGTAGCCGCTCTGCGGCGTATAGGTGATCGACGTTCCGCTTGCGGTTGCCGTGCCGTGGCTTGCCGCGCTCGCCACGGCGACGCTGGTCGCTGCGCCGCCGCCCAGATTCAGCGTGACCGGATTGCTCTGGCTGCCGTAGGCGACGGTAAGGTTGACCGCGCCGGCGGTGGGCGCGGCAATGTAGGCGAACTGGTCACCGGGGCCGGTCGTGCTTGTGCCGAGCGTCGTGGTCACGGTGATGTCGACCGTGCCCGCGGCCGCGGCCGGCGACATGGCGACGATCTGCGTCGCAGAAACAACGGTAAACGAAGTCGCGGCCGTCCCGCCAAAATAGACGGCTGATGCACCCGTGAAACTCGTGCCGGTGATGGTCACCGAGGTGCCGCCGCCCGTTGGCCCTGAGGTCGGGTTGATTGACGTGACCGAGGGCGGTGCCGCTGCCGACGCGAGTCCTGGCAGTGCGAACGTCATGAGCAACGCCACGCCGAAGCGGGCAGCCAGCGCGCGCCGCGAGCGTGCGCCAGCCAGCAGGATGGCCGCGAGCGCGCGAGCGAGCCATGCCGCGCGCGCGAGGCCGGCGCGCGTTGTTGCACGGCATGCGTTGTAACCGGATGGTGATGGCCTGCCTGGCCGATTCGATGCGATTTGCGTTGGAGCCGCGCAGGCCGCAGCGCCGCGCGGGAGCGTGTCCCGACACTTCCTTGTCATTTTGTTCCCCGGGGCGCTTATTCATGCGCCTTGCTTTCTTGTGGTTTCTCTTTTCGGCTGCTGCTGGTGGCGGCCTTCTTGATTCGCGGGGAATTATATCTGCTCAGTAAGTTGCGGGTGCAACGACTGGAAGTGGATCGCAGACCCTTCAAACGTCCTTCAAACCGTCCCCACGAGAATCGACTCGCCGCTCGCCGGCCTCAAGCCATCGCTACGGCTTGCGAAGTAACGTGCAGTGAGGTCTGCGGTCGAAACATGGCGCGCGTCGCGCAAGCCCGCCTCGTGTGCGAGCGCAAGCATCTCGTCGGGGGAGAAGAAGCTCACGAACGGCGTGCCCGCCGCCCTCGCACGCTCATACACGGCGGCATGCTGCGAGCGCTCGGGCTCGTCGATGAGTTTGAGCGGCAAAAGGAAAGTCATGACGAGCGTCGAGCCCGGTGCGAGCTGCGCGATCTGCCGCAGCGTCGCGAGGTTCGCTTCGCGCGTGAGATACATCGAGACGCCCGTCGACGCGATCACCGCCGGGCTCGCTGCATCGAACCCGGCCGCCGCGAGCCGTTCCCACCATGTCTCGCCGGCTTCGAAATCCACCGGCACGAAACGCAGCCAGTCCTGCTCGCGAAACCCTAGCTCCATGAGCCGCTGACGTTTCCACGCTTGCGTGCCCGGCTTGTCCACTTCGTACACGTGCAGGCGCGAGGCGATCTCGGGGCGACGCTGCGCGAACGTGTCGAGTCCCGCTCCGAGAATCGCGTACTGTTGCGCGAGACCTTTTGCGGTCTGTTCGGCCACGAGGTCCTCGACAAAGCGCGCGCGCCCGACGATCGAAGCACGATACCCGCGCGTGCCCTCAGGGTGCATGTCGGGCCGCTCGCGCCAGTTCGATTCGGGCGCGGCGATCTGCATGCCGGTTTCGTCTTCGAGCACATAGGGCGCGTCGTCGACCTGGACGTGCAGCGCGCGCCACAGCGCGACGCGAATGGCGGTGCTGTCGGGAGCGGCGGTCTGGCTGGCGGGCATGCTGCGGTCCTCCGTGGCGGGTTTCGTCGCACGATTATCGCGCGCCTGACTCACGGCTGTGGGCCCCGTAAATGTCGGCGCTCACTTGCCGCAACGCCTCGATCATCACGCTCGCCGCGGGCGTGAACAGGCGGTCCGCGCGCGTGATGATGCCGAAGTCGTCCATCTGGCAATCCATCGGCACGGGCAGGATCGCGACCATGCCGTGCGCCGCGTAGTAGTGCGCCACGTCCTCGGTGAGCACGGCGATCATGTCGCTTTGCTCCAGCACGCGCGTAATGAAGAGCAGCGCGGGCGTTTCCACCACGTTCGAAGGGGGCGCGAGGCTCGCGCGCTGGAACATCAGCTCGAAGCGATGCCGCAGCACGCTGCCAACGGGCGGCACGACCCACGTGGCGCGCGCGATATCGGCGAGCGCGATCGGTTGGGCTGCATCCGCCGCCTGCCCGAGCATCGGATGCCCCGGCCGAACCACGGCGCATACCGGCTCGCCCGCGAGCGGCTCGTAGCGCAACTGGAGCTTGTCGTGCTCGGCGGAAAGGCGACCCAGCACCACGTCGAGCTTGTCTTGCGCCAGATGTTCGAGCAGCACGTTGCTGGCGTCGATCTCCACGGATACGCGCAGGTTGGCATGGGTGCGCTTGACCGCCGCGACGGCGGCCGGCAGCACGCGCACCCCAGGAGAAGTGATCGCGCCCACCGCGACGTGGCCAAGGCGCCCCGCCTTGAGCGCGCTCAGTTCCTCCTGTGCCTGGTCGAGGCTGCCGAGCACGGCGCGCGCGTGGCGGATCAGGGCGTCGCCGTACAGTGTGGGCCGCATGCCGCGCGGCATGCGCTCGAACAGCACCGCGCCGAGCATGTCCTCGAGTTCGCGCAGGAGCTTCGACGCGGCGGGCTGCGTCATGTTCAGCGCCGCCGCCGCGCGGTGAATGTTGCCTTCCTCGGCCAGTGCCACGACGAGGAGCAATTGCCGCGTTTTCAGCCGCGTGCGCACGTACCAGGGGCTCGTATCGAGCATGTCTCCACCTGATTTCCCAAATAGTTTTAGGTGTTTATACCAATGCCGATTTCGATATCGGAAGCATCCATTTTTTCATTAGAAGGTTATCAGACTTCTCCCTAGACTGTGCCGAATCCATCGCCCGGCTTCACCGGCGAACTCCCTGCTCCACAAGACGAACACGATGTCGGATACCAAACCCAAACTGCGCTCCCAACAGTGGTTCGGCACCACGGACAAGAACGGCTTCATGTACCGAAGCTGGATGAAAAATCAGGGCATTCCCGATCACGAATTCGATGGTCGCCCGATCATCGGCATCTGCAACACGTGGTCGGAACTCACGCCCTGCAACGCGCATTTCCGCAAGCTCGCGGAGCACGTGAAGCGCGGCATTTATGAAGCCGGTGGCTTCCCGGTCGAGTTCCCGGTGTTCTCGAACGGCGAATCGAACCTGCGTCCCTCGGCCATGCTCACGCGCAATCTCGCTTCCATGGACGTGGAAGAGGCGATTCGCGGCAACCCCATCGACGCCGTCGTGCTGCTGTGCGGCTGCGACAAGACCACGCCCGCACTCCTGATGGGCGCCGCAAGCGTGGACGTGCCCGCCATCGTCGTGACGGGCGGGCCGATGCTCAACGGCAAGCACGAAGGACGCGACATCGGCTCGGGCACGGTGGTGTGGCGGCTGCACGAAGAGCTGAAGGCGGGCGAGATCGATCTGCACCAGTTCCTTTCCGCCGAAGCGGGCATGTCGCGCTCGGCGGGCACCTGCAATACCATGGGCACCGCCTCGACGATGGCCTGCATGGCCGAGTCGCTGGGCGTTTCGCTGCCGCACAACGCCGCGATTCCGGCGGTGGATGCGCGCCGCTACGTGCTCGCGCACATGTCGGGCATCCGCATCGTGCAGATGGCGCTGGAAGACCTGAAGCTCTCGAAGATCCTCACGCGCGAGGCGTTCGAGAACGCCATTCGCACGAACGCGGCCATTGGCGGCTCGACCAACGCCGTGATCCACCTGAAGGCGATTGCTGGCCGCATCGGCGTGGACCTCGAACTCGAAGACTGGCAGCGCGTTGGCCGCGGCACGCCGACCATCGTCGACCTTCAGCCGTCGGGCCGCTTCCTGATGGAAGAGTTCTATTACGCGGGCGGGCTGCCGGCGGTGCTGCGCCGGCTTGGCGAAGCGAACCTGCTGCCGCATCCCGATGCGCTCACCGTGAACGGCAAGTCCATGTGGGACAACGTGCGCGAAGCGCCCAACTACAACGACGAAGTGATTCGTCGACTCGACAACCCATTGATCGCTGACGGCGGCATCTGTATCCTGCGCGGCAATCTCGCGCCGCGCGGCGCGGTGCTCAAGCCTTCGGCGGCGACGCCCGAGCTGCTCAAGCATCGCGGCCGCGCCGTGGTGTTCGAGAACTTCGACCACTACAAGGTGACCATCGGCGACGAGTCGCTCGACGTCGACAAGGACTCCATCCTCGTGATGAAGAACTGCGGCCCGCGCGGCTACCCCGGCATGGCCGAGGTCGGCAACATGGGGCTGCCGCCCAAGCTGCTGCGCCAGGGCGTGAAGGACATGGTGCGCATTTCGGATGCGCGCATGAGCGGCACCGCCTACGGCACGGTGGTCTTGCACGTGGCGCCCGAAGCGGCGGCCGGCGGCCCGCTCGCGGCCGTGCGCAACGGCGACTGGATCGAGCTCGATTGCGAATCGGGGCGCCTGCATCTGGACATCAGCGACGAGGAACTCGCGCGCCGCTTGAGCGATGTCGATCCGGCGGCGGCGCCTGGCGTGGCGGAGCAACTGGGCAAGGGCGGCTACGCGCGCCTCTATGTCGATCACGTGCTGCAGGCCGACGAAGGTTGCGATCTCGACTTCCTCGTGGGCAAGCGCGGGGCAGGCGTGCCGCGGCATTCGCACTGAGCGGTTGGTGCATTGAAGCAGGGCGCACCGGCGAGAAAAATACGCAGTCTGGAGACACGATGACAAACCCGCAGGTGCTGCAACACGATAGCCCCGCCGCGCTGGCAAGCGCCAGCAGCGAGGAAAAGCACATCGTCGGCCATATCGCGCGCCGGCTCCTGCCATTCCTCGCGCTGATCTACGTGGTGGCGTACGTCGACCGCACCGTGGTCGGCTTCGCGAAGCTGCACATGAATGCGGCTGTGGGCCTTTCCGACGCCGCCTATGGCCTCGGCGCCGGTCTCTTCTTCATCGGCTATTTCCTCTGCGAAGTGCCGAGCAATCTCGCGCTCGCGCGCTTCGGCGCACGCGTATGGTTCGCGCGCATTCTGTTCACGTGGGGCGTGATCACGATGCTCATGGCGCTCGTGGTCGGCCCGAAAAGCTTCTACGCGCTGCGCTTTTTGCTGGGCGCGGCGGAGGCGGGGCTCTATCCGGGCATTCTGTATTTCCTCACGCAGTGGTTTCCGATGCGCCACCGCGCGCGCGTGATCGGCTTGCTGGTGCTCGCGCAGCCCATCGCTGGCATCGTCACCGGGCCGATTGCGGGCGCGCTGCTCGAAACGCACGGCTTTTTCGGCATGTCGAACTGGCAGACGCTCTTCGTCGTGAGCGGCCTGCCCGCCGTGCTGCTGTGCATTCCCACGCTGCGCCTGCTGCCCGAGTCGCCCGCGCACGCGCGCTGGCTGGACGACACCGAGCGCCGCTGGATCGAGCGCGAACTCGCCGCCGACCAGCGCGCCTACAAGCTCGACACGCACCGCAACCCGTTCGGCGCGCTCAAGGACCGCCGCGTGCTGCTGCTGGCGCTGCTGTTTCTGCCGTTTCCGCTGTGCATCTATGGTTTGTCGCTCTGGTTGCCTACCATTATCAAGGCGTTCGGCGTGAGCGACTCCACGGCGGGCCTGCTTTCCGCGGTGCCGTATCTGTTCGCGGTGGTGGGCTTGCTGAGCGTGCCGCGCCATTCGGACAAGCATCGCGAACGCTACGGCCACATCGCCGTGGTCTCGGGCGTCGCGGCGCTGACGATGGCCGCGAGCGCGTGGTTTCACGCGCCGGCGCTGCAATTGCTGTTCATCTGCCTGACCGCTTTCTCGATCTACTCGATTCAGGCCGTGGTTTGGGCGCTGCCCGGCGAGTTCCTCACCGGCGCGAGCGCGGCTGTGGGCATCGCGACAATCAACTCGCTCGCGAATCTCGGCGGCTATCTCGGCCCCTATGGCATCGGGCTCATCAAGGACGCAACGGGCAGCCTGGCGGCCGGGCTTTACTTTCTCGCGGCCACGCTGGTGTTCGCGGTGCTCGTGACGTTCGCCGTGCGCGCGGTGCTGCGCACGCCCCAAGGCGGCACGCAAGCGCTGGCGAGCGAATCGTGATGGCGCGGCCTGACACCCTTTCTCAAGCAGGACTGAAGACATGACTACGAGCCGTACGCCCCGCTATCGGGGCATTTTCCCCGTCGTGCCGACCACGTTCACCGAAACCGGCGAACTGGATCTGGCAAGCCAGAAGCGTGCCGTCGATTTCATGATCGACGCGGGCTCGGATGGCCTGTGCATTCTCGCGAACTTCTCGGAGCAGTTCTCGCTCTCCGACGACGAACGCGAACTCATCACGCGCACCGTGCTCGAGCACGTGGCGGGGCGCGTGCCCGTGATCGTGACGACCACGCACTACGGCACCTCGATCGCCGCCGCACGCAGCAAGCGTGCGCAGGAGCAGGGCGCGGCGATGGTGATGCTCATGCCGCCGTATCACGGCGCGACGTTCCGCGTGCCCGAGCAGCAGATCTACGACTTCTACGCGCGCGTGTCCGACGCGATCGACATTCCGATCATGATTCAGGACGCGCCCGCGAGCGGCACGGTGCTCACCGCCGCGTTCCTCGCGCGCATGGCGCGCGAGATCGAGCAGGTGTCGTACTTCAAGATCGAAACGCCGGGCGCCGCGAACAAGCTGCGCGAGCTGATCAAGCTGGCGGGCGAAGCCGCCGAGGGCCCGTGGGACGGCGAAGAAGCGATCACGCTGCTCGCCGATCTCAACGCCGGCGCGACCGGTTCGATGACGGGCGGCGGCTTTCCGGACGGCATTCGCCCGATTATCGAAGCCCATCGCGAAGGCCGCACCGACGACGCATTCGCGCTCTATCAGAAGTGGCTGCCGCTCATCAATCACGAGAACCGCCAGGCGGGCCTGCTTGCCTGCAAGTCGCTGATGAAGGAAGGCGGCGTGATCGAGTGCGAGCTGCCGCGCCACCCGCTGCCCGCGATGAATCCCGCGACACGCGCCGAATTGATCGAGATTGCGCGACGCCTCGATCCGCTCGTGCTGCGCTGGGGCAAATAAATCATTCGTCATCCAGAATAAATAATTTCCCTGAAACGAAGGGGCGGAGATACGTCATGAAAGCGTCCTATACGTTGGGCATCGTCGGCGTGGGCAAGATTGCGCGCGACCAGCATCTGCCTGCTATCGCGGGCAATCCGGGCTTCGAACTCGTCGCGAGCGCGAGCCGCAATGCGGAAGTGGAGAACGTGCGCAATTACAAGGATATCGGCGCGCTGCTGGCCGCCGAGTCCGACCTCGACGCCGTGTCGCTGTGCGCGCCGCCGCAGGTGCGTTACGCGCAGGCGCGCGCCGCGCTCGAAGCGGGCAAGCATGTGATGCTCGAAAAGCCGCCGGGCGCGAGCGTGAGCGAAGTCGAGGCGCTGCGCGAACTCGCGCAAAAGCGCGGGCGCACGCTGTTCACCACGTGGCATTCGCGCTGCGCGAGCGCCGTGGAACCCGCGCGCGCATGGCTCGCCGAGCGCACCATCCGCGCCGTGCACGTGCGCTGGAAGGAAGACGTGCGCCGCTGGCACCCGGGCCAACAGTGGATCTGGGAACCGGGCGGCCTGGGCGTATTCGATCCGGGCATCAACGCGCTTTCCATCGTCACGCGCATCCTGCCGCGCGAAGTGCTGCTACAGGGCGCGACGCTGCACGTGCCGAGCGACTGCGCGACGCCGATTGCCGCGGAACTCGACTGCATCGACACCGACGGCGTGCCCGTGCGCGCCGAGTTCGACTGGCGCCACGGCCCGGTCGAACAATGGGAAATCGATGTGGAGACAACGGACGGTTTGCTCTCGATCGCGGAAGGCGGCAAGCGTCTCGCGATTGCGGGCGAGCCGGTCGCGCTCGAAGCGGAGCGGGAATATTCCGCGCTCTATGAGCGTTTTCACTGGTTGATCGCCCACGGCACCGACGACGTGGACGTGCGCCCGCTGCGCCTCGTGGCGGACGCGTTCCTGCTTGGCAGACACGTCGAAGTCGAGGCCTTTGGCCACTAAGCGCATCCATTCGGCATTACACACGCAGCAAAACCACACCTGAGGAGACAGGAGCATGACCAGCAAGATCCGCCGCTTGACCCTTCGTGCCGCATTCGCGGCGATGTGCATCGCCCCGCTTGGCATGAACGTGGCGGCGCACGCCGACTCGCCCGTGAAGATCGGCTTTCTCGTGAAGATGCCGGAACAGGCATGGTTCATCAACGAGCAGAAGGCTGCCACGGCGCTCGGCCAGAAGGAGAACTTCTCGGTGGTGAACATCGGCACGCCGGACGGCGAGAAGGTGCTCGCCGCGATCGACAACCTCGGCGCACAAGGTGCACAAGGCTTCGTGATCTGCGCGCCCGACGTGCGTCTCGGACCGGCCATCCAGGCGCGCGCCAAGCGCTACAACATGAAGTTCGTGACGGTGGACGACCAGCTCGTGGACTCGTCGGGCAAGCCGCTCGCCAACGTGCCGCACCTTGGCATGTCGGCGTTCAAGATCGGCAACCAGGTCGGCCAGGCGATCACCGACGAAATGAAGCGCCGCGGCTGGAAGCCGGAAGAAGTGGGCGCGCTGCGTATTACCGACTATGAACTGCCGACGGCCAAGCTGCGCACGGACGGCGCGACGCAATCGCTGCTGGCGGGCGGCTTCAAGAAGGAAAACATCTTCGACGCCCCGCAAAAGACCACCGACGACGAAGGCGGCTTCAACGCGGCTTCGCCGGTGCTCGCACAGCATCCGAACATCAAGAAGTGGGTGGTGTTCGCACTCAACGAAGAGAGCGTGCTGGGCGCCGTGCGCGCGACCGAGCAGCTGCACATTCCGTCGGCTGACGTGATCGGCGTGGGCATCAACGGCGCAGGCGAAGCGTTCGCCGAGTTCCAGAAGAAGCAGCCCACGGGCTTCTACGGCACGATCGCCGTGAGCTCGACGAACCACGGCAAGGACAGCGCCGAGAACCTCGTCGACTGGATCCGCGACGGCAAGCAGCCCGCCGCCGACACGCAGACCACCGGCAAGCTGATGACGCGCGACAACTGGACGGCCGTGCGCAGCGAGCTGGGTATCTAAGGACTGCGTAGAAAGATCGAGGCGACGACCAGGGCAGGGATGCAATGACTGAAACGATGACGGATGCGAACGCGGTGCGGGACGTAAGTGCGGGCGCTCAACAGGGGAATCGCGCGTATCTGGAGCTCGACGGCATTACCGTGAGCTTTCCGGGCGTGCGTGCGCTCGACCGCGTGGCGCTGGAGGTGCGTGCCGGCGAAGTGCATGGCTTGATGGGCGAGAACGGCGCGGGGAAATCCACGCTGCTCAAGGTGCTCTCGGGCGTGAACCAGCCCCAGGAAGGCACGCTCAAGCTAGGTGGCGTGGAGCACCGCTTCACGACCACGAAGGCCGCGCTCGAAGCGGGTATTGCGATCATCTATCAGGAACTGCATCTCGTGCCCGAGCTGACGGTGGCGGAAAACCTGATGCTCGGGCAGTTGCCCAACCGCTTCGGCGTGCTCGACGAAGGCACGCTCGTCAAGCGCGCGATGAATGAACTCAAGCGCCTTGGCGAGCGCATCGATCCGCGCACGCCGGTGAAGAATCTTTCCATCGGCCAGCGGCAGATGATCGAAATCGGCAAGGCCCTCATGCGCGACGCGCGCGTGATCGCCTTCGACGAACCGACCAGCTCGCTCTCGGCGCGCGAGACCGAGAACCTCTTTCGCATCATCAACGCGCTGCGTGCGGATGGCCGCGCGATTGTCTACGTCACGCACCGCATGGACGAAGTCTATGAGCTGTGCGACCGCGTGACGGTGTTCCGCGACGGCAAGCGCATCGAAACGTTCGATTCGGTGCCGGACCTCGATCGCAATCGCCTGATTGCCGCGATGGTGGGCCGCTCGATCGAGGATGTGTACGGCTATCGTCCGCGCAAAGCGGGCGAAGTGCTCATCGAAGCAAAGGGCCTGCTGGGGCCCGGGCTGGCCGAGCCGGTGTCGTTCACGGCGCGGCGCGGCGAGATCGTCGGCTTCTTCGGGCTCGTGGGCGCGGGGCGCTCGGAACTCATGAAGCTGATTTACGGCGCGACGCGCGCGAGCGCGGGCCACGTCGAACTCGACGGCAAGCGCGTGAATTTCGCGAGCCCCCGCGACGCCGTGCGCGCGGGCCTGGCGCTCTGTCCCGAAGACCGCAAGCAGGAAGGCATCGTCGCGATTGCCTCGGTGGCCGACAACCTGAACATCAGCGCGCGCCGCCACTTCAGCCCGGCGCGCTTTCTGCTCGACGCGCGGCGCGAGCGCGATCTCGCGCAGGATTACATCAAGAAACTCGCGATCAAGACGCGTAATGGCGACACGGCCATCGGCACGCTCTCGGGCGGCAACCAGCAGAAAGTGATTCTGTCGCGCTGGCTCGCTGAGCGCATCGAGGTGTTCCTGATGGACGAGCCCACGCGCGGTATCGACGTGGGCGCGCGCGCCGAGATCTACAACCTGCTGTACGAGCTCGCGGAAGCGGGCAAGACTGTGATCATGGTGTCGAGCGATCTGGCCGAGGTGATCGGCGTGTCGGACCGCATCATCGTGATGCGCGAAGGCCGGATTGCGGGCAGCTTGCCCAAGGCCGAAGCCTCGCCCGATGAACTGATCAAGATGGCGCTGCCGCGCTAACACGTGTTGTTTGTTTTTGCCTTGCTGGTTGCTCTGCAGCGAAATGAAACGAAGCAGCGCAACCGATCCGAAACGATGAACCAGAAATGAGTGAAGCCATGCAGCCACAGGGCACGCCTACCGTCAACGAAGCCACCGCGTCCATGACTCCCCAGCGCGCGCGTGCGTGGGACATGATCAACAAATCGGGCATCGTGGTGGTGTTCGTGGTGCTGTTCGCGGTGCTCTCCGCAACGGTCCCCGACTTTCTCACGACCCGCAACATTCAGGGCCTCCTGCTTTCCGTCACGCTGATCGGCTCGATTGCCGTCACGATGATGTTCGTGCTCGCGCTAGGCGAGGTCGATCTCTCGGTCGCCTCGATCGTGGCGTTTTCTGGCGTGGTGGCCTCCACGGTCATCACGCAGTCGCATAGCGTGCTGCTCGGCATTACGGCGGGCGTGCTTGCGGGCGGCGCGGTGGGGCTCGTGAACGGCGTGCTGATCGCGCGCTTCAAGATCAACTCGCTGATCGCCACGCTCGCGATGATGGAAGCGGTGCGCGGCCTCGCGTTCCTCACCTCGAACGGCGACGCCGTGATGATTTCCGAAGAGCGCTTCTTCGATCTGGGCGGCGGCTCGTTCCTCGGCATTTCGTTTCCGATCTGGAGCAATATCATCGGCTTCGTGGTGTTCGGCTTCCTGCTCAAGAAAACCGTGTTCGGCAAGAACGTGCTCGCGGTGGGCGGCAATAGCGAAGCGGCGCGCCTTGCCGGCCTGCCGGTCACGCGCATCAAGATCACCGTGTTCGTGCTGCAAGGGCTCATTACGGGCTTTGCTGGCGTGATGCTGGCCTCGCGTATGAGCCTTGGCGACCCCAAGACATCCGTCGGCCTCGAACTCGGTGTGATCTCGGCATGCGTGCTGGGGGGCGTGTCGCTTACGGGCGGCGTGGCGACGATCTCGGGTGTGCTGGTGGGCGTGCTCATCATGGGCGCGGTGCAGGACGCCATGAGCCTCATGAACGTGCCGACGTTCTACCAGTATCTGATTCGCGGCGGCATTCTGCTGCTCGCGGTGCTGTTCGACCAGTTCCGCCGCAGCAAGCGGGCGGTGTGAAGCGCGCGAGGACCGGTGGGGCGCCGCTGGCGGACGGAAGTTCGTCCTTGATTCATGTGGCGCCGATCGACACTTGATAAAACGCCAATCGGCAAAGCATTTGGGAATTCTCTTAGGGTGATTGGTTGGGGCAGGGCGCTTTGGGATATAGCGACGCGGTTAGCATTTCCGCCTTCGCATTGACTCAAGCCCCGTGCTTTCCATCACCCCATGCTGATCAACGAAAGTCAGCCCCTCAGCTTAAGCGACGTGACGGTTTGCGCGGTCGATACGATCAATGCGCCGCTCGCTGCACGCGCGCTCGACAAATCGCTGTCCCAATGCGCGTTCGGCGACGCCATCCTCTTCAGCGATGTCACGGTGCCGACACAAGCGCGCATCGCGACCATCGATCGCCTGCACTCCCGCGAGGCCTATTCCGCGTTTTTGCTCAAACAGCTCGTGCACCACATCACCACGCCTTGGGTGCTGGTCGTGCAATGGGACGGGTATGTGCTGGATGCAAGGCGCTGGAGCGAGGCTTTCCGCGAATGCGACTATATCGGCGCTCGTTGGATCCATCACGATGACGGAATGAATGTCGGCAACGGCGGCTTTTCTCTGCGCTCCGCGCGTCTGCTGCATGCGCTGCAGGACACACGCTTCGCCATTCCCGCCGACCCGGTTGAAGACGATCTGATTTGCCGAACGTGGCGGCCGCAGCTCGAGGCGGACTACGGCATCCATTTCGCGAGCGCGGACGTTGCCGCTCGCTTCTCTTACGAGTACGGAGATGTCCGCGGTCCGACTTTCGGCTTTCACGGCGCCTTCAACATGTGGCGCCATCTCGACGGCAGCGAACTGGCGGACATCGTGCGCGAGATCGACGTCAAAACGCTGGCTTCGAAGGAAATGCTTAATCTCCTGCTGATGTATTGCCGGCTGCGGAAGTTCGCATGCGTGAAGGCGATGTACGCACGCTACCGAAGCCATTGGAGCGCGCAGGCGTTTCTTGAGGGCCTCGCGCGCGTCGGCGTGCAAGGCGAGAGCGCGCTGCGTTACGCGGAGATTTGCGAAAGCGCGTGAACGGTCTCGCAGCGCAGGCGAACTGCCTGGCAAACCGAAGTTTGCAAGCGTTGTTTCAGTGTGACGCGGCAGCACGAGCGACGCGCGTCTGGCGCTTCGGATCCGCGCATGGCGGTGCAATGCCGCCATTGATGCCATTCGCATAAAGCGAAACTGCGCGCGCCGTTTCTGTTCGCTGGCGTACATTCTGGGCACTCACTCGCGGTGTAGTTTTTTCTTGCAACATCCCTCCAATAGTCCCGTGTTTCGCAGCGGGATCTCGCGCTCCGCATCATTCGGCTAATCGCTTCGTGCGCAGGGTTCGCCGCCGGGCAAACCATTCAGGCAATGAAGTCGCGCCGTTAATTTATAGAGGATACCAAAATGTTAGCGAATGGTGATTCTTCTCAAACACTTCCGGTTGGAACGCACGCTTTCGATTGTGTGACGCCAGTGTCTTCCAGTGCGGCTGCCGGCATGAAAGCAGCCGGTTTCGGCGCGTGTATCCGCTATCTCTCGCGCTCGGACACGCAGTCGGGAGCGGACCTCAGTTCCAGTGAGGCCAATGCGGTGCTCGCCGCAGGGCTTGCGCTCGGCGCGGTGCAGCACGTGAGCGCCGCGGGCTGGTCGCCTTCCGCCGCGCTTGGTGCGACCTATGGCGCGAACGCGGCCGGCAACGCTCAGTCGGTTGGCGTGCCAACCGGCGTAACCGTATGGCTCGATCTCGAAGGCGTGAACAATGCAGCCAATTCCGACGACGTGATCGCCTATTGCAATGCATGGTTCGCGGCTGTCAAGAACGCCGGCTATCAACCAGGCATATACGTGGGAGCCAACTGCGGCTTGACGGGCGATCAGTTGTTCTGGAATTTGCAGACGCAGCATTACTGGCAGTCGGGCAGCACGGTGCCTACGCTCCCCCAGCGGGGCTATCAGATGACGCAGCGCATTACCGCTGCCGCCGACGTGCTGTGCGGGCTGAGCATCGACAGAAACCTGACGCTCACGGATGGTCTGGGCGGTCAGGTGACATGGTGGTGCCGTTGAGCGGCAACTTTCGCGAGGGGAAAGCGCCGGTTGTATGTATTGCCGAATTAAATCATTAGTATTCCTTCGTGATGGGGGATCTCATGACCGAGAAGACGAAAAAGGAGGTGAATGAGGAATGGGCGAATCGCCTGTTCAAGCAAACGTACTGGCTGGCGCGCGGGCGGCTGTGGCTGCTTGTTCTTGTCGTGGTTTTCGTGAACCTTGCAGGCGATGCCATTGCATTATTCGCCGTGAACTCGCCGAGGGCGGCCATGCCGCCCTCGGCAGCAAGTGCGCAATCGGTTGCCGGCGATGCAGCGAAAATGAAGACGGAAAATGCGGGGCAGCGAGCCGCGAATGCGCCTGTTGCGTCCCGGACGTCACCCTCAGATGCGGAAAAATCGGAAGGAGATTGGGACCTGTTCAGGTTCAAGGTCAAGGTATTGCCATTGCCGATCTTTCTGCTTGCTGTTCTTACCACCGCGCTCGCGTCGGCGCCGTTGATCGCTTTTCTCACGCTTGGCTGGTATGTTCGATATCGTGAGTTTGAAAATAGCCTCAAGTGCGGGGCGCTTTCTGCCTATCTCCAGCGCTTCTGGTCGAAATGGCTGATCGATGCGATCAATGGTGCGTTCCCGGGCACGCTTGCCACGACCGTGCCGAGTACAAGCGCCGCGGCATCGCAAGTCGACATCAAGGAATGGTGCAGCCAGTCCGAAGACAATTCCCAGCTATGCGACCAGCTGTTCTCGTACATCTACCACCAGCAATACGGTCTCGTGCCTTTCGTGCCGCCGTATTGCATTCTCGTCGTGATGGTCTATGCTGCGTCCGCGATTGTGGGTTGGGTGTACATGTGCGCGCCGTGCAACAGCCCAACTGCAGCCACCTGCCTGTTCGGATTGAACGTGCCGGGCATTCTGGCGGCGTTTGGCGGCGCCTATTTTTTTGTCGCGAGCGATTCCGTTCTTGCGGTGAGGCGCCGGGCGCTCAACGTTTCGGATATCTACTGGTATTCGCTGCGGCTTCTGCTCGCCATTCCGTTTGCGTTGATCGCGGGCGCGATTGACAGCGCGGGGACTGGGGCGACGCTTCTGACCTTCGTGATTGCCACGCTGCCGCTGGGCGAGATTGTGAAGCAGGTGCGGCGCGCAGCGGCAAAGAATTTCACGACGTTCGAGGCAGCGAAGGATCGGCCCGATCAATTATTGAATCTGAGCGGCGTGACGAAGTCCGTATCTCAAGCGCTGCAGGTCGAAGGGATCGAATCGATCGAACAGGTGGCGTCGGCAGATCCCGTCACGCTTTCCATTCGCACGGGGTTTCCGTTTCGCTTCACGTTGCGCCTGGGATCGCAGGCCATCGTGCGCCGTCATCTCGGCGACAACGCCGCGAAGCTGCTGCCCATCGGTCTCGGCGATGTGGTGCCGATCTATCTGCTCGTTCAGGCAATGGACGGCAAGGGGCCGCCTCCTATCGCTTTGCCGCCTGGCGCCGTGCCTGAGCCCGACGAGAAGGACCTCGTCATCACGAACGCGGCGGCGCTGCTCTTTCCCAGTGACGTCCCCGCGCAGCGTGAAGCGATTGTGAAGATGAAATTCCGCCAGATTGCCGCCGAGGAATACACGCTGATGCTGGCGAAGATCACGCCGCTCGACCCCGCCCTCTAATTGGCTGATCGGCACGCTCAACCCCGCGCCGGCGGATTCGTGCGGACCGACGGGCGACTGGAAAAGAGAAATCCCCGCGTCGCCCCAAGGTTAAACGAAGCTCGGCATGGCGCTCGAAAAGCAGGTCAGCCTCGCCTAGGCCGTGAGTCAGGTTTCCAGTCCCGCTCCGCCCAGAATCGAATTGGCGTCGGCGCGCGCATTGTCGAGCTGCACGACGCTCGCTTGCCGCGCCGCGAGTGCATCGCCATGCTCGATCGCCGTGAGAATCGCCTTGTGGCGCGGCAATGAAAGCGCGTGGGTGTTGGGATGGCGGCTCGTGAGCTTGATCGACTCGGAAAGCGCGAGCGAAAGCATGTTGCCGATATACGCCAGCATATTGTTATGCGTGGCCGCCATGATCGCGCGGTGGAACTCCAGATCGGGCTCGAGCAGGTCGGCGGCGGTTTGCGCCTTTTCCATGCGCGCATATGCGGCGCAGATGCGCGCGCGGTCTTCGTCGGTGGCGGAAATCGCGGCGAGCGCGGCGGCAGCGGGCTCGATAATCTGCCGCACGGTCATGAGCGAGCGGAAGAACTCGCCTTCAGGAATGCTGTTGACGGTCCAGTACAGCACGTCGGGGTCGAGCAAGTGCCATTCTTCGCGCGGGCGCACTACACTGCCCACGCGCGGCTTCGACACCACGAGCCCTTTGGCGACCAGCACGCGCGTGGCCTCGCGCAGCACGGGGCGGCTCACGCCGTAGGTTTCGCACAGCGTGGGTTCGGCGGGCAGGCGCTGCCCGGGGGCGAGCGTGCCGCCCACGATCTGCATGCCGAGCTCCTGCACGATGCGCGCGTGCATGCTCTTGCGTTTCTCTAGATTGCGGTAATCCATGATTGTCCGGCCGGGGGCTACCCGATCGGAGCGTCCCCCTGTTTGTAGGGCTTTTTACGCGCTGGTGGCGCGCATGGCCCGATATTCCCGCCGCACGATATCCATCAGTTCAGCCACCGATGTATTGGCGCTGTGCTGTTCGTATGTCACGCGGCCTCGCTGCATCAACATGATGCGATCCGCAATATCCAGCGTCTGCGCATAGTTGTGCATGATCATGATAATCGATAGGCCGCCTTTTTCCTTCAAACGCATGATCAGATCGATGATCAGACCCGCTTCCCGCGCCCCCATCGCAGCGAGCGGCTCGTCGAGCAAGAGGATTTTGGCGTTCGAATGCACGGCGCGCGCCACCGCGATAGCCTGGCGCTGGCCGCCCGAAAGCCGCTCCACAGGCAGGTCCACCGAGGGCACGTGCACGCCGATGTCGTCGAGCAGTTGCGCCGCGCGCGCACGCATCTGCTTGTGGTCGAGCAGTCTGAAGGGGCCGCGCCGCACGATCTCGCGGTTCAGGAACATGTTGTGATAAATGCTCAGCGAATTGGCGAGCGCGAGGTCCTGATAAACGCATTCGATGCCAAGCGAGCGCGCATGATCCACCGAGCGCAGCAGCGTTTCGGTGCCGTCGATCTGCAGCGTGCCGCTCGTCTGCTGGTGGAAACCCGTGAGGATTTTCACGAGCGTGGACTTGCCCGCGCCGTTGTCGCCGAGAATGCCGAGGATTTCGCCGCGGCCGAGTGTGAGCGAGACGCCGTCGAGCGCCGTGACCGCACCGAAGCGTTTGACGATGTTGTCGCCGCGCACGGCGAGCGGGGTGTCGGCCGTAGCGGCTGCGCCGCCAGGGGAGGCTTGCGATTCGTTCATCATCGGCTCCCTTTGCGGCGCAGGCGCCCAACGTGGATGTTGAAGACCATGGCCGCGAGAATCGCGGCGCCAAGAATGATGTTGAACGTGAACGCGTTGATGCCGATGAGCGTGAAGCCGTCGTTGAGAATGCCGAGCACCGCCGCGCCGATCAGGCCGCCCACGATCGTGCCGGAGCCGCCCGTGAGCGGCGTGCCGCCGATCACGGCCGAAGCCACGGCGAGGAACATGATCTGGTTGCCGCCGGCCTGCGGGTCGATTGAGGTGATGCGAAAGCCTTCCAGAATGCCGGTGAAGCCCGCGAGTACGGCGGCAATGATGAAGTTGCCAAGGCGCAGCCGGTTCACGTGAATACCGGCCTCGCTCGCGCCGATCGGATTCGCACCCGCCGCCTGCGTATGCAGGCCCCAGCGCGTGTGCCGCAACAGCACGTGCATGGCGAACGCGATCGCCACTGTCCAGAGAATCTCGCTATAGCCCCACGCGCCCATGAAGGCAGCGAACTCGGGCGAGCCCGGCGTTTGCACCGGCGTGCCGCGCGAGATCGTGAGCGTGATGCCGTTGATGAGGAAGAGCGTGCCAAGCGTGGTGACGAACGAGGGCAGCCGCAGCCATACGGTCACAGCCCCGTTCACGAAGCCGATGACGCCCGCGGCCACGAGCCCCGCAACCACCGCGAGCCACATGGGCGCGCCGGCGTCGTTGGCGAACACCATCATGAACGGCGCGAACGCGAACACCATGCCCGCCGAGAGGTCGATGTCGCCGCCGATCATCAGCATGATTTCGCCGAACGCGATGATCGCCACCGGCGCGATGAACTGCGAGAGGTTGACGAGACTCGCGTTGGTGAGCAGGAAATCGCGGTTGGAAAATTCGAAGTACGCCGCGAGGATCACCGCCACGAGCAAAATGCGCAGCTCGGGCGCCCACGCGGAGAGCCATTGCCCGCGCGGGCGGGCAGCCCGCGCGGAAACTTCAGCCTTGCCGGTTTCGTTCACAGAGTTCATTACGCGTAGGTCATTGCCCGTGGGTCGTTACGACTTGATGCCGCCGCTCATCGGCACGATTTGCGGCTTGGTGGTCTTGCCTTCGTAACGCGTCGAGGTGTTCAGGTACGGCTCGACGGTGTCCTTCGTCACGAACTTCAGGCCCGTGTTCGTATCGGCCGGACCGACCAGGCCGCCCGACGCGAGTGTCACGAACGCCTGCATGACCGTGTAGAAGCCCTGCACGTACGGCTGCTGGTCGATCGTGAAGTCGAGGAAGCCTTCGTGAATGAGCTGGACCGTGGTCGGCAGCAGGTCGAAGCCGCCGCCGTGCACGCCCTTCGCGGGCAGGTTCGACTCTTTCATCACCTGTGCCACGCCCTGGGTGCTGCCCGCGTCCACGGCGAACATGCCCTTCACGTCCTGGTGGCCGAGATAGAACGACTTGATCTTCGAAAGCTCTTCGTTGACGGTCGCCCCCGTGGCCACGGTCTGGATGTCGATCTTCTTGCCGGACTTCTTGATGGCGTCGCTCGCGCCGTCCAGACGCGGCTGGATGTTGAGCTGGCCGGGCGTGGCGATGAACAGCGCGACCATGCCGCTGTCGATGAGGCTCACGATGCGCTCGCCCATCTGGTAGCCCGAGAGATACAGGTCCTGGCCGATATACGCGAGACGCGGATTCTTCTTGCCGCGCGGCGCGTCGGCGTTATAGGCGAATACCGGAATGCCCGCGTCGAGCGCCGCCTGAATGGGCTTGTCGAAGGCGGTGGGGTCGACGATCGGCACCGCAATCGCGTCGGCCTTGGCCGCGATCGCCGAATTCACGGCGCGCACCATTTCGCCGGCGTCGGACGTGGCGGAGCCGGTCCACTGGTAGTCCATGTTGAGCAGCGAGCACGCGTCCTGAATGCCGTATTGCGTCGGCACGAAGAACGGATTCGTGGTGACGTGATTGACGAACACGATTTTCCACTTCTTGTGCGAGGGGAATCCCGATTCGGCCGCCTGCGCCGTGGAAATCAATCCGCCGCCGCCCACCGCGCCGAGCAGCGAAAGCGCCGCGCCCAGCCCCGCACCCTGCATCAGGCCGCGCCGGCCCGTGTCGATCAAGCTCTTGCCGTCTTTTGCGTCATCCCGATCCTGCGCCATGTCTTCCTCCGGTCTTGTCTTCGTGGTCGATGTAGTCGACTTTTCGTCGAAAAGCGTGCAGATACTGGCCAGTACCGGGGTTCGCGTGCGCATGGGGCTCGTTGAATCGAGTCGTCACGTGCGAGACATCCGCGGCGAACGCGTGTTCGCCGGGCGCCGACGGTACCGCAAAAATCTTAGTGCAGCGTGTTGAGGCCTCCTAATCCATGTATACCCGTAACTACTCCATAGGCCCGTAGTAACGATGACAAGCGGCTTACGCACCGCCTTTCGCTTCCTGCATGTGCGGCGGCGGGCTGGCGAGCTTGGCCTGGTCCATCGGTGTGGCGGTTTGCGTGCGCGGACGGGGCGTGTGCGGGGCACCGCGTCCCGTGCCGGTGGACTTGCGGCGGGCGGCATGGCGCTCGGTCGCGCGCTGCATGAGGCAGAACGCGCAGAGCAGCGCGCCGATCACGATGCGCGTCCACCAGGAACTGAGCGTGCCGTCGAAGGTAATGAGCGTCTGGATCGTGCCGAGTATGCCCACGCCGAACACCGAGCCGATCACGTAGCCTACGCCGCCTGTGAGCAGCGTGCCGCCAATCACTGTTGCGGCAATGGCGTCGAGCTCCATCCCTTGCGCCTGAAGCCCGTAGCCCGAGAGCACGTAGAGCGTAAACACCACACCGCCGAGCGCCGAGCAAAAGCCCGAGAGCGCATACACGCCGATCTTGGTGCGCGCGACCGGCAGGCCCATGAGCAGAGCGGAGCGCTCGTTGCCGCCGATCGCGTAGACGTTGCGCCCAAAGCGCGTGAAGTGCGCGATGACGATGCCGGCGATGAGCATGGCGATGGCCGTGAGCGAGCCCGTGGTGAGCGAGCCGCTGCCCACCGGGATGTTGAATTCGGAGAGCGCGTGAAAGCCGGGGTCGTTGATCTGGATGGATTCGGTGGTGATGAGAAAGCAGGTGCCGCGCGCGAGGAACATGCCCGCGAGCGTGATGATGAACGGCTGCAGCCGGAAGAAGTGGATCAGCGCGCCCATCGCCGCGCCGTAGAGCGCGCCGCAGAGCAACACGAGCGGCACGACCACGAGCACGGGCCAGTGCAGCTTTTCGGTGCCCACGGCGCAGAGGATCGTGGTGAGCGCGACCACGGCGCCCACCGAAAGATCGATGCCGCCCGAGATGATCACGAACGTCATGCCGATGGCGACGATGAGCAGGAACGCGTTGTCGACCAGCAGGCCGAAGGCCACCTGAAGCGAGAAGAACCCCGTGTACATGACCGACCCGAAGCCGAACAGCACGGCAAAGAGCACGACGGTCACGACAATGGGCAGCACGCGCGGATCGACGAAGCGGGTAGCGCCGCGCCGGCACGCCGCGAGCGTGTTCGATAAGGACAGGGCAGGGCGGTTCATGCTCGGCTTCCCCCGTATGGGTGCGCTTCGTGCTCAGGCGCGCGCGCGGCGTGCGAGAGCGATACGCTTGAGTTGTTGGAACGCGAAGGTGCGCGCGGCGGGCGA
Organism: Paraburkholderia acidiphila; assembly: GCF_009789655.1. Taxonomy (GTDB): domain Bacteria; phylum Pseudomonadota; class Gammaproteobacteria; order Burkholderiales; family Burkholderiaceae; genus Paraburkholderia; species Paraburkholderia acidiphila. Next base: position 926,429 of record NZ_CP046912.1, read on the forward strand.
CTGGACGAGGCACACGAGCAGCACGACCACGGCCTTCACGACGAGCGTGGCCTCGGGCGGCACGCCGATCGAATAGGTGGTGTAGGTGAGCGTCTGGATGATGAGCGCGCCGAGCACCGTGCCCGCCAGGCTGAAGCGCCCACCCAATAGCGAGGTGCCGCCGAGCGTCACGGCGAGAATGGCGTCGAGTTCGAGCAGCAGACCCGCGTTGTTGCCGTCGGCGCTGCGCACGTTCGAACTGATGAGAATGCCCGCAATCGCCGCGGTTACGCCGCAAAACGCGTACGCGCCGAACACCACGGCTTGCGACGACAAACCCGCAAGACGCGCGGCCACCGGATTCACGCCGATCGAGCGGATGAAGAGCCCGAGCGCCGTGCGGTTGACGATGAGCGCGGTCAGCACGGTCACGGCGAGCGCGATCCACACGGCACACGGTATGAGCGCGAAATAGCCGCCGCCCGCGAACAGGTAGCCAGGCGCGCCGATCGGGATGATCTGGCCGCCCGTGAGCAACTGCGCCACGCCGCGCCCCGCCACCATGAGAATGAGCGTGGCGATGATCGGCTGCATGCCGACGAACGCCACGAGCAGCCCATTCCAGATGCCTGCAAGCAGACCCACGGCGAGCGCCGCGCCGAACGCCATGCCCACGCGCGAAGGATCGGCGCTGAGCACGGTGGCGGCTGCCGCACCCGCAATCGCCACGACGGCGCCCACGGAAATGTCGATGCCGCGCGTGGCGATCACGAGCGTCATGCCGAGCGAGACCACGACGAGCGGCGCGGCGCGCATGAGGATGTCGATGGGCGCGCCGAACAGGTGGCCGCCCAGCATCGTGATCGAGAGGAAGCTGCCGCGATGCGCGACATCGACGACGAAAAGGGCGATGAGCGTCACCGCCGGCCACACGAGCGGATGCCGGATGACGAGCGAGAGCCAGGCGGGCAGAGCGGGGCGCGTCATCGACGGTCTCCGGCAATGAGGTCGTAGACTTCGTGCTCCGAGCGCGCCGCGCCCGAAAGCTCGGCCACCTTGCGCCGGTCGCGCAGCACGGCGATGCGGTCGCTCACGCGTACCACTTCGCTGATCTCCGACGAAATGAACAGAATGCCGAGGCCCTTTGCGCAAAGCGCGCGCACGCGGTCCATGATCTCGAACTTGGCGGCGACGTCGATGCCGCGCGTGGGTTCGTCGAGGATCAGCAAACGCGGCTTGGTGGCGAGCCAGCGCGCGAGCAGCACCTTTTGCTGATTGCCGCCTGAAAGCAGACCGATGGGCTGCTCGGCGTCGCGCGCCTTGATGCCGAGTTGCTCGATATATTCGTTGGCCAGTTCGCGCTGGCGCGAGCGCCGGATCATGCGCCACCAGCCCAGTTGCGCCTGCAGCGCGAGCACGATGTTCTCGCGAATCGACAGATCGGCGACGATGCCTTCCTTCTTGCGGTCCTCGGGGCAATAGGCCATGCCGTGACGCACGGCGTCGCGCGGCGAGGAAAGCTTCACGGCTTTCCCGTTGATGTGCACCGTGCCCGCGTCCGCCTTGTCAGCGCCAAAAAGCAGGCGCGCGGTTTCGGTGCGGCCCGAGCCGAGCAAGCCAGCCAGGCCCAGAATCTGGCCCGGCTGCACTTCGAGATCGAGCGGATTGAGCACGCCGCGGCGCGCCACGCCTTGCGCGGCGAGATAGGGTTCGGCATTCGTCGCAGCCGTTTCGCTGTGCGCGACTTCGGCGTGCGTGAGACGCTCGCCTGCGTTCTGCAGGCCCACCATCTTCGCGACAAGCGTTTGCACCGGCAAATCGGCCGCGAGATATTCGCCTTCGCGTTCGCCGTTGCGCATCACCGTGATGCGATCGGAAATGGCGTAGGTCTGTTCCAGAAAGTGCGTGACGAACAGAATCGCAATGCCCGACGCTTTCAGCTTGCGCAATACGTCGAAGAGGCGCGCGACTTCGCCTTCGTCGAGGCTGGAAGTCGGTTCGTCGAGTATCAGAATGCGCGCATCGACTGACACCGCGCGCGCGATCGCCACCATCTGCTGCATCGCGATCGGATAGGTGTCGAGCGACTGCGTAACGTCGAGCGAGAGGTTCAATTCCGCGAGCGCTTCTTCCGCGCGGCGATGAATCGTTTTCCAGTCGATCAGCCCGAGGCCGCGCTTGCGTGGCTGGCGGCCCGCGAAAATGTTCTCCGCAACCGAAAGGTTCGGGCAGAGATTGACTTCCTGGTAGAGCGTCTGAATGCCGGCGGCCTCCGCCATCTGCGGGGTCGGGAAGTGCACCGCCTGGCCCGCGAGACGTATCTCGCCCGCCTCGGGCTGGTGCACGCCGGTCAGCACGTTGATGAGCGTGGACTTGCCAGCGCCGTTCTGCCCCATCAGCGTATGAATTTCGCCGGGGTACAGACGAAAATCGACCCGGTCGAGCGCGCGCACGCCGGGGAAGGTTCGGGTAAGACCGACGGTTTCGAGTATCGGGGAAACGCTCATGGGCAACCGTGAAAGAGGCTAGGGCCTGTTCACATGAATAACGGGCTTGCGAACGTACCTTGCCGGTTGCAGTGCAAGGAGCACGGAGCGCCGTTTGGGCGAGCCAAACAAGCGACGCGCGACGCCGCAATGCGGCCGGCAAGGTACGTTCCCCAAGCTAACAATTTCTTTCCAGGGGCTGGCCGCCAGAAGGGCCGATCGCTGCGTCATACTCCTCACGAATACGTCAAGTATTCGCTTCGTCGCAATCCTTGCGCTCGGCCCTTCTGGCGGCCAGCGCAAGCCCGTTATTCATGTGAACAGGCCCTCGAGCGCGCGGGGCGCCTCGTGAATCCCTTAAATACTAAGGGCTACGAAGCACACCGCGCCGCTTGCACCGAGTTTAGTACTTGCGCGACGGCAGCACCTGCGCCGCCACGTCCATCGGGAACACCGTTTCGTTCGTCACGATGCGCTTGGGCAACTGCTTGCCCGCGACCACATCCTTCACGGCGCTCATGAGCTGCGGCCCGAGCAGCGGGCTGCACTCGACGTCAACATTCATCTTGCCGGCGATCATCGCCTCGAAGCCGCCCTTGGTGGCGTCGAACGACACGACGCTGATGTCCTTGCCCGGCTTCATCCCGGCTTCTTCCATGGCCTGGATCGCACCGAGCGCCATGTCGTCGTTATGCGCGTAGACCACGTTGATCTTGTTGCCATACGTCTTCGCGAACGCTTCCATGACCTGCTTGCCGCCAGCCAGCGTGAAGTCGCCGCTTTGCGACGCGATGATCTTGAACTTCGGATCGTTCTTGATCACTTCCATTAGGCCCGAGTGACGGTCGTTGGCTGGCGCGGAACCCACAGTGCCCTGCAGCTCGACGATATTGATCGGGCCGGGGTTGTCCTTGTAGTGATCCTCAAGCCACTTGCCCGCGCGGCGGCCTTCTTCCATGAAGTCCGAACCGATCATCGTCACGTAGAGCGACTGGTCCTTCACGTCGATGTTGCGGTCCGTGAGAATCACGGGAATCTTGGCGCGCTTGGCTTCCTGCAGCACCGGCTCCCAGCCCGATTCCACCACGGGCGAGAACGCGATCACGTCCACCTTCTGGGCGATATACGAGCGGATCGCCTTGATCTGGTTTTCCTGCTTCTGCTGGGCGTCCGAGAACTTGAGGTTGATGCCGGCGTCTTTCGCGGCCTGTTTGACTGACACCGTGTTCGCCGTGCGCCAGGCGCTTTCCGCGCCGACCTGCGCAAAACCTAGCGTGATCTGCTTGTCTTCGGCGTGTGCAACGCCCGCCGCCAACGAGAAAGCGGCCGCTGCAGCGACCAGCCCGCTTACCATGCGTGTTGCCAGTTTCATGCGTGTCTCCGATGTAGCTCTGCGCGTTGTATTTCTTTAATTCATGGCGCTACACCCGCGTCCATCACGGCCGGACAGTATCACGAGAAGTATCGCGCCATCCCTGGCCTCCGGTTATATCCTTTCGGAATACCGTTGACCGCCCCTGCTGACCACAATAGACAAACTATATGCAACGTCAGGAACGGTTTCGATTAGCGTTTTCCCGATAAGCCTGACTCATATAGTCATGCTATTTATTGGACTTTCTCACTAAGTGGGCAAAGCCATGAACACCCGTAAGCCCAAGCTCCGCTCGGCCGCGTGGTTCGGCACCACGGACAAAAACGGCTTCATGTACCGGAGCTGGATGAAGAACCAGGGAATCCCGGATCACGAGTTCGCCGGTAAGCCGATTATCGGCATTTGCAATACGTGGTCGGAACTCACGCCCTGTAACGCGCATTTTCGAAAACTTGCCGAGCACGTCAAGCGAGGCATTTACGAAGCCGGCGGATTTCCTGTCGAGTTTCCCGTGTTCTCGAACGGCGAGTCGAACCTGCGGCCCACGGCCATGTTCACGCGCAACCTCGCTTCGATGGATGTTGAGGAATCCATACGAGGCAATCCCGTCGATGCGGTCGTGCTGCTCGTGGGCTGCGACAAGACCACGCCCGCCTTGCTGATGGGCGCGGCGAGCTGCGACGTGCCAGCCATTGCCGTGACGGGCGGCCCGATGCTCAACGGCAAGCATGAAGGGCGCGATATCGGCTCGGGCACTGTGGTGTGGCAACTGAGCGAACAGGTGAAGGCGGGCAAGATCTCGATTCACGAGTTCATGTCGGCGGAGTCGGGCATGTCGCGTTCGGCGGGCACCTGCAACACCATGGGCACCGCTTCGACCATGGCCTGCATGGCCGAAGCATTGGGCGTCACGCTGCCGCACAACGCCGCGATTCCAGCTGTGGATGCGCGCCGCTACGTGCTCGCGCATATGTCGGGCATGCGCATCGTGGAGATGGCGCTTGAGGACTTGCGTCTCTCGAAGCTGCTCACGCGCGAGGCGTTCGAGAACGCGATTCGCACGAACGCGGCCATTGGCGGCTCGACGAATGCGGCGATCCACCTGAAGGCGATCGCGGGGCGCATCGGCGTGCCGCTCGAACTCGACGACTGGACGCGCATTGGCCGCGGCACGCCGACCATCGTCGATCTGCAGCCTTCGGGCCGCTTCCTGATGGAGGAGTTCTATTACGCCGGTGGTTTGCCGGCCGTATTGCGGCGCCTCGGCGAAGCGAATCTGCTGCCGCATCCCGACGCGCTCACGGCCAACGGCAAAACGCTCTGGGAAAACGTGCGCGAGGCGCCCATCCACAACGCCGAAGTCATCCGCCCGCTCGACAATCCGCTCGTGCAGGACGGCGCGCTGTGCGTACTGCGCGGCAATCTCGCGCCGAACGGCGCGGTGCTGAAACCTTCGGCGGCTACGCAGAAGCTGTTGAAGCATCGCGGGCCCGCCGTCGTGTTCGAGAACTTCGACGACTACAAAGCGCGCATCGCCGACCCCGAACTCGACGTCACGGCCGATTCCGTGCTCGTCATGAAGAACTGCGGGCCCAAGGGTTATCCGGGCATGGCCGAGGTGGGCAACATGGGCCTGCCGCCCAAGCTGCTCGCGCAGGGCGTGACCGACATGGTGCGCGTGTCGGACGCGCGCATGAGCGGCACGGCGTATGGGACGGTGGTGCTGCACGTTGCCCCCGAAGCGCGCGCGGGCGGCCCGCTCGCGATCGTGCGCGATGGCGACTGGATCGAACTGGACTGCGAAAAGGGCGTGCTGCGCGTGGATATCGGCGACGAGGCCATCGCTGCGCGGCTAAAGGAATGGGCCGCGAACCAGCAGCCCATCCCCGCCGATCGCAGCGGCTATCGCAAGCTCTATGTCGAGCACGTGCTGCAGGCCGACGAAGGCTGCGATTTCGACTTCCTGGTGGGCTGCCGCGGCGCGGACGTGCCGAGCCATTCGCATTGAATTTTCCCGTGCGGAACCCGCGTCGCGGAAGGCGCGGGTTCCCGTCTTCTCAACGAAAATTAAAGATTCGGCGAATCTTCTTCGGCGTTTTCTTACCTTCGTATTCCTGATTGTTTAGGATTTTGCGCAACGTTTGATCGTGTACACGCAAACGTTTGTTATGCGTCATATGCGGCGGTCAACGCGAAAACATGGGTCGCGTTAAGCGGATGCCAGCCGGCGGGCTGGCGCCAGTGACCCATTCAGCCATTCGCGGAGATTCGCCATGAAACAACGATGCACGCCCACCCGCCTTCGCGTCTGGCGATGGCGCGCCAGTGCGGCGGGCGCACTCGTCACCGTGGGACTGCTTTCGGGCTGCGTTGCCCAAAAGCCGTTCAACATGCCCAGTTATGAAGCCGGAACATGCGTGAGCGCCGCCGCCGGCTACTACTGCGTGCAACCCGGCGATTCGCTCGACTCGATCGCCGCTTCGTTCGGGCGGCGGCCCGGCGAGATCGCGCAATGGAACGCCATGGAGTCGGCTTCCAGCGTGCGTGCAGGGCAGATGCTGCGCGTGGGGCCGCCGTCGGGCGTCGCGAGCATCCGGGCCGCGCCGGCGCTCGCGGCCGCGCGGCCCGAGAGCGCCGAAAACCGCTTCGTCTGGCCGGCCGCTGGCACCGTGGTGCGCGAGTTCGGCGCGCAAGGTTCGCGCGGCATCGAGATTGCGGGCCGTCCCGGGGCGCCGGTCAAGGCCGTGGATGGCGGCCGGATCATCTACGCGGGCAACAAGCTCAAGCAATATGGCCTCATGGTCATCGTGAAGCACGACGACCACTTCGTCACCGCGTATGGCAACAACCGCCGGCTCATGGTGGCCGAAGGCGCCAGCGTGCCGCGCGGCACGACCATCGCCGAAATGGGAGTGGGCCGCGACGGCCAGCCGCTGCTGCAGTTCGAGATGCGCGAGGACGGCCGCCCCGTGGATCCGCTTGCGTATTTGCCGCCGGGGTCGGGACCGGTCACGCCTTGACGATAGTCTTTCAAGTGATTCGGAATCCGTAACGAATGGCGTAACGCGCAAAAGCCTCACCGTCAGGCCGCTTTTGGCGCACGCTCATCGACGCCGAGGCAGTTCAGGCCCAGGAGGGTGGCCTCGACGGCTTCGTCGAGCGGCGTATGCGGCTCGCGTCCGAGTACCTTCACGAGCCGAGCGTTGTCGAGTTGCAACGGCTCGCGCCACAAATAGCGCATCTCCATCAGTTCACGCAGCGTCGTCACGAACGGCGAGATGACGCGCACGAAGGCCCAGGCGAAGGGCTTGCTTTGCGGCGCGAGGCCGTGATGCCGGGCGACACGGCAAATCGCTTCGACGATCTGCGAGCCGTCGGCGTCCCAATGGCCGGCCATGTGGAACGTCGCGAACGCGGGCAGCGTGTCGCGCCGTTCGATCAGTTCGAGCATCGTGCGAGCGACGTCGGGCACGTACGACCAGGCGTGACCCACGCCGCGCGTGCCCGGCTGGCGCACGACCTGCACCGGCGCGCCACGCTCCACGAGCCCTTGCGCAAACCAGCTATTGCCCACGCGCGGCCCGAAAAAATCCCCCGCACGCACGACGATCGAGCGCACGCCACGCTCGCTGGCAGCCCGCATGCGCCGCTCCAGTTCCACGCGAATCGCGCCCTTGCGCGTGAGCGGCTGTTGCGGCGAGTCCTCGCGCAGCAACGGGAAGGTGTCGGGTCCGAAGTTATAGACCGTGCCCGGCAGCACGACGGTCGCGCCCGTGGCTTGCGCTGCGGCGAGCGTGTTGTCGATCATCGGCAGCACGACCTGCGCCCAGCGCCGGTAGCCGGGAGGATTCACGGCGTGGACGATCACCGCGCAACCCTGCGCCGCGCGGACCACCGCTTCGCGCGAGAGCACGTCGCCGTCGAGCCATTCGATGGCGTTCGCCGCAATTGCAGCCGTGGCCGGCGCGCCGCCACGCCGCAGCGCGCGGACTTGCCAGCCGGCGTCGAGCAACTGGCGCGCGACTTCGCTGCCGATTCCGCCGTTTGCGCCAAGCACGAGCGCGCGGTTCGGTCGATTGATGGGACTGGCGTTCATGCCGGTTCTCCTTGCGGGTGAGCTGTCATGAAGGGCATTCTGCGTCGCTTGCTATCAATAGAAAATTGCCGAAAACAGACGATAGGCTATACATGTATGTATAGATTGCGATCTGAACTGGGAGCCGAACATGGCCGAGAAGGAACCGAACTGGGAGTGGTACCGGAGTTTTCTTCAAGTCCTGGAGAGCGGCTCGTTGTCGGCGGCGGCTCGCGCGCTGGGCATCACGCAGCCCACCGTCGGGCGCCACATCGAAAGTCTGGAGGCGGCGCTGGGACTCACGCTGTTTACCCGTTCGTCAGACGGGTTCGCGCCAACCGCGGCGGCCAATGAACTGAGGCCATACGCTGTCGGCATTGCGATGACCACGGCCGCGTTGCGGCGCGCGGCCAGCAGTCATGGATCAGGCGTGCGCGGTACGGTGCGGCTGACGGCGAGCGAAATCATCGGTGTCGAGGTCCTGCCGCCGATCCTGGCAGCCCTGCGTCACGAATACCCGGAACTGTCGATTGAACTGGTGCTATCGAACAAAGCGGACGACTTGCTCCGTCGTGAAGCGGACATTGCGATACGCATGTTCCGGCCCGTGCAGGAGGCGCTGGTCGCCAAACGGATTGGCGCGATCGAAGTCGGCTTGCACGCCCACGAACGCTATCTGGCGCTTCATGGTGCGCCGAAGTCGATGAAGGAGCTCGCGCGCCATACGATCATCGGTTTCGATCAGGAGAATGCGTTCATTCGCTCGCTCCAAACCCGGTTCGCGGCATACAACCGCAACAGCTTTGCCTTTCGGGCCGACAGCGACCTTGCCCAGTTGGCCGCCATACGGGCGGGATTCGGTATCGGCGGGTGCCAGGTACCCCTGGCGGCAAGAGACCCGAAGCTGGTCCGCGTGCTACGCGAAGAGTTCTCGCTGACGCTGGATACGTGGCTGGCCATGCATGAGGATTTGCGCACGAGCGCGCGCTGCACCGTGACATTTGCGGCGCTGGCGTCGGGGCTGGAGGCTTATATCAAAGGACAAGGCGCGTAACGGCCTTTTCAACGCGGCAAGCGACCCGCGCGCGCATAAGAAGCCAGCATCGTCGCGAGTTCCTGTGCGGCAGGCGTGAGCGGCACGGCCGCGCGCTGCAGCAGACAAACCTGCTGCGCCGCCGGCCGCTCGGCGATCTTGATGCGCGCGAGCCGCTCGGCAAACGGCCCGCGCGTGGCGACCACCGAAGACTCCAGCGCGAGGCAATCCGTCTCGCTGACCCAATGCAGCGTTTCGAAGAGCCCCTCCACCGTCGCGACGATGCGCGGCGGCGGCAATCCGTGGTCGGTGAAGAATGTCGTCAGCCGGCTCGAGGCGAAGGCGTCCGCGATATTTGGCGAGCGCGTCGCGAGCCAGTCGCAGTGCGTGAGCGCGCGCAGCGAGCGCGCCCCTGCCTTCGGATGGTCGCGGCGGCAGACGACCACCGGGTCCGACGGGTAAAGCTCCGTCACCGAAAGATCGGTCGTATCGGTCTGGTCCGAAACGAGCGCGAGCGCGAAGTCGAGCGTGCCTTCGCGAATCCACGAAATCATCATGCGCGACGTGCCCGTGCGCAGACGCAGCGCCACGCGCGGAAACCGCGTGCTGTACTGGCCGAGCACCGGCACGAGCGCGTCCATGAGCGGGTCGGTCGTGAGGCCGAACGCCACTTCGCCCGCGTAGTCGCCGCGCAGTTGCTGAGCTTCTTCGCTCGCGCGCTCGCACTCGCCGAGAATCGACGCCGCCCGCACCAGCAGGCGCTGCCCGAGCACCGTGAGCGTCACGCCGCGATTCGTGCGCGTGAGCAGCGCGCCGCCCAGTTCGGCTTCGAGATTCTGCAGTTGCTGTGTCACGCCGCTTTGCGCCACGCCGAGCGCGCGCGAGGCCGCCCGCACACTGCCACGCTGGGCGACGGCGACGAACACGCGCAACTGGGAAAGCGTGAGACTCATGGATCCGCCGTGATCGGTAAAGATGATCATGATAGACGAATCCGGACTTTTCCCGAACGCAGCGGCGTCCTACTATCGGACGCTCAGGAGACTCCCCACTTTCCGCCGCCGTTCACCGTGCGCTCACCATGAAAAAAATCCCGTCGATCCTGCTTTCCCTTGCACTGGCCTTGAGCAGCAGTGCTTTCGCGCGCGAGGGCGACACCGTGCGCCTCGGCATTGATCCGACCTATCCGCCCATGGATGCCAAGGCGCCCGACGGCTCGCTCAAAGGGTTCGACGTCGATCTCGGCAACGAGATCTGCCGCCGCATTCACGCGCATTGCCAGTGGGTCGAGCTGGAGTTCTCGGGCATGATCCCGGCGCTGCAGGCGCGCAAGATCGACGCGATCATGTCGTCGATGGCGATCACCGCGAAGCGCGAGCAGCAAATCCTCTTCACATCGAAGCTGTTCCAGTTCAAGTCGCGGCTCGTCGCGCGCAAGGGCGCCTCGTTCGGCGCCACCGCGCAGTCGCTGGCCGGCAAGTCGGTGGGCGTGCAGTCGGGCACGCAGTTCGAGACGTATGCGCTCGCGAACTGGGCGCCGGCGGGCGTGCATGTGGTCACCTACAAGAGCCAGGAGGAAGTGTTCGCCGACCTCGTCAACGGGCGGCTCGACGCCGCGTTGCTAGGCTATGTCGAAGCCGACTACGGCTTCCTGCGCACGCCGCAGGGCAACGGCTTCGCGTTTGCCGGCGGCCCGATTGCGATGGGCGACCGCGGCACGGGGATCGGCATGCGCAAGGACGAAACCGCGCTTGCCGCGCAGATGAACGACGCGATTGCCGGCATGCTGAAAGACGGCACCTATGCGCAGATCGCGCACCGCTATTTCGACTTCGATCCGTACGGAAACTGAGCCGCCACACACTTTGCCGCACACTCGTTTGAAACCGCATTGAACCCATGAACCAGCAATCGATTCCGCTTTTGAGCGCCACGCCGGGCACGCACCGCGAACTGACCAGTTTCCATTTCGGCCCCGCCGACGCGCGCCAGAAAATCTACATCCAGGCGTCGCTTCACGCCGACGAAACGCCCGCCATGCTGACGGCGGTGTTGTTGCGCGCGCAACTGGCTGAACTCGAGGCGCAAGGCGCGTTCGCCGCGCAAGTGGTGCTCGTGCCGCTCGCCAATCCCGTAGGCTTGAATCAGCACGTGCTTGGCCAGTTCATCGGCCGCTTCGACCTTGCGAGCGGCAAGAACTTCAACCGCCATTTCCACGCGTTTCCCAAGCTGCTCGCACGCGCGAAAGAGACGCTCGGCGCGGACGTCGATCGCAACCGCGAGCTGATCCGGCAACTGATGCGCGAAGCGCTGGACGCGCAGGCGCCGCTCACGGAATTCGATTCGCTCCAGTTGGCGCTCCTGAAGCTTTCGTACGACGCCGATCTCATCATCGACCTGCATTGCTCGCTCGAAGCCGTTATGCACGTGTACACGAGCGAGGCCGGCTGGCCCGATGTCGAGCCGCTCGCCCGCTACCTCGGCTCGCGCGCGCAGTTGCTGGCGACCGACTCCGGCGCACAGGCTTTCGACGAGGCGCATAGCCTGCTGTGGTGGCAACTGCGTCAACAGATGCCAGCCACGCAGCCTGTGCCGGCCGGTCCCACTGCGGTGACGATCGAGTGCCGCGGCCAGCGCGACGTGTCGTGGGAAAGCGCGCAGCAGGACGCCGATGCGCTGATCGATTACCTGCGCTGGCGCGGCGCGCTCGTCGGCGGCGATGTGAAACCGCTGCCTGAGCTGCTGATGCCGGCCACGCCGCTCGCCGGCAGCGCGCAATTCTATGCGCCGCGCAGCGGCATTCTCGTGCACCGCGCGAAGATCGGCGACTGGATACGCGAAAACGACCCGCTCTTCGATATCGTCGACCCGATGACGGGTGAGACGGTGACGGTGAAGAGTACGGCGGAAGGCGTGTTCTATATGCGAAGGGCGATTCGCTTCGTCACGGCCGGCGCGCCGCTCGGCCGCGTGACGGGCACGCGGCCGATACGCAGCGGCGTGCTGCTCGGCGCTTGAGGCGAGGGGACTCCCGTCAGGCTTGACGGGTTTTCTCCATCGGCACGATCATGCGCACCCAGAGGCCGCCCTCGGGATGATTGCCGATCTTGAGCTTCGCATTGCACAGGCGCGCAAGGCGTCGGACGATCGACAGCCCCATGCCCCAGTGCGAATCGAGCCCGAGGCTTGCCGCGCGCGAGGCGAGCGCCGGCGACGCCAGCGTACCGCCCTCGGGCAGGCTCGCGCCGGTGCCTTCGCCGTGATCCCGCACGCTCAAGGTCCACGTGCGCGGCCCTCGCGCCGTGCAGATTTCGATGGGCGGTTTGCCGTGCGCCTGCGCGTTGCCGACGAGATTGTCGACGAGCCGCCCGAGCGCTGCGCGCGGCAGCGCGAACGCCTCGCCGGCGTCCAGCCGCAGCACGATGCTCGCGTCCGCGTTCGCGCCGTACACGAATCGATCCTTTAGATACGCGTCCACGTTCACTGGCGCATGATTCGCGCCGCCCTGGCCGGCCGTGTCGACGAACTGCCGCGCGAGATCCTGAAAGAGATCGATGTCCTCGACGAGGGCCACGCGCAGATTCCAGCGCGTGACGTTCATGGCATAAGCGCGCAAGCGCGCAACCCGCGATTCGATCTGCCGCAGGAAAGCGGCGAACATGGCCGACTGGTCTTCGACCGTACCGCTGCGGCGGCACAGCAGATCGCCGATTGCGCGGGCGAGGCCATGCAGATTGCGCGGGGTGTCCACGCGCGCGGGTGGTGGCTCGGTGCCGCTCGCCGCGCTGCGCAGGGTGGCAATCATGGCGAGCAGGTCGTGGCGTACCGTTCGTAGCCACCAGGCACGCAGCGCAAGCAGAACAACGCAGAGCACCACCATGTGCGCCGCCAATCGCACATCGACCCAGCGGGTGACCGTCTTCAGGCACGTGACGCCGGACGAACAGGCTTCGCGCAGATAAGCGTCGTTCGATGACGCCCCTGCATGCGGTGCCCAGATCGCATCGCGCAGATGAGGCGCCACGTGGGCCCCGAGGTCGACGGCTGCCGGTCTGATGGACACCAACGGGGCAATCCCCTGGACGCTCGCGCCTTGCGCGGCCAGTTCCAGTTGCAGTTCGGCTTCCTGCTGCTGGGCGGCGGCCGACGGGGAAGACGGATCGAATGCCGTCTCGCCGAAACTCAACGGCGAATCCACATCGAGATATCGAAAACCGGCCTGCACCAGCATCAACGACGCAATCCATAACAGGAAAATGCGGGCAAACAAGACAATCACCTTTCTTTTTTTGACATCGAAGTTTGGCTTGCGCCTGCGGGCGCACGTTTGAAATAGCCGCAAATCTGACTATGACCGGTATTTTCCACGAAGCGCGAGCGCTTCGATTCGTGGAAAAGCGCTGGAATATGCGCCGTTTTTCCCGTTGAGCCGGGCTGATCGCGCAAGCTGAGCAGTATTTGGGAACGGATTGCGTGCATGTGGCGGTCCGACACACGGTGCTTGCGGCGCATGCAGCTGGTGGCGGCGTGAGCGTTCGGAGTCCTTGATAAAGTCGCCGGACTCCCGAAAGCTCACGCGTGCGCTGGTTCGTCACGCCGGCTGGCGCAGCGTCCTGAATGTTGCGCGAACTTCCTCCGTGAACGCGGCGGGCTGCTCCCACGCTGCGAAATGGCCGCCTTTCGGAAGACGGTTGTAGTGAATCAGCTTGGGGTAGGCGCGTTCCGTCCAGCTCCTTGGCGCGGCGTAGATTTCGTCCGGGAAGACGCTCACGCCAACGGGCAGCTCCACATGCTTGGGCTCGAAAAAGTTGAGCTTGTTTTCCCAATACAGGCGCGCGGAGGACACCGCCGTCTTCGTCAACCAATAGAGCGTGACGTTGTCGAGCACATCATCCTTCGTCAGGCCTTCGGGCTGGCCCTGGAACACGCGCGCGATCAGCGCCTGACCGCGGGCATCGTGGTCGAGCATCCATGCCGCGAGGCCCACTGGCGAATCCTGGACGCCGTAGAGCGTTTGCGGGCGGTTCGCCATTTCGAGCGCGTAGCCCAGGCCATGCTTGTAGAAGTCATCGAGCTGGTCGTACGCGTGCTGTTCCTCCGGCGAAAGTCCGGCAGGGGGCGGCGTGCCGTCCTTGAGCGATTTGGCGATGGCGTCGGGCACGGTCGCGGGCATGTTGGTGTGAATGCCGACGAGTCCCGCAGGCTTGAGCAGCGCCAGCTGTTCTGTCACGGCATTGCCCCAGTCGCCGCCCTGTGCTGCATAGCGCTGGTAGCCGAGCCGGTCCATCAGCACAGCCCAGGCGCGAGCAACGCGCTGGGGGTCCCAGCCGGTCTTCGTTGGCTTGCCTGAAAAGCCGTAGCCAGGAAGCGAAGGAATGACGACATGGAATGCATCGGACGCACTTCCACCATGAGCGGTCGGATTGGTGAACGGTTCGATGATCTTCAACTGCTCGATGATCGAGCCAGGCCAGCCGTGTGTGACGATGATCGGCAGCGCGTTCTCGTGCTTCGAGCGCACATGGATGAAGTGAATGTCGAGCCCGTCGATTTCCGTGACGTATTGCGGCAATGCGTTGAGTCTCGCTTCCACTTTGCGCCAGTTGTAGTCGTTGGCCCAGTAACTGGCGAGCCTTTGCATGGTGGCGAGCTGCACGCCTTGCGAAGCATCGTCGACGGTTTCGCGCTCCGGCCATTGCGTCGCGACGATACGGCGCCGCAGATCGGTCAGCGCTGCTTCCGGAATCTGCACGCGAAGCGGGCGAATGGAAGACGGATCGCCGGCGGCGATCTGCGTAATTCCGCTTGCCGCCGGCTTCGATTCTGCGAAAGCGAACCGGCTGATTGCGACACCTGCAGCCAGCGTGGCGGCCGCGCCGATGAAACGCCGGCGCGAAAGCGGGGCGGGATGAAGATCGTTTGGCATACTAGTTCCTGATAGAGTGGGTGTACCGTGGTGGGCAGGAAACATCAGGCGTGCGCATCCACCTCGGCAACCAAGGTATGCGTCGTATTCCTAACTATTCGTGCCAGAAACCGGCCTGCAAAAACTCCGCGCGCCGGTGCGGCGGCTATTCGGTGTCGAGTGAACGAATCAGATTGGCACGCAGGGCCACGATCGCCTTCTGCAGCTTCATGAAGTCGTCGGGACCCAGTCCGGTTGCTTCGGTGAGATCCGCGATCTTCAAGCTCTTTTCGCGCAGCTTGCGTCCGCTGGCGGTCAGGTTCACACGCACCTGGCGCTCATCTTCCGGATCGCGCCGCCGTTGCACATATCCCATCGCTTCGAGCTTTTTCAACATGGGCGTGAGGGTGTTGGATTCGAGAAACAGCTTCTCACCCAGGCCGCTCACCGTCTGGTTGTCCTGCTCCCAGAGCGCGATGATCGCGATGTACTGCGGATAGGTCAGCCCGAGTTCGTCCAGGATCGGCTTGTACGCCTTGCCGAAGGCCAGATTGGTCGAGTACACGGCGAAGCAAAGATAGTCTGCGAGCGGCGCGGGCTTGGCGCCCGGCGCCGCGTGATCCGTCGATTTCATGGTCATCCTCTTCAGACGAAGGCCTCAATGGCTCGCAAACGTGAATAAATCGCTTGCGATTATATCGTAGGCCGACACCGGTTTCGCCGTCCATCGCCATTGCGATACCCGGCGAAACAGCCACAACGCGGTGGCGCAATCAATGGTGGGCGAAAAGGCTGTTTCGCTCCATCGAGACGCGGCTGCCCGCGTCCGAGGCGACATCGGCCATGCCGCCGTACGCGGCTGCGTTGCCGCCTTCGACGCGCTCTGCGGCGAGCGTTTGCACGCTCTGGCCGCGTTGCGAGGCCGGCGCGCCGACTTCGGGACGATAAGCCGGGGCCGGACCGTAGCCGCTGGCGAATGCGGGGGCGGCTGCACTAGCCGAGAGGACGACGAGAAGCGTGGCGATGAGTCGGGTTTTCATGATGGTGTCTCGCTAAGGGAAGTTCAGTGGGTTGGGGTGAACGTGTTCATTGCGTTTGCCGCTCACGCGGTCACGACCTTCAGGTTCACGTCGATGTTGCCGTGCACGGCCTTCGAGTACGGGCAGATTTGATGGGCGCTGCGCGCGATGGCCTCCGCCACGTTTTGCTCGACGCCCGGCAGCGTGACCGTGAAGTGCGCGCCGAGGAACCAGGCGGCGCCGGTCTGGCCGATATCGACCTGGATGTCCACCGCGGCGTTGGCCGGCAAGGTGACCTTCTTCAGCGAGGCCGCGATGCCGAGTGCGGAGATGTAGCAGGCGGACCACGCGCCCGCGAACAGCTGTTCGGCGCGCGGATGCGGTTCGGTGCCGACGATGTCGAGCGTTTCGCCGCTTGAGGACGTGAGGGCGAGGTCGACCACGCCGAATTCGCCGCGTTGTGCCGCGGGGTCGTGATTGACGGTGGTGTGGGTGTTGCCCGAGAACAGCACTTTGTCGATCGTTGCCATGATGCTTTCCTTAATAAAATCAGCGGTTTGGTGTTATGCGTCGCGTAAGATCGAATCGCATGCGATGCATAATGGACGAGAAGTTTCACCGTGTCAAGCGCATAAGATTAAATCGCATACGATTTATATGGGGCGGCTTCGGCAGGGCAATCGTGCGCCGGGACGGTATCCGCCGCTCGAGCGATCCGTCGCGATCGAGACCTTTATGAGGGCCCGCTTGGGAGGCGGCACGGCTGGCCGCGCCGCCTCAGGCGATTGCCAGCGCCTATGCCGCCAGTTCGATGGCGGGCTCGCAGAGAATGGGGAAGTTCACCGAATTGGCGATATAGCACTGCTCGTGCGCGGCATGATGCAACCGCTCCGCGAGGCTGCGGTTGTCGCTCGCGCGGATCGTCACGCGCGGGCGCAGCACGATCTTCGTGAAGGCGCCGCGCTGCGGCGTATCGGCCATCGTGCCCTCGGCGTCGTCTTCATAGGCGAGCACCGCGATACCCGCCTCGGCGCACAGATGCAGATACCAGAGTTTGTGGCACGCCGAAGCCGAAGCCACGAGCAGATCCTCGGGATTCCAGCGCGCGGCGTCGCCGCGAAAGGCCGGATCCGACGAGCCCGGAATGTCCGGCTTGCCGCTCGCGCGGATCACGTGATCGCGGTCGTAGTCACGATAACCCGAGGTGCCGCTGCCGCGATTGCCTGTCCATTGCACCGAAACGCGATAGGTATGTTCGCCATGCGCCATGCTGACTCTCCGTTTTGCATCGAAAAAGGGTACGTCATTATGATCCCATTCGGCATTTTGGTATACCATTATGCCGAAATGACCTAAACGGGAACCCGGCTGGAACCGGCCAGACATACATGGAAACAAGATTCGATTCCACGGCGGACGCGGTGGCGTCCGGTTTGCGCGATCTGATCGTCAGCGGCGAGTTAGGCGGCGGCGAGCGCCTCGTCGAGCGCGATCTCGCGGAGCGTTTCGAGGTGAGCCGCATTCCGTTGCGCGAAGCCATCCAGCGGCTCGCGCGCGAGGGCCTCGTCGAGATTTTCCGCAATCGCGGCGCGGTCGTGCGCATGCTCACGGCGCAAGACGTGGAGGAGATCTATGGCTTGCGCGCGCTGCTCGAAGGCGATGCGATTTTTCACAGCATCAAGCGCATCGACGATGAAACGCTCGCACGCGCGGAACTCGTGCACCGGCTGCTTGGCGAAGCGGGCGCCACGCAGAAGCAGGGCGAGCTCAACCGCGAGTTTCACGAACTGCTTTACGGCGCATGCGGCAACGCCCGTCAACTGGCGGCGATCCGCGAATTGCGCGCGCAGGTGGAGCGTTACGAGCGGCTGCAGAATACGCTGCTTGCCGATACGCCCTCGTTTCAGCACGAACACGAGGCGATCCTCGAAGCGTGCCTCGCACGCAACGCGCGCAGCGCGCGTGCCTTGACGGTGGCGCATATCGACTCGGCAAGGCGCATCGTGCTCGCCGTGGTGGAGCGCATGGCCGCGCAAGGCTAACGCTCGTACACCACGGCATTCACGCGTATCGCCCCGGTTTTTACGACATTTTTTCTTGTGACCCCTCCGGCCAATCCCTAGACTGGATGCATCGAAACGACAGGAGACGCCATGTCGATCTCGCGTGCAATCCAGCGCCGGGAAGAGCCGTTCACCTCTGTGCAGCCTGGCTTCGGCCGGCTCGTGCTGAGGCGCTTCGATCCGCGCCACGACTCGTGGGAAGCGCTCACGCGTTTGCTGCATCGCGCGTTCTCGCGGCTCGCCTCGCTGGGATTGCACTGCTCGTGCGCCGATCAGGCGGCGAGCCTCACGCGTGAACGCGCGCTGGCGGGAGACTGCTTCGTTGCCGTCTGCCACGGCAGGATCGTCGGCACGCTCACGGTGGAAGGCCACGACAGCCATTCGCAGTGCGAACATTATCGCTTGCGCGGCGTGGCCTCGGTCCATCAGTTCGGCATCGAGCCCAAGTGGCAAAGTCGCGGCATCGGCCGTGCGCTGCTCGCATTCGCGGGACGTTGGGCGGCCGCGCGCGGCTACACGCAGCTCGCGCTTGACACGCCGTTTCCCGCCGCCCACCTCATCGCGTTCTATCGCGCGCAAGGCTTTAGTCTCGTCGATGTCGTGCGTTTTGCCGGCCGCGGCTACGACAGCGCCGTGCTCAGCAAGGCCGCTGCGGCGCGTTGCAGTTCGGAGTTTGCACACCTGCCCGGCGGGTTACGGCACACCCTGTCGCCGGGTCCGCTCGTCTGAGCGTGCGCCGCCCTCACGCCTTGCGCGTGCGCGCCGCTTCATGATCCAGATAGCGCAGGAATTCGTCGGCGGGCATGGCCTTCGCGTAGAGCCAGCCTTGCGCAAACTGCACACCGTGCTCGCGCAGATACTGCGCTTGCGGCTCGGTTTCCACACCCTCGGCGACCATCAGCAGGTCGAGGCTGCGCGCCATGTCGATCACGTGCGGCACGATCTTGTTCATTTCCTCGCCGCCCCCGAGTGAGCGGATGAACGAGCGGTCGATCTTGATGCCATCCACCGGCAGTTCCTGCAGATACGACAGGCTCGAATATCCCGTGCCGAAATCGTCGATGAAGATGCGGTGCCCGGCCGCGCGAAACGCTTCGAGAACGGGCGCGGAGCCGGCGGTGTCGATGAGCGTGCGCTCGATTGCTTCGAACCAGATCTGCTCGGGGTGCACCGCATATTTCGCGAGGCTCGGCTTGAGCACGTCGAGCACGCGTGTGCCCGCGAGATCCTTGCCGGCAAGGTTCAGCGAGACGTGCAGATCGCGGCGCCGGGCCAGCACGGCGCCCACGCCCTCGAACACGGAGCGCACGACCTGGTCGGTGATGGGCTCGACGAGACCGAGTGATTCCGCCATGGGGATGAACGTGTCCGGCGCGACGATGGAGCCGTCTTCGAGCTTCCAGCGCACGAGCGCTTCGGCGCCGACGCAGCGCCCGCTTTCGAGCGAGACGAGCGGCTGCAGCCACGCGACGAACTGGCGCCGCCGGATGCCTTCCAGTATCGCGTTGCGCGGCGTGCGCAGCTTGCGGCGCCAGTGCATGACGAGCCACGTGCCCAATACGCTCAGGATAAGCGCCGGCAGCAGCAGCGTCCGGAATTGCGCGGGCAGGTCGCGGCGCATGCGGTCCTCGGGTTCGTACGCGATCACCACAATGGGAAAGCGGCTCGAGCGCTCGACGACGTAGTAGCGTCCCTCGAAATACTGGCTGCGGGTGGTGCGCTTGAGCGCTGCGCGTACGAGGGTATAGTCGGCGTCTGCCCAGCTTGAAATGATGCCGCCGTCCTGCGTTTCGAGCACGGCCAGCTGGATGGTGTCGTCGAGCGGCACGATGTCGAGGTAGAAGCGCGGATCGATCACCACGACGTGATTGCCCAGCCGCACGTTGAGCATGCGCCGCTCGTTGCCGCGCTTGCCGACTTCGCTATGCCAGGCGGTGAAGCCGTTGGCGTAGGTCCATTCAGGTGGCGGCAAGGCGGTATCGACGTCGCCGCTCTGGGAGCTGCAGCGCAGCCGCGCGCCATCGGTCCAGGCGACTTCGCGAATGTAGCGGAACTGTTCCTCGACATGGCGCAGCCGCTGCAGGTGATCGCTCGTGCAGGGATCGTTGCCGTAAGGCATGAGCTGGTGCAGCGCGGACTCGGCCTCGGACGTCACGAGTTCTGCGCGCAGCAAAGCGCGGTTCGAAAAGACATCGACCTGGTCGCGCTTCTGGCGTTCGTCGACGGCGTCCGACGCGTACACCGCAGCCATGAGCGTTGCCAGGACGGCGAACGCCACGACACAGAACGTCGTCAGGGCGGTGAATCGGCTGCTCATGGTGGACGGTCGGGCTCCGGCGTCGCGAACGAGGGCGACGCGCGGCCTTCGACGTTCGCCGTTGCCGATGGTAGCGTCTTTCCGACGGCGGCGACGCGCTGCTGCGCGGTGCGCTCGCGCAATCGCAGGGCCGCCGGCGCTCCCGCTTATGCGTGATGCATGGGGGCGGCCTGCGCAATCGTCAAGCCTGCGCCGGATCGATCGATCGGGAATCCTCTGCAACGACGCGATTGCGGCCGCCTTCCTTCGCGGCGTAGAGCCGCCGGTCGGCGACCGACATGAGCGCTTCGTAGTGGGCGCCGCAGTCGGCGGGACTGGCCGCCACGCCAATCGAAACGGTGAACGCGATCGCATCCGGGTCCAGGTTGCCGGCTGCTTCGCCCGGCGCGCCGGAGGCATGCGCCAGGCCCGCCGCATGCGCTTCGACCGCCAGGCGGATGCGTTCGGCTACGCCCGCAGCCGTGGCGAGATCGGCACCGGGCAGCAGCGCCGCGAATTCCTCGCCGCCCACGCGCGCGGGCATTTCCGCGCTGCGCAGGTTCTTGCGCAGGATGTCTGCGAATATCACGAGCACGCGGTCGCCCGCCGCATGGCCGAAGCGGTCGTTCACGCGCTTGAAGTAGTCGATATCGAGCATCAGCATGGCCGCAATGGGCGCGGCCGCCTCGCCGCCGCCTTCGCGGGCGGAGCGCTCCAGCGTCTCGTCGAAAACCTCCTGGAAGCGCCGCCGGTTCGCGAGACCGGTGAGCGGATCGCTGCGCGCGAGCGTTTCGAGCCTCGAACTCGCGAGGACGTACTGGCCGAAGATGTTCTTGACGATGAAGAGCGTGCCCACGAGCAGCACGGCGATCGCCAGCCACGCGACGATCAGCGGGCTGCTGAACACGCGATGCGCCGCGGCGAGCGTGAGTTCCGAGTCGTCCGTGTTCGCGAGCAGCATCCAGTGGGACTCTCCCACGTGCTGGAAGAGCAGGTAGCGGCCGCCTCGCTGGACGTAGCCCTGGCCGCGCTGCATCCAGTCCGCCGCCTGCGCGCGCGCCATGTCGATGAGATACGGATCGAAGTTCGCCGGAGGATGCGCGGTGATCTTGCCATCGACGAAATAGACGAGGTCGCCGTTCTTGTTCAGGAGGCCGAACTCGGCAGGCTCCTCGTCGTCGGTCAGGTTGGCGGAGGCGAGCTGGAGTGCAAGCAGGCGCGAGGGCGCGACGTCCATCACGACGGCGCCGCGAAAGCGTCCATTGGCATAGACGGGCGCGCTGAGCGTGGAAATCGCTTCGCTTTTTTTGGTTTCCGTATAGATGGGAGTCCAGACGATCTCGCGTGCCGGATTCCGGCCGGCGAGATGCAGGTGGTAGTAGGGCATGGTGCTGAAGCGCCGCAACAGGTCGCGCGCGGGCGCATCCGGGCGCTCGGGTGAGAGCACATAGAGGCCGTTGGCCGAGATGTACGCAACCGTGCTTTGCACTGCGTCGGCGTGCTGGCTGATCGCGAGCAGCGGGCTGATCGAGCGCGCGAGCACGATGTCGGCCGGCAGCGTGGCGGCGTCGCGGTGAAAGCCCTCGATGCCCGCGAGCCCTTGCGCATTGGTGCCGAAAACGAGCGGCCCGTCCATCGCGCCGGGGACTTCCCATGCGAGCTTGTCGCTGTTGCGCAGCGCGGCCTGCACCGCCGGATCCAGGAGGCCCGCGCGCTGCTGGCTCGGCGAGGCGAGCACGTGTTCCGCGTAGTCGCGCAGGAACAGCAGGCGCCGGCGTTCTGCGGAGATCAGCGCGTCCACGCCCACGGCCCGCACCTCCAGGTCGCGCTGGCGGCTATGCAGGTCGTTGCGCGTCATCTGGTAGAGCTGGCGCAGGCCCACGCCGCTCACCAGCGCCATGGCGGCGAGAAAGCACACCGTCACCACGAGGTGCGGGCGTTTCATGACCATGCTGGAAAAACCGTGCGGCCGCGTGCGGCCTGGCGTTTGCTGCATGAAGCCCCCGGGACAGCGTTTGACCGCGCGCATCGCGTTGAGGCTGGCCCGGCGGCGCGGTTCCGGGCACCGCGATGAGCATAGCATCGCGCGTCCGAAACGCGCCGCACGCCGCCTCAGGCGTCCCGGATCGCTCCGTGCGGCGCTCAACCGCCCCAGGCGGAATGACGGATCACGCTGCAGAAGTTGCCGGCATGGAAATGCGGGTCCTTGTCGGCGAGCACGTCGGCCTTCACGTTGCCGAAGGTGGTGGCGGGCTTGTGCTTGATGCCGTCATAGAAGGTCTGGATGATGTCCTCCTTGAAGTGCTCGCTGCGCGGGTGCGCATGGACCACGGCCTCGCGCTCGGTGTCGCTGAAGCGGTCGTAGGCCATGCCGAGCACGTCCATTTCGACGCCCGCCGTGACGAGCGCGATCACCGGATGCATGTGCTCGGGAATGCCCGGCGTCGTATGCAGCGCGATGGCGGTCCACACGAGGTCGATGTCGTGCTGCGAGATGCCGTGGCCGCGCAGGAAGTCGCGCGCGGCGTTCGCACCGTCGACCTCGAAGCGTTCGTGGTCGCTGCTGTGCGCGTGCGTGAGGCCCATGTCATGAAACATGGCGCCCGCATAAAGCAGTTCGCGGTCGAACTTCAGGCCGAGCCGGCGGCCGGCCAGCGCGCCGAAGTAATAGACGCGGCTCGAATGATGGAAAAGCAGCGGCGATTCGGTATCGCGCACCAGTTCGGTAATTTCGCGGGCGAGTTTGCTGTCGGGGATCGCGACATCGGCGAGGGTCGAGGTCATCAGGGTGCTCCGTCGGGGTGGGTGATGACCTCTATTCTGGGCGGCGCCAGGGTTGTCCTCAATCGACGGATACCGTGGTTTTCTGCCAATTCGACCGAATTTGGGCCATCGGGGATTCGCAGCGCATAGCGGCGAGGCCACCAACCGGAAAATTTCGCCGCAACCCGGGATTAGCGGCGATAATCGGCAAAATCGATTCGATCGGCGCACATTTCATGCGTCATGCATGGGCAGCGAATGGGCTGCGAGATGCGGCCCGCGAATCGCACATTGGGCGCACGGGGACGCAACAGGCAACGCGCCGCGACAACCAGGCTGGTAAGAACAAGAACCCACGCGACAGACTATGTATTCGATCCTGCCAGCGTTCGTGTCCGCACTCTTTCTCGGATTCGGCGTCTACGTGCTCCTGACCGAGGGCTTCACGCGCCTCTCGGTGCCGTTCGCCTTGATGTGCGCGACCACGTTCTTCTGGCAGGGCACCTGGGCGTTTCTGTTCCAGACGTCCGACCCCGATCTTTCGGCCGTACTCGTCAAGGCCGGATACTTCTTCATCCTCTTTCTGCCCACCACGTTCTATCACTTCGTGACCGAAGTGAGCGCCCGGCGCGGCGAGCGTCCGCTCCTGGTCGCCTCCTACCTGCTCAGCGTGCTGCTCGCGGTGCTGCTGCTGGCGAGCGATGCCGTCGTGGACGGCTACGGCACGTTCTTCTTCGGCAAGTATCCGAAGGCCGGCATGCTGCACCCCGTGCATGTGGCGCAGACGGTGCTGCTCGCGTGCCGCAGCGCATGGCTGCTCTACGCCGCGCGCCGCCAGACCCAGGCGCACGACCGCCGCAAGCTGCTCGACCTGTGCTTCGTGAGCCTCGGCCTGTACGCGATCGCCGCGACCGACTACGCCGTGAATTACGGTCTCGCGTTTTATCCCGTGGGCGCGGTGTTCATCGCGATCAGCCTTGGCATACTCGCGGTCACGATCGTGCGTTACGGCCTTATGCGTCCTTACCTCATCGCGGCCACGGTGGCGCACGAGGTCGCCACGCCGCTCGCGGCCATCGGCATGCACGCCGAGGAAATCGGCAACGTACTGCCCGAACTCATGCGGGGTTACCAGTTGGCCGTGCAGCACCAGTTATGCGTGGACGGACTGTATCCGGGGCAGTCGGAGCGGCTTTCGTCGCTTGCCACGTCGATACGCCGCCAGGTGGACAGCACGAGCACGGTCGTTGAAATGTCGCTGGCGTCGTTTACGCTCGACCGGCTCGACCGGCGCAGCTTCGAGACCTACCCGGTGCGTTCCTGCGTGAACGCCGCGCTAGAGCGCTTTCCGTTTCGCACGGGCGAGCGCGACATGGTGGAGGTGGCGCCTATCGACGCGCAACTGAGCTTCTCGGGCTCGGATTCGCTTGTCGTGTTCGTGTTGTTCAATCTGCTCAAGAACGCGCTGTTCGCGATTCACGCGGAAATCGCCGAACGAAGCGACAAGGTGAGCGACTACCTGGGCCGCGTGGAGATCAGCGCGACGAGCGAAGCGGGGTTTTGCGTGCTGCGCTTTACCGACAATGGCTGCGGTATTCCCGCCGATATTTTGCCGCGCGTGTTCGATCCGTTTTATTCGACCAAGGCGCACGGGCGCGGCGCTGGCATGGGCCTCACATTCTGCCGCCGCGTGGCCGAAGCGCTGGGCGGCACGATAGCGTGCGAGTCCGAACCGCATGTCCACACCACCTTCACGATCCGCCTGCCCGAGCCCGGCACGAGCGCCGACCGCGCACTGCACGACGCCCCGGCGAAACCCCGCCGTTTTCCGGCGGGGCAGGATTTCGCGGGCTAGTTCATGTAGCCGGGTTCAAAGCGCTCAAAGCGCCCTTAGTTCGAACCCGAGGGAAGGACCAGTTCGTATTCCTTCACGCGCTCGATAATGCCGGGCGGAAAGCGGCGAATGCGCTTGTCGGTGCCGGCGAAGAGAATCTGCTGATAGCCGAGCGAAACGGGCCGCCCGTCCACGCAGAAGCGGAACACGAGATACGCGGAGCACTGGCGCACCTGGAAGGTGTTGAGGTAGCAATCCACGCGCTGGAACGGAAAGGTTTCCTGCACGTACTCCTGGTGTGCCCGCTTGGTGACGAACACGCCGCCCGAGGCGAGCAGATTGTTGTGAATGCACTCGTGAAACCAGCGTTCGCGGCAAATGCCTTGCCATTCGAAATAGCGGGCGAAATACGTGTTCATGAACGCGTTCGAGTCCTTCAGGTAGATATCGATGACGTGATGAAACGTTTTGGTCGGCGTAGCTTCCATGATTTCGTCGGAGAATCCGGCGGTGCCACGGGACAGGACGGCGGGAATGGATTCGCGTGCGTACATCAGAGTAACTCCAGATAGGGACTGCAGGCGGCAGCCGCGCGTGCCTCCGCAGAAAAGGAGGCATGCACCATTCTCTTCGTGTTCCTCTTCATCCAATACCGTGCTCCTCACATAAGCAAACCGGTCCATGCACGCCGGGTGCGATAACGTTTGCGCATGCCCGCGCTGAACGCACCGTTGCGCTTCGGGTTGCTGTGTCCAGGCGACACGCCTCATAATCGACATGTTTTCCTCGCGTTGCGGCTCCTGGTGTCGAGTAGGCCGCAAGAGGCGCAGTGTGCTTAACCGAGATCCAGCATGAGTTCCATCGTCAGACAGCCGGTTTTTCATCCCGTCTCCGTCGTTTTTCTCGACGACAGTCCCGACTTTCTCTACGCGTTGCGCGGCCTCTTTCCGGGCGCCGGCACGGACCGCTACTTCACGAACGCGGCGCAAGCGCTGGCCTTCGTCGCCTCGCACGAAGCGCGGCAGAGTGCCCGCAATCCCGCTGCGGGCGCTGCCTGGTCGGAGTTCGAGAAGCGCGGCGGCAACGCGCTGGGCGAGGACGTGATGGCCGACGCGGCGCGCTTTGGCGATATCGCCGCGCTCGTCGTGGACTACGAAATGCCGGAGATGACCGGCGTTGAATTCCTCGCCGCCGCGAAGGACGTCGCGTGCACGCGCATCCTGCTCACGGCCACGGCCGACGAATCGCATGCGGTTGAGGCGTTCAACGCGGGGCTGATCGACTTCTACGTGAAGAAGTCCGATCCCGCCATGACCCGCAAGCTGCGTGGCGCGATCGAAGATGCCAAGCGCAAGTTCTGCGCGCGGCGCGGCCATATCGGCGTGCATGGCGTGGGCGCGATCTACGCGAACCGGCGTATTGCCGACGTGCTGCACGAAATCGCGCTGCGCGAGCGTATTGTCGAGTACTACTGGCGGCCCGAGCAGAATGCGGTGCTGACGTTCGACGCGCTTGGCAACGCCGGTGTGTTTCTCGCGTGGGATAGTCACGACTGGGCGGCGCAATGCGATGTCGTGGCGGACGAAGGCGGCCCCGAAGCGTTGCGCGAGGAAATGGCGGCGCGCCGGATCATGCCGGTCTTCTGGCCGAACGAGGCGTATCGGCCTGGCATGGCGCGCGTGGAGTTCGCGACGCGGCAGCCGGTGCCGGGACTCGACGATACATTTGCGAGCTGGACGCGTATCGACGACCCGGGTCTTGCGCCCGGGCTGATTACGTTTGCTGCGTGGCGGGCCGCGCAAGGCGCGCCGGGTGAGGGCGCTAACCTTGCGTGATGACGTCGCAACCCACGCTTAGAACGTTTCCCAGTCTGCGGTTTCGTTGGATGCGGTGGTCGCGGGGCTGGCAGCCGTTGCCGCCTTTGCCGCTGCGTTCGCGGCCTTGGGCGCCGGCGTGGTGTCCACTGCCTTCGCCGCACGTGCCGGGGCAGGGCGCTTGGGCGGTGCAGCCGGGCGCACGGCACGCGCGCTTTGAGCCGGCGCTCTCACTGCTGACACAGCCGCCGACGCGACCGCCGGCTCAGCCTGCGCCCCGACCCGGAACACCGTCACGACATCGCGCAGCCCATTGGACTGCGCCGCCATCGACTGCGCCGCGGCCGATGCTTCCTCCACGAGCGCCGCATTCTGCTGCGTCACTTCGTCCATCTGCGCGACGGCGCGGTTCACCTGCTCGATGCCGGTGTGCTGCTCCTCGGAAGCCGCTGCGATTTCGCCCATCAGGTCGGCCACGCGGCGCGCCGAAATCACCACCTCGTCGATCGTCTTACCCGCTTCATCAACGAGTTTCGTGCCTTCCGACACCTGCGAGACCGACTGCCCGATCAGATCCTTGATCTCCTTGGCGGCCGTGGCGCTGCGTTGCGCGAGGCTGCGCACCTCGCCCGCCACGACGGCGAAGCCACGGCCCTGATCGCCGGCGCGCGCCGCTTCCACGGCCGCGTTGAGCGCGAGGATGTTGGTCTGGAAGGCAATGCCGTCGATCACGCCGATGATCTGCTCCACGCGCTGCGAGCTGCTCGAAATCTCGTTCATCGTTTCGACCACGCGGCGCACGACTTCGCCGCCGCGCGCGGCGACTTCCGATGCGTTCACCGCGAGCGTATTGCCCTGGCGCGCGTTGTCGGTGTTGTGCTTGACCGTGGTCGTGAGTTCTTCGATGCTGGCGGCCGTTTCCTCGAGCGAGGCGGCTTGTTCCTCGGTACGCGAGGAAAGGTCCAGGTTGCCCGCTGCGATTTCCTTGGCGCCTGTCGTGATCGACTCGGCCGACGTCTGAATGCGCTGCACGGTTTCGACCAGTTGGCGCTGCATCTGCTGCATCGAGTGGAGCAGGCTGTGCTGGTCGCCGGGCGCGAGATTCACATGCGCCGTGAGATCGCCTTCGGCAATGCGCTGGCAGATCTGCGAGGCATATTCCGGCTCGCCGCCAAGGCTATGCCGGATCGTGCGGATGAGCCACATGAGGCCGAGCGTCACGGCCGCGCCGATCACCGTCACGAGCACGAGATTGCTGATCAGCGCGCTGCGGAAGGCGTCGTCGATATCGTCGGTATAGATGCCGGTGAAGAGGTGCCAGTCCCAGCCTGGTACGAGGACGGAATAGCTAATCTTTTCGACCGGCGCGCTTTTGCCCGGCTTCGGCCACCAGTAGCTGCTGTAGCCGTCGCCGCCCGCGGACGAGCTTTTGACGATCTCTTGCGCCACGTGCGTGCCGCGCGGGTCCGTCAGGTTCGCCTGGCTCTTGCCTTCCATCTCCGGCTTGGGCGGCACGAGCAGCGCCATGGCGTTGCTGTCGTAAATGCCGAAGTAGCCGCTCTGGTCGTCGCCGTAGCGCATGCCGCGCAGCGTGGCGATGGCAAGGCGCTTCGCGTCGTCGGCGCTCATGTGGCCGGCGTCCGCTTCTTTCTGGTAGTAGGAGACCGCGCCCAATGCGGTTTGCGTTTCCTGCTCCACCAGGTTCTTGCGGTCCGTCACCATGCCCGAGCGCGTCATGAAGGCGTTGGCCACCACCATCACGACGAGCGAGATCCACAGCAGCCCGACGATGCTCCAGGCTTTCTGATTCAACGTTGTTCGCTTCACGTTCGTTATTCTCCAGCCATCTTCGATTGTTTTTTTCGTGACGGTGCACAGGTGCAGCGCCATCGTGTTTAACGGATGGTTGGCGCGGAACCTTAAATTTGCTTATCGGTTCTTTGCGCTGGGTGCGGTTTGTTGTTCGTATTCTTTCGTTAGCCTTTCGCTCGCGGCGCAGCCGTGGAAGCCCGTATGACAAGCCGGGGCGCTGAAACCACACACACGCGTGCAGCCGCGCCGGTGGCCGGATCGGGCGCTTCGACCAGATCGGTCAGCAACTCGACAGCCAGCTCCGCCGCCTCGATCGTTGCGACCGCAACTGTCGTGAGCGCGGGCCGCGACTCGCGCGCAAGCTGAATATCGGTGATCCCAACCACCGAAAGTTCGCGCGGCACGTTAAGGCCGAGATCGGCGGCGGCCTGCATCGCGCCGAGCGCGGGCAGGTCGTTGGTCCCGAAGATTGCGGTGAGGTCGGGGTGCCGCGCCAGCAGCTCGGTCGTGGCCGCGTAGCCGCCTTGCGTCGTATCCGGCGCATACCGCACGGGCGCGCATGCACCGTCGAGTCCGGCCGCCTGCATGGCCGCGACGAAGCCGTCATAGCGCGCCGCGTGGATGCCGGAAACCTTGCTGCCGACAATTGCGCCGATGCGCCGATGCCCGAGCGTCAGCAGATGCTGCGCGGCAAGCTCCCCCGCGCGCCGAAAATCCACGGCCACGCACGGCAGGCCGGGCGGGTCGAGCGGGCGCTCCCACATGCACAGCACGACCGGCGCGCCGCGCCGCACGGTGGCGCGCAGGTCGGCAAAGTCGAGATTGGCGTTCATCACGAGCACGCCCGCCGAGAGCGTGCCCGCGATCTGTTCGAGGTAGGCGCGGCCCGTTTGCGGGTCGCCGTCCGTATTGCAGATGATGAGAAAGCGCCCGCTGCGCCGCAGCGCATTCTCCACGGCGAGTGCGAACTCCGGGTAAAACGGGTTC
The DNA here is from genome assembly GCF_009789655.1 of Paraburkholderia acidiphila. Taxonomy (GTDB): domain Bacteria; phylum Pseudomonadota; class Gammaproteobacteria; order Burkholderiales; family Burkholderiaceae; genus Paraburkholderia; species Paraburkholderia acidiphila. The sequence continues at coordinate 955,870 of NZ_CP046912.1, forward strand.
GCGATGCTCGACACCATGAGCGCGATGGTCGGCGGCCGCCCTTCGGCGAGCGCCCGCGCCGACAAATGCGGGCGGTAACCGAGCGCCTCGACCGCTTCGAGCACCCGTTGTCGCGTGGCTTCGCCCACGCGCCCGCGCTCGCGCAACACGTTCGACACGGTGGCCGGCGTGACGCCGGCGCGGCGCGCGACTTCGTTCAGGGTCGGCATGCGATCTCAAAATATGGGAAGGCGATTCAACATTTGCATGATTGTGACGGGCACTGCAACATTGGCCCGACAATCAAGACGAATATCGGAGACAAGGCAGCCAGATCGCACACGCGATCGCTTTTTTATGGCCTGCTGATTAAGCGCTTAATCTCCGTGTCGTGCTGATTAGAACATGGAGACGGGACGATGGCGAGCATTTCGTTACGCGGCGTTCAGAAGGCATACGGCGAGAATGCGCCGGTGATTCGCAACGTCGATCTGGAGATCGGCAGGAACGAGTTCTGTGTATTCCTCGGCCCCTCGGGCTGCGGCAAGTCCACGCTGCTGCGCATGATCGCGGGCCTGGAAGACGTGACCGACGGCGATATTTCGATCGGCGGCAAGCTCGTGAACGACGTGCCCGCCGCGCAGCGCGGCGTGGCCATGGTGTTCCAGAGCTACGCGCTGTTCCCGCACATGACGGTGTACGAGAACATGGCGTTTGGCCTGAAGCTCGCGAAAACGCCGAAGGCCGAAATCGATCGCAAGGTGCGCGAAGCCGCGCGCATTCTTCAACTCGAAGCGTTGCTCGAGCGTCACCCCAAGGCGCTCTCGGGCGGGCAGCGGCAGCGCGTGGCGATTGGCCGTGCGATCGTGCGCGAGCCCGGTGTGTTTCTCTTCGACGAGCCGCTTTCCAATCTCGACGCCACCTTGCGCGGCCAGACGCGTATCGAAATCGCTCGGCTGCATCGGCAGTTCGAGCAGGCGAGCGTGGTGTACGTGACCCACGACCAGATCGAGGCGATGACGCTCGCCGACAAGATCGTTCTTCTGCATAGCGGTAAGGATACCGAACGATATGGCAGCATCGCCCAGGTGGGCGCCCCGCTCGAGCTTTATCATCGGCCCGCGAGCCGCTTTGTGGCGGGCTTCATCGGTTCGCCGCGCATGAATTTTCTGCCAGCGCGCGTGACGGCGATCGAGACGAACGGCGTGAGCATCACGCTCGATGAAAGCGGCGAAACGGTGCGGGTGCCGGTGCAGGGCGCGCGGCTTGCTGTGGGCGCGCCTGTTACGTTCGGCGTGCGTCCGGAGCATCTCGAACTGGTGGTGGAGGGTGTTGCGCCGCGCGCGTCGGTAAATGGTCAGGAGGCCTTGACGATTGCGCGCGCGATCACGCTGGTCGAAGAACTTGGCGAACATAGCTACGTGCACCTCGAACAGCCGGGCGGGGCGGTGCTTGTCGCCAAGGCGCCCGGCGATGCACGGCTCAGTAGCGGCGACTCCGCGCAATTCCGCGCGAACGCCAGCGCTTGCCATCTGTTTGCGGAGGACGGCATCGCCGTCGCGCCGCTCGCGACCGCCGATCAACCTGCATGAAAACAACAAACGAGGACACAGGGATGCGTCTTGGAGTTTGCTACTACCCCGAGCACTGGCCGGAGGCCATGTGGAAAGACGACGCCGCGCGCATGAAGGCGCTGGGTATCGCGCAGGTGCGTATTGCCGAGTTCGCGTGGAGCCGCATCGAGCCCACGCCCGGTGAATTCGACTGGGGCTGGCTCGATCGCGCCATCGACACGCTCGGCGCGGCCGGCCTGCAAGTGGTGATGTGCACGCCGACTGCTACGCCGCCCAAGTGGCTGATCGACCAGCATCCCGACATTCTCCCCGTTGGCGCCGATGGCCGCGTGCGCGGGTTCGGCTCGCGCCGCCACTACGATTTTTCGTCGCCAGCTTATTACGAGGCTTCGCGGCGTATCTGCGAGGCGGTTGCGGCGCGTTATGGCCAGCATCCCGCCGTTGCCTACTGGCAAACCGACAACGAGTACGGTTGCCATCAAACCGTGGTCAGCTATTCGCCCGCGGCCGTGAAGCGCTTTCGCGAATGGCTCAAGGCGCGCTACGGCAGCATCGACGCACTCAATACCGCCTGGGGCACCGTGTTCTGGAGCATGGAGTACCGCAGCTTCGACGAAATCGAAGCGCCCGTTGGCACTGTAACCGAGGCGCATCCGTCGCACCGGCTCGACTACCAGCGCTTCGCCTCCGACGAAGTGCAGCGCTACAACCGCATGCAGGTCGATATCCTGCGCGCGCATTCGCCGGGACGGCCCATCGCGCACAACTTCATGCAGCTCTTCATGGAGTTCGATCACTACAAGGTCGCCGCCGATCTCGATGTCGCGACGTGGGACAGTTACCCGCTCGGCGCGCTCGACCAGCAGTGGTTCGCGCCCGAGGTCAAGGCGCGCTATCTGCGCACCGGTCATCCGGATTTCGCTTCGTTCAATCACGACGTCTATCGCGGCATGTCGAAGCTGCCGTTCTGGGTCATGGAGCAGCAGCCCGGCCCCGTGAACTGGGCGCACTGGAACCCCGCGCCGCTGCCCGGCATGGTGCGCCTCTGGAGCTGGGAAGCGTTCGCGCATGGTGCGGGCTGCGTGTCGTACTTCCGCTGGCGCCAGGCGCCGTTCGCCCAGGAGCAGATGCACGCCGGCCTGAATACGCCCGACAACCGTCCCGACCTTGGCAGCGCGGAAGCCGCGCGCGTGGCCGAGGAAATCGAGGCGGTGCTCGCGGCGGCGAAGGGCGGCCGCGACTTCGACGTGAAGACGCCCGTTGCGCTCGTGCTCGACTACGAGGCCAAATGGCTCTTCGATATCCACCCGCAGGGCGCGGATTTCCACTATCCGCGCTTTGCTGTGGAGTACTACTCGGCGCTGCGTGCGCTCGGCTTCGACGTAGATATCGTTTCCGTGCACGCGCCGCTCGACGGTTACCGTCTCGTGGTCGTGCCGCCGCTGCCTATCGTCCCCGACGACTTCGCGCAGCGCCTCGCCAACTCGGGCGCGCAAGTGGTGATCGGGCCGCGCACAGGCTCGAAAACCGTCGACCTGCAGATTCCCGCCAACCTGCCGCCGGGGCCGCTGGCGGCACTGCTGCCGCTGCGCGTGTGGCGCGTGGAGTCGCTGCGGCCCAACATCAGCGAGCTGGTGCGTTTCGACATGGACGGCGCGCACGAAGGCCAGGCGCGCCACTGGCGCGATCTGATCGAACTCGGCGCTTTGGTGACGATCGCCGGCGAAAACGAATGGGCGGTGCCGGAGGTGCGCGCGACGTTCAGTGACGGTCATCCCGCTTACGTGAAGAGCGGCACGGTCCACTACCTTGCCAGCCTGTTCGACGAGGCGAGCACGCAGGCGCTCTTTGCGCGTGTGGCGCGCGAAGCGGGCATCACGCCGCAGCCGCTCGGCGACGCGATACGCGTGAGCCGGCGTGGCGGCTTCACCTGGGTATTCAACTATGGGCCGGGCACGCACACGCTTTCTGCGGATATTCCCGACGAGGCAATCGTGATCGGCTCGCGTACGATAGAACCGCAGGGCGTGAGCGCCTACCGTTCGTAACAGAACAGACGCATTGCGCAGTTCCTTCCGATGCAGCACCGACAACGACGTATAACCAAGGAGACACGCATGATCGGCAAGACCTTCAGACCACGCACCCTGCTCGTTGCTGCGACGCTGGCGGCGGGCGCGCTTGCGGGTACGTTCGCAAGCGCGGCGCAGGCCGGCACGCTCGAAATGAACATTGCCTACAAGGGCGCAAGCCAGCGCGCCGTGTGGGAACAGGTGATCGACGAGTTCAAGAAAACGCACCCGGGCACCGACGTGAAGGTGTCGTTCGTCGACGAGGAAGCCTACAAGGTGCAGTTGCCGAACTGGCTCACGACCGCGCCGCCCGACATCGTGAACTGGCACGACGGCGAGCGCATGGCTTACTACGCGAAACGCGGCCTGTTCGCGGATCTTTCGGACGACTGGAAGAAGAACAACTGGGACAGCATGTACGCCTCGACGAAGGAGGCCTCGTCGTACCAGGGCAAGCAGTACGCCGCACCCACGGTGTATTACTCGTGGGGCATGTTCTATCGCAAGGACCTGTTCGACAAGGTGGGCATCAAGAGCGAGCCCAAGACGTGGAATGAATTCCTCGACGCCTGCAAGAAGCTCAAGGCCGCCGGCATCGCGCCGATCGCCGTGGGCGGCCGCGACGCGTGGACGCTGGCTGGCTGGTTCGACTATCTGGACCTGCGCCTGAACGGCAACGCGTTCCATCAGAAGCTCATGGCAGGCGAAGTTCCGTACACCGATCCGCGCGTGAAGAAGGTCTACGTCACGTGGAAGCAACTGCTCGACGACGGCGACTTCATTCCCAATTCGCTCTCGTACGATCTGGATGCGGCGCAGCCGTTCCTGTTCCAGGGCAAGGCCGCCATGATGCTGATGGGCACCTTCATTACCGGTGGCTTCAGCCCGACGGTCAAGCAACAGATGGGCTACTTCCAGTTCCCGATCATCGACCCGAACGTGCCGACCGCCGAAGACGGTCCGGTCGAATCGCTGCATATTCCGGGCAAGGCGAAGAACAAGGCCGATGCGCGTGCGTTCCTCGCGTTTGCCGAGACGCCCGACGTTGGCGCGCAACTCGCGAAGGGTCTGGGCTCGCTTTCGGCCAACAGCAAGTCGCCGGAGCCTGAGGACCCGATTTCGAAGATCGGCTTCCAGATCCTTTCGAACACGAAGGGCGGCATTGCGCAGTTCTACGATCGCGACATGACGAAAGAAATGGCCGACGAAGGCATGAAGGGCATGCAGCAGTTCGTGTCCGATCCGACGAAGCTGGATTCGATTCTTGCGCAGCTGGAGCAGACGCGTCAGCGGATCTACAAGAAGTAAGGAGTTCGAAGCGGGGCGGGCGGTGGATGCTTACGCCGCTTGCCCTGCGTGCAGGTAGACAGGAGGTTTTTGCCGTGAGACAGGCAGTCACTCACACCGTTGCGCATCGCGCGGACGCAACCGCACCGGCAGGCGGCGAGAACGGCGGCATGCCGCACGCAAGCGGGCGGGGCATACAGCCGCGCCGCCGCGCTTCGCCCACCGCGCGGCGCCAGCGCCGTGCCGCGTGCCTCTTTCTCGCGCCCGCGGTCATCATGTTCGCGGTCTACGTGATCTGGCCGATTCTTTCCACGCTGCGTCTGTCGCTCTACAACTGGGACGGCATGAGCGAAGCGAGTTTCGTGGGCCTCGCGAATTACGTCGAGCTGTTCCATGCGCCCACGTTCTACACGGCGCTCAAGAACAACGTGATCTGGCTGGTGCTGTTCCTGCTCGCACCGCCCATGGGCCTCGCGATCGCGCTGTACCTCAATCAGGCCGTTGGCGGCATTCGTATCGTCAAGTCGCTTTTTTTCGCGCCGTTCGTGCTTTCCGGCGTGGTGGTGGGCCTCATCTACTCGTGGTTTTACGACCCTACGTTCGGCCTGCTCGCGCTCATGCTGGGTCGCGGTATTCCCGTGCTCGGCGACCCGAATTACGCCACGCCCGGCATCATATTCGCGGCGCTATGGCCGCAAACCGCGTATTGCATGATCCTCTACCTCACCGGCCTCACCACGCTCAACAGCGAGCAGATCGAGGCCGCGCGCATGGAGGGCGCGAAGGGCTGGACCATGCTGTGGCACGTGATCCTGCCGCAACTTCGTCCCGTCACGTTCATGGCCGTGGTGGTCACGGTCATTGGCGCGCTGCGCAGTTTCGACCTCATTTCCGTGATGACGGGGGGCGGCCCGTTCGAAAGCTCGACGGTGCTCGCGTACTACATGTACGACCAGGCAATCAAATACTACCGGCTTGGTTATTCGGCCGCGATTGCCGTCGTGCTGTTCGCGATCATGCTGCTCTATATCGTCTATCACCTGCGCCGCCTGCTGCGCAGCGAGCACTGAATCCGCTACGAGGATCCGCACATGTTTCCGATTCCGGTCGACAAATGGAAGCCCGCGTCGCGCCGCCTGTACAAGCTCTCGCTGCCCGTGGCGCTCGTCATCTGGCTGCTGCCGCTCATTGCCGTTCTGGTCACGTCGGTGCGCTCCACCGATGAACTGAGCGAAGGCAACTACTGGGGCTGGCCGAAGCACTTCGCGATGATCGAGAACTATCGCGACGCGCTCACGACTTCGCCCATGCTGCATTACTTCTGGAACAGCGTGCAGATCACGCTGCCCGCCGTGGCCGGGGCGATAGCGCTCGCGGCGCTGGCGGGCTATGCGCTGGCCATCTACCGCTTTCCGGGTAATTCGGCACTGTTCGCTACCTTTGTTGCGGGCAACTTCGTGCCGATCCAGGTGCTGATGATTCCGGTGCGCGATCTCACGCTCAAGCTCGGGCTCTACAACACGGTGGGCGGGCTGATTTTGTTTCACCTTTCGTTTCAGACCGGGTTTTGCGCGCTCTTCCTGCGTAATTTCATCAAGCAACTGCCGTTCGAACTCGTCGAGGCCGCACGCATCGAGGGCGCGAACGAATGGACCGTGTTCGTGCGCATCGTGCTGCCGCTCATTCGCCCGGCGCTCGCCGCGCTAGCGATTCTCGTGTTCACGTTCGTCTGGAACGACTACTTCTGGGCGCTGTGCCTGACCCAGGGCGACGACGCCGCGCCGATCACCGTGGGCGTTGCGGCCCTCAAGGGGCAGTGGACGACGGCATGGAACCTCGTTTCCGCGGGCTCGGTCCTCGCGGCGCTGCCTTCGGTGATGATGTTCTTCGCGATGCAAAAGCACTTCGTGGCGGGACTCACATTCGGTGCGACCAAGGGCTGAACGGTTGATGAAAGGCGGGGCGATTTGACTTCGGCGCGGCGCTACGGTCCAATTTCGAAAGACCCGACGCAAGCCATGCCCGCAAGGAACGCCCCATGCAGCAAAACGAACCGGCCCCGCGGCCGATGCAGCCCGCGACGGGGCCCAAACCCGCCACGCAATTGCCCGCCGCGCTCGTGCGCGAATTCGACGGCGACCACCTCGAAGCACGCCTTGCCGATGCGGTGCGCCTTTCGACCGTAAGCGAGGACGGCTGGCCGCATGGCGCGCAACTGAGCGCGGGCGAGATCCTGGCCGTCAACGCCGCGACGCTGCTCATCGCCGTCTGGCCGCAATCCAGCACCACAGCCAATCTCGTGCGCGATGCACGCCTCACGCTCTCGCTCGTGCATAACGGCGCGCTGCTGGAGATACGCGCACGCGCTCACGCCGTAGCGCAGCGGCAAACGGCGCTGGAACTGCGCGTATTTCGCGTGGAAATCGAGTCTGTCACCGAGCACCGAGCGAAATATGCCGCGGTGCTGAGCGGCGTGACGTTCCGTCTTTACGAGCCCGAGCAGGTGCTGGCGCGCTGGCGCGAGCAGATCGCGATGCTGCGTGCATTCGCATGAGGCGCGAGGCGAAAGCTTCGTGATGTTGTCATCGTCGATGTGCTAGCGTGTTCTGCGGGGCGCGCGCTTGATGGGCACGTCGCCACGCAAGAACAAACGCTACCGGAACCACGATGCAGACTACGGTACTCACAGACTGGCAACAGTTCATGGCGCTGACCACGCAGCTCGACGGCTGGGCGTTTCGCGGCCAGCAGAACGCGCAGTGGCACCTCGAAAGTTCGCTCACGCGCTACATGCGCGACTACGTGGGCGACCGGCTGCAGTGGCGCCAGCGCGAGGAGCGCGCCATTCGCGTGTTTCGCCGCAAGGCGCACAACTTCCTTGCACATCCGGACCTGCTCAAGGACGATCTGCGCTGTCTCGCGCTCATGCAGCACCACGGCGCGCCCACGCGGCTGCTCGATTTCACCAAGAGCCCGTTCGTTGCGGCGTTTTTCGCGTTGGAGCGCGCAACCGGCGATGCGGCCGTCTATGCGCTGAACACGCCCGCACTCTGGAATAGCCGCGCGCTGCCAAAAGCCAACCCCACGCTCACGCGCGACGTGATCGACCCGCGCGCGCACGACAACTTCGAACGCTACTTCTTTAGTAACACGAACGAAATTCTCTGGTCTGGGGAGCCCACGGAGATGGACGACCGGCTCGTCGCGCAGTCGGGCACCTTTGTCGTGCCGGGCGTGATCGACAAGCCGTTGCAGGCGATTCTCGAAGGCTACGAGAGCCACGAGGAGCTGTTGCACAAGATCGTGCTGCCCGAGCGCATCCGCATGGACGCGATGAAGTGGCTCTACCGCATGAACATAACGAATGCGTCGCTGTTTCCGGGGCTCGACGGGCTCGCGCGGTCCATTGCGGTGGAGCTTGAGATCGTGTGGTCGGGCATGGTGGTGCCGATTGCGGGCTCAACGAACTGATCGGAACGCATCAATGCGCATCGGCCACGATCACGGCGTTTCGGGCCGCGGCAGATTGAGGCCGGGCGCAAGGCGCGTAGCCTTGAATTCCGTCACTTCATAGCTGGCGACGCCTTGCTGCGCAAACGGATCGGCGGCGAGCAGCGCATCGAGCCGCTCGCGCGGCATGTGCGAGGCGATGATCACGCCGCCGTCGCGCGGCATTTTCGGGCCGGCGGCAATGAACTTGCCCGCTTCGAAGTGCGTATCGAGGTAGGCGCGATGCGCGGGAAGGGCGTCGTCGATGCGTTCGAGCGGGGCAACGTAGGTCAGGGAAACGATGTACATGGCGGTGTCTGGTCGGAGAGGGCGCAAGACGCGTATGGTATCTCAGCGAGGTCGAAATACACGCGCTTGCTGGCCTCACGGGCGAGCGCAACATCGGCATCGGCGCCGCGCGAGTCGCCAGGGATGCGAAGCACGGCATCGCAGTGCGCGAGCATGCGGTGGGGCACCGGGTACAGGAACGCTTCGCTGATGGCGTCGCCAATGCACGTCGAGCCGGCCTGGGCGGCCAGGGGAAGCGACAGCCATTCACCAACGATCGGCGTATGGCCGAGGCGGAAAACGTCCAGCGCAGCCGCTTCGAGCCTCGCGAGGTTCGCGGCCATGAGCGCTGGGTCGCCGTTGGTGCCGCCGCGCCACGGTCCCGCAATCAGAATCAGTTGAGGCGTCATGCGAGGACCTCTTTGCGGGTTGCGCACAGCGCCGCGTGCTGCAGGAGCATGATCGTCTTGCCGTCCACGATCTCGCCGCGCTCGATCATCCTTAGCGCTTCGCCCAGCGGCACTTCAAGCACCTCCAGATCCTCGCCTTCCTCCTCGACTCCGCCACCCGCGCCGGGCCGCTCGGCGGGGTCGTATTCGCCCAGGTAGAAGTAAAGCTTCTCGGTCACGGAGCCCGGGCTCATGTACGCCTCGAATACCTTGCGCAGGTTGCGCACGCGGTAGCCCGTTTCTTCTTCGACTTCGGCGCGAATGCGCTCGTCGGGCGCGGCGTCGTCGAGCAGACCGCCCGGCGCCTCGATCATCATGCCGTCGTGTCCGTTGACGAACGTCGGCATGCGAAATTGCCGCGTGAGCACGACGTTGCCGCTGCGCGGGTCGTGCAGCAGGATCGTCGCGCCATTGCCGCGATCGTAGGTTTCGCGGCTCTGGCGTTGCCACGTGCCGTTGCTGCGCAGGAAGTCGAAGGTCACCTTGCGCAGCACATACCAGTCGTCGGACAGCACGGCGGTTTCGATCATGCGCACGCGGTCTTTCGTTGCAGTTGTGGTCATCTCGTTCCCCATTGGTCAGGATTCGCCAATCATGGTATCGTGCAGTTTCGTGCAAAATCAAGAAAATTCGTGCAACCTCGCGTGTAACCGGATCGATGCGATTCCCATGCTCACAGATCAACGAAAGAAAGCGATACTCGAAGCGCTCAAGCGCGAAGGCCAGGTGCTCGCCGGCGAATTGAGCGCGAAGTTCGGCGTTTCCGAGGACACGGTGCGGCGCGATCTGCGCGAACTGGCGGCCGAAGGCCTGTTGCAGCGCGTGCACGGCGGCGCGTTGCCGGCTTCGCCGGCGGTGGCGCCGATTGCCGAGCGGCGCGGCATGGAGGTGGCGGCCAAGCGGCGCATTGCGCAAAAAGCAGCAGGCATGATCGCGCCTGGCCAGGTGGTGATCGTCGATGGCGGGACGACCACGGCGCTGCTAGTCGAGTGCTTGCCGCGCGACTTGCGGGCGACGGTCGTCACGCATAGCCCGGGTGTCGCGGTCGCGCTCGCGGAGCATCCCACGATCGAGGTCGTGCTGATCGGCGGGAAACTGTACAAGCACTCGGTGGTCACGGTGGGCGCGGCGGCCGTGGAGGCGATTGCGCACATACACGCGGACCTGTACTTCATGGGCGTGACGGCCGTTCACGCGCAAGCGGGACTCAGTACCGGAGATTTCGAGGAATCCTATGTAAAGCGCGCACTGGCCGCGCGCGCGGCGGAAACGGTCGTGCTGGCCTCGGCGGCGAAGCTCAACGCCGCTTCGCCGTATTGCATCGGTCCGATCGGCATGGCGCAGACGATCGTCGTCGAGCGCTCGACGGATGCGAAGCTGACCGAACCGATCGAGGCGGCCGGCGTGACGGTGGTGCGTGCCTGAGTGCAGGCGTCGTGACCCGGATGGCCGCGGTCCATGGAGCCGACGCGCGATCGTTGGCGGCGCCCACGGGATGGGCATCGACTTCGCGCAAGGATATTGCGCGAGCTATCCGAAGCCTCTGTCGAACGGCCAACCCGTGACCACTGTGGAGGCCTGAGCCGTGCGGCGGCCCCGAATAGCGCAGCCTACGTCCGGTCGGAAAGAGGTGGGCCTCCGTCCTGCGTACGCTGAGCACGCCAGGCGCGCGGCGTTATTCCAAAGCGTTCGATAAACCAGCGAGTAAAGGACGCCTGACGCGAAAAGCCTAGCAGCTCTGCGACGCGTCCGGGGACCGCTGCTCGCCGCGCTGATCGTCATTTCGCACGGCCAGCGCAGCGTTGGCTGGTTCTCAGGGGCCGCACTCGTTGCCATGGTGGTGCTCACGCAAATCGGCCGCTGGTACAAGACGCATCCCGCGACCAGGAAATCCTCGCGCGGCACGGTTGATGGTCACCCGACGTTTTCGCATGGGCGCGTCATGCTCACCATGGGCGTGCTTGAAGGTGTGCGGGCGCGGAAAGCCGGAGGCAAGGAGTAGGGTGATAGGCGAGCGAGCGCCAGCCGCCCGCCCTCAGGTCGCGGCGGGGTATCGACCACGGCATCCCCGCCTGAATTGCCAACACATTCATCGCTGCACCCGCCGCGGCTATTCGACCGTATACCGGCCGGTCATGCAGGCGCGCCATGCGTGCCAATATGAAGACATTGCGTACTCGTTGTTCGCCTGGGCCTGCGCGTTGTACGCGGCTATCCCACGGCGTTCCTGACGCCGTTCCATTCCACCGGCCATTGCACCGATCGCGGCCCCCGCTGCGGCCCCTTTGCCAGCGTCGCCGGCAATCGCCCCGGCTACGCTTCCCGCCGCCGCACCGCGTGCCGCTCCGACCACCCGCTGGCCGCCAGGCACCACGACGGGGGCCGGCGCCGTCGCCGCGACTGCGGGATCGACGCCGCTTTGCTGCCTCGCCCAGCTATAGCAGGCCGCGTCGTCGTTCGACTGCTGATAGGGTGACTGTCCCCTCGCGGGATAAATCACGGGCTTGGGGTACACAACTTGTGCCTGCGCAATTTCGGCCACGGCTGGCGCGATAACGGATGCCAGTGCGAACGCAGCCTGCGCGGCGAACATGAATTGTCGACGTTTGCTCATAAGTGACTTGCGGGAAAAAGTCGCCCGCACGAAGGCGGGCGAAAAGGGAGAGTCCACATGAAGTGAAACGACAGATCTGCTGTTGATCGCTGCAGCTGTCATGACCATATTGCGTTTTCCCGACAACGCCGACAATCATAGAAGTTGGAAAGTGTCTGCTAGATCGTCCCAGTTGATCTGGAATCCATATCGCTTCGTCTTACCCGTTTGCACATGCGTGCAAGCTCCTGCACGACGAACGCGGCCTGGCTTTCGATTTCGGCATTCCAGCCTCCCACCTCTGCGAGGTAGTGATGCAACTCTTCGCAGAGCGCAAGCAACGCTGAGCGCTCGAGAACGGCGAGCGTGCCCGAGGTCCGGTGCAACGTTCGCTCCAGTTGTGGGACGTTGCGCCCGGCAATGACGCGTTCAAGTGTTTCAAGGTCGCTTTCGGCCTGCTCCAGAAAAGCGCTTGCATAGGCTGATGGCACGCGTGGAATATCTGGGATCTCGCTTTCGGATAGAGCGGCCTGTGTTGCGGGATTCTCGTTGCGATGCAACGCCTTTTCCCTTGAATCGGTGCCACTGCGTATCGAAGCGAGGACGGCGAGCGAGACGGGTTTCGTAAGATAGTTCGCGAAGCCCATTGCGCGCGCGTCGGAAACATCCGCTTGCCGCGTGCTCGCGCTGATCGCGTAAACCGGGATATCCAGCGCGAGCGTATCAAGCTCGCGAAGCAGTTCGAATCCGTTCATATCGGGCATATCGATGTCGGTCAGCACGACATCGACGCGACTGTTCGACACTGTCCTCAGTGCCTCGCAACCATTGCTCGCCTGGAGCACGCTGGCACCCAGGACGCAAAGCTGATCGCGAAGCAGGCTCCGGTTCAGGACGTTGTCTTCGGCGATCAAGACGCGCAGGCCCTGTAGCGGCTTCTCAGACGTCTGGTCGACGCGCGCATCGATGAACGGTTGAGGCGATGGGTCACCCGATACCGCGCCCAGCAGCGCAGTCTGAAATCCTGCGCGACTGTAGATTGAAACTTCCTGGCCTCCGCCCGGCAGTATCGAGGCGACCAGCGGACCCTGTTGCTTCACCCAGACAATCGAGGCTGGCGCCGGCCACCATCGAGCAACGTCCTCTGGAGAAAACTCCTCGGTAACAACGAGGCATTCGAACGCATCGCTGTCGAGCGGTTCGCACGTGTTGCGTATGGCCGCGGGCGGACTGCCCGGCCAGTCGAGATGGTTCAGCAGCGTTTCATAATGCTCAGGTGCACGAAATAGAATCGCCGTTCGCGGTGCTGGCGGGCTCGCGGGCGAAGCGACGTCGCTGCCGCCATCGGACGCCCTGAGGGGCAGATTCACCGTGACGCGCGTGCCCACTCCCGTCATGCTGTCAAGCTTGATCCCACCGCCCATGAGTTCGCAGAGTTTCGAGCAGATCGAGAGACCGAGTCCGGTGCTCGGTGCGTTGCCCAGCCGGTGAGCTGTCGCCTGCGAGAATGGTTGGAAAAGGCGATCGCGCTGGTCCTCGGGAATCCCGACGCCAGTGTCCGAAATCTCGGTGGTGAGGCCGTCATTCGACCATCGCGCACGCAGCACGACCTTCCCGGTGTGAGTGAACTTCAGCGCATTGTTCAGCAGATTGTTGATGATCTGCGACACGCGCACAGCGTCGAAATGGAGTTCAGCGGGAATGCGCCGGTCGAGAACCGCGTGCAAGGTCAGCCCGCGCTTTGAAGCCTCGCGCGCGTGAGCCGCCGCGATCCCGTGCAGCAGGTCGACGAGCGACCCGGGCGTTTCTTCAATGCTCAATGCACCAACATCGATTTTCGAAAAATCGAGTACGTCGTTGACCACTTGCAAGAGACCGTCTGATGAAACCTGCATCGCGCGAACGCGTTCTCTTTGTCCGGCATCCAGTTGCCCCAAAGCAAGCAGTTCGATATTGCCTACCAGCGAGGAGAGCGGCGTTCTTAATTCGTGGCTCATCGATGCGAAGAATGCGAGCTTCGCTTTCGCGGCTGCATCGCTCGCGAGCTTGGCTTGCCGCAACAATTGCTTCGAGTGATGGTGCTCGGTCATGTCTACGATCGCGCAAAACAGCACCGGCTCCTGCCTGACTTCGGCGGGCGCATAGGTAATTTCGAGGTGAACCTGATTACCGTCTGCCAGCTTCAGGGCAAATGGAATCTGGAATATGCCGGATTCGCTGGCGCTCGACGTGTGTGCGCCGAGATGCGCATCGAACACCGCGCGCAGACCATGAGGCAGGCGCGTTTCTCCCGGCGAAATGCCCAAAACCTCGCGCGCAATCTGGTTTGAAACGATGATCTCGAGCGTTTCGCGCCGCACGATGCATAATCCGACGGGGTTCGCATGAACGAGAAGATGGTTGAGCATTTCGCTCTCGAGCGCCCGCGAAGCTTCCTCGTAAGTCATTGCGAGGAAGCGGTAGTTCCAATGGCGGTACATGGCGAAGAGGAGAGCGAGGACCACCGCCGTTACGGCGCCGATTAATTGCAGCTCGCCGGCCATTTTCTGCAACTGTTGCCCGGGCGGGAGCACGAAGACAAGCCGGCCGAAATCAGCAGTCAGCGGCGTGAGGCGCAGCGCCCAGCCACAACCGGGAATCCAGTGAAACACGCCGTCTTCACGGCCCTGCAACTTGCGCTCGAGGAACCCGGCATTGACCTCGTCCCCTGAACTGGCCAATGGAACGTTAAAGCGATCAAAGAGAATCGCATCCGGAACGGACAATCCCTCTCTTGCCGGCTGGAACAAATCTTTCAATGCGATGCGCGTCAGGACAACGGCATAGATGCGGTTTCCTTTCGAGATCAGGGACGCGCCGATCATCTCCGGCCTGTCCCGTGTTTGCCCGGAAGGCATGGTCAGCCAGGCGACACGCTTTTCCCGCGCCGCCTCCAGCGGGTCGATTCTTTCGGTGCGGTACTGATTGAGCACCGCGTCCACGATCATCGAAGTCTGGGCCGACGAATACTTCGGTACATCGCGCGTTCGCGCCGAATAAGCGGTGACGTATCGATACGCCGCCCTGTCAGCCACCGAAATCATTTCGATAGCTGGCATCTGCCCCGCCGCGAGCAGGATGCGCACCGCCTCGTCGCAGCTTTGCTGGAGCACGGCGTCCTCGCGCGATGACCGCGAAACGCGCACGCACACACTGTTCGCATGATCGCCGGAGTCGGGATGGAACGGGTCGTTCGCGCGCAGGCCAAGTATGAGGTTGGAAGCCGTGAGCGCGCTGCGGCGCTCGAGCACCGCATCCACCACGCTCTGCTCATAAAGCCGTGCGAGTTGCTCCTGTGCGCGCAGCGAGGCGTTCAAGCGTACCGCGATCGCCACCGCCGCGCAGGCGAGCGTGCATAGCGCGAGCAGGGCCACAACGATTGAAAAGACACGTCTTTCGCGCTGCAGGTTTTTCTCGACGGAATCGAAGGTGCGCAGCGGTGATTCATCGCGCCGAGGTGTCGCCATCTTCGTCATACGAGACCATGATCGCGTGCGTAGGTGATCAGATCGGCGTTGTTGGCGATATTCAGTTTCTGCATGGCGGAGCGCTTCTGGGCCGCGATCGTCGCGAGCGATCGATGAAAGGAGGCCGCGATACTCGTGAGCGAGTCGCCGTTCGCGAACATGCGCACGACCTCAATTTCCTTGGGGGACAAATTGCAGGTATTCGCACCGGGGCGTCCACCCGCGCTGATGATCCTGTTCGCAACGGCCGGGGAAAGATGCGGGCCAGCGCTGCCCGATACCGCGTTCAGACAGATTCGCTTCAGGATTTCAGGGTCTTCCGATTTGCCGACAATGGCCGCCACGCCTTCTGCCTTGATCCAGGCGAGCAGGCCGCTGTTGGTCAGCATGGTGAAGACGACAATGGGCGTATCGGGATGTCGGCCGCGCAGACGCTGGATCAGGCGCAGACCGTCTTCGCTGCCCGGCGCGCGCTCCATCGAAAAATCGGTTACGACGAGGTCGAAACGCTGCCGTTCGAGTGCGTCGAAGAGCGCTTTGCCGGACTCGCATAGCTCGACGACATGAAAACCGATGGTGCTGAGTACATCTCTGATCGCGAGGCGGATCATCGGGTGATCGTCCGCAATCGCTGCCGATAAGGCTGTAGTGTGTTGTGGATAAGTCATCTACATGAAGGCCGTGCAGATAAGACTCTGTCCGGGAAAATTAGCAAAAAATCGTGTAAAACATCGTCGCCGATCGGTCAATAAAATTGACATATCAACTCAATAGGGTCGATACCCCGAACCATGGGAAGTCGTTTCGTTACCGTGTGACGACTTTTTAGTCTACCTGAATAAGGGTTTTCCCGCACCTTCGAGCGCAAGGCCGTTCAGCGCCCCAGCGTTTCCAGCGCCCCGCCTTCTATTGCGCCGGTGCGCGCAGAAGGCGCTCGCTCGCGATTTGACCGCCTCGGCGAATAGGTGCCGATACGCCGGGCGAACGGAGTAGCCAATGAAGCAGCGCGGTGGATGAGAGCGGTCCCGAGATCAGGTTGCCCTGTGCGTCGAGATCGCCAAACCGGGCGAGCCAGGCGAGTTGGCTGGGGTTCTCCACACCGTCGACGGCGACGGAAATGCCAAGATCGCGCGCGAGGCTGACAACGCTCTGCAAAATGGCCGCCGATGTTGAATCGTGCGGAAGGCTCTCCGTGAATTGACGGCAAAATTTCAACCCGCTGACCGGCAACGCGATCAGGCTCGAGAGGGTTGAATGCTTGAGACCGAAATCGTCGAGAACGACGGCTATTCCCATACGCCTTAGCACTGACAATCGCGTAACGAAGCTGGCGGTGACGTCGCGAGCCGCGGGCTCGCGCATCTCGAACCTGATTCGGGCAGGCTGAATGGCATGTTGCCGGATCCCGCGCGCGACCAGGGGGACGAACCGGTCATCGAGAAGTTGGTCGGTCGAAATGTCGATTGATAGTGCCACCTTGTCCGGCGTGCAGCACTGCCAACGAGCGAGGTTGGCGCATCCGTCGTTGAAGGCAGTCTCGAAGTCCGGCATTGCCAGCACACCGGGCTCGGCATTCGATCGGGCGATGGCCTCGGCGCCGGTCAATACACCGGATCGCGCGGAAACGATCGGCTGGTATTCGACGAGGAGTTTTCCGACCGAGGCGCGATGCGCACGCTCAGGCGCATCGTTCTCAGTCGAATGCGCCCCGGACGCATTTGCGCGCTTCGCTTCGCGCCACAAGCCACTGATCATTCCCCGTCTCCCTTGTGTGGAATTTCATCTCGTCACGAGAATAGGGCGAGCGCATCTTCCCGGCTATCACAGGAATCAGAAAGGGCGCTCCCGTACTTTCTGATTCCTGTGATAGCGACGCGATGCCGCGACGCGTAACTTACCGACCTGATGGAACGATTGACAACACACATATTGCTATCCGCGATGTGTGTCCCAACTCAAGGGAACGACTTAGATGAACGGGAACGATCATTCAGCGGCGTCGCGAAGGCGAACTGGCCGGCTCGCCGCGCTC
This sequence comes from Paraburkholderia acidiphila, assembly GCF_009789655.1. Classification (GTDB taxonomy): domain Bacteria; phylum Pseudomonadota; class Gammaproteobacteria; order Burkholderiales; family Burkholderiaceae; genus Paraburkholderia; species Paraburkholderia acidiphila. The sequence continues at coordinate 973,139 of NZ_CP046912.1, forward strand.
CTGTCGAGCGTCCGCCACGCCTGGCGCCATATCCGGCAGTGGCATTTCGCGCAGAGCGCCCGCACGATCCGCGCCGCGGCGCATCAACTCACGGTGACGCTGGCCGTCGCTGGTGCCGGCCAGGCGCACGCGCAGGCGATTCCCGCTGATGGATGGGCGCGCATCTCTCCGAATGCAGGCTACGGATTCGGCTTCTATATGGAGGTAGCCCGGTCCCGAGAGCACGGCGGTGCCGCGCCGGGCAAATATGACCTGCTCTATACAGAGCAGGTGCAAAGCACGGAGGACCCGGCTTCGCACTGGCAAAGCGGAGTTCGTTCAGCAACTGCACTACCGGGTCGCCCAAAAAATGACCCTGTGCTCAGCGAACTGGGAAACGCGGGGGTGATGACGATCGCGTTGGGACTGAGGGAGGCGGTACCGATGATGGTATTCACGGGCTCCGTGTCGAACCGATGCATTGGACGCTACCAGGATTGCGGCGAGGATCGCCTCAGCTATCAACCCCTTTCTCAGCCGCAGACGCCATGAAACACGAATCGAAGCAAATGGAAGATAGGGCTGAGCGTGTGCGTAGCGTCAACGCTTTGGCCCGGCCGGGGCGATATCTGGCGGCTGGCGTCGCGCTTCTGGCACTGAGTTCGCCAACTTTCGCCTCGGTTTCGCGAGGGACCCTCGAACACGCCGCCGATTTCATTTCGTGGGTGGTGCTCGCCTTCGTACCGATTGCCGGCATTTACGCGTTTTGGGCGCTTCATATCTTGCCGGAAAGAGTGGCGAGAAAGAAGCAGCATCCGCAATTGGAGGCGATTCACGCGCTGTGCCTGCTGTCGTTGTTCTTTGGCGGTCTTCTGTGGCCATTGGCGTGGCTCTGGGCGCATACCAAGCCGGTGTTTTACCGGGCGGCCTATGGCACAGACAAGCTGCCGCCGGAAGATGCCGATGCTCAGGCAACGCCGGCTCACGCGCACGCACTAGTCTGCGCAGTCGCCAACGAGAAGGACAAGGTTTAGATGGAAGTTTTGATTCTGGGTATTTACGCATTCTGCGTATGGCTGATCTTCTTCAAGTTCAAATGGTTGCCGTGGAACCCCATCTCCATGGTCATTGCATTCACGCTGCCGATCATTGCGCTCGCGACGATCATTCTTTCTCTCAACGTCGTGGCGCCATCGACGCATGACGTCAGAGTGGTCGGGAAGGTCCTGCAGGTCGTGCCGCAGGTCAAGGGGCGTATCGTCGAACTCCCGGCAGAGGGTAACAGGCACTACCGCAAAGGCGATGTCCTGCTTCGTATCGATCCCACTCCGTATGAATTGTCGGTCGCGCAACTGGAGGGAAGACTGCACGCCGACGACGCAGCCGTTGCACAGGCCGACGCTTCGAGCCGGCAGCTTGCGGAGTCCGTGCGCCGCGAAGCAGGGAAGGTGAGCACCGTGCAAGCCTCATTGTCGCTGGCGAGGCAAAGAGTGAAGGAGCAGGACGCATTGCTTGCGGCGGGGGCGGGCTCGAAGTTCGATCGCGACGACGCCATGGCGCGGCAGAGCGAGCTGGAAGGCCAGTTGGTCAGTGCGCAGGCTGAGGAAGGCGAGGCAAAGGCGACGCTCTCGGCGCAAAGCCAGGGTGAGTTCGCCGCCATTGCTGCCGCGCGGGCGCGCCGCGCGGAGACCGTGAGCATGCTCGACAACGCCAGGTGGGAGCTGTCCCAGACGGTCTATCGCGCTCCGGCGGATGGCCGGGTCGTGAACCTGCAGGTTCGTGTCGGCACGATGCTGGTTCCGTTGCCGTTGACGCCTGCATTCAGCTTCGTGGAGGACGACCAGGAACTGATTGCCTTCTATGGTCAGAACGAGCTGTACAACGTGCGGCCAGGCGATGCGGCCGAAGTGTACCTGCCAACGATGCCCGGAGCGATTCTCGAGGCGAAGGTGGACTCGATCGTCTGGGCGCAGTCACAAGGGCAATTTCCTCAAGGCGGCCTGCTTCCCAACACCGGTCCGGTCGCCGCCACTCCGAACCGCTTCGCCGTCAAGCTCGCGCTGGACGATCAATCGAAGTGGCCGCTCCTCCCGGTCGGCGCGCTGGGTGCAGGGGCAATCTATACGCAGCATGGCGAAGCAATTCAGCTCATTCGTATGGTGTTTCTACGCGTGAGCTCCAGGCTGAACTATCTCGTCCTCAAGCTGCATTGAAGGAATGATTGTGCCGTCGTTGATTCTCAAGAAAAGTTGTTCAGTTATGCTTGCGATTCCTTTTGGATTGCTTTCCGCTTGCGCGCTCGACACGCCGCCCAAGTCCAGCGACCTCGCCGCGCAGGCGGTTCCGTCACTCGACAGCCAGCGCCATTGGGCCAATAGTGGCGTGCCAGGAGAACCGGCCGGCGGATGGCTCGCCAGCTTTAATGACGCGCAGTTGAACCGGCTCGTGCGCGAAGCGATCGACCACAACGGGGATCTGGCGATTGCCGCGATTCGCGTGCAGCAGGCCGAGGCGCTTGCAACCGTGCTGAGCAGCGGGCTGCTTCCCGCCGCGGGCGCGAGGGGCAGGCTGGGTGAATCCGAGTCGCAGATCGTTTCCGTTGGCGCGAGCTGGGAGCTCGACCTCTGGGGGCGTATCCGCGCGCAGTCGCGGGCGGCGCAATCCGAACGTGCCGCAACGCAGGCCGATTACGTGTGGGCGCAGCGGATCGTGGCGGCAGCGACCGCCAAGGCCTGGTTTTCACTCGTCAAATGTACGCAACTCGAGAGCGCGCTTAAGCAGATCGTGGAGGTTCAGGCGCGGCTCGTTGAGATCGAAGGCCACCGCGTGGCCACCGGCGCAGCTCCGCAAACGGAGCTCGAGGAAGCGCGCAACGCGCTGCGAGTGAATCAGGATGCCCTCATCAAGGCAACTCAGGCGAGAGTCCGGGCCGCGCAAGCGCTGGAATTGCTGCTGGGCCGCTATCCGGCCGGGGAAGTCGGGGCCGAGCCGTCATTGCCGGCATTGCCACCCGAGCCGCCTGCGGGTTTGCCTGCGAACCTCGTCGAGCGCCGGCCCGACCTGATCGCGGCGTCGCATCGCGTCGCGGAGGCATTCGACCAGCGTCAATCGGCGCAGGCCGCGCGTTTGCCCAGCGTTTCCCTCGACGTTGCGATCACGGGAATCCGAAGCAACGTGCTGTCGCTCATGGACTCGAGCAGTCCGGTCAAGGGCGTGAGCGCTTCATTCCTCGCGCCGATCTTTACCGGAGGCAAGCTCAAGGCTCAGGCTGACTACTACACCGAGGCTCAAAAGGCCGCAATCGTCGCCTATGACAACAGTGCGCTGGAAGCGCTGAGCGAAGTCGAAGCGGGGCTTCAATCCGAGGCGAGCTACAGGGCGCGGGTCGCGGAGTTGCAGGCGCGTGTCGAGGAGTGCCACACGCTGCTGGTTAGGGAGGAGGCGCGTGTTTCAATCGGATCGACCGATGAGCGCGGCGCGTTGAAAAGCCGGCAAACGCTGCTGCTTTCGGAGGCGGATCTTGTTAGCGCGCGTGCAGATCAACTCAATGAACGTGTCGACCTGCTGCTCGCATTGGGTGGCGACTGGCGCGCGGCTGCCAAAACGACGGCGCAAGCGGCCGACTTGCCGGTGCAGGCGCTTCCTGGTGCGAGCCTGGCGGCGAGATCGCAGAAGGGCGGGATTCATGAAAGCGCTGCCGCACAGTAAGCGATGGGTGATCGGCGACCGCGGGATGCGCAGGGGACGGCTCTGCTGTTCATGCGCAGTGCTACGCATCATGAACGTGGCAGTCGGGGCCGTCCTGCTATGGCTGGCCATGGCGGCACCGGCGCAAGCGCAGGAATTATCGCTGCTCGGCGGCGGGTCGCGAGCGAGCAGCATCAACACCTACACCTGGGCTTTCAGCTACCAGGAAGGACTCGGCAAATCCCTGGCGACGAGCTTCACCTGGCTCAACGAAGGACATATCCCGAATCATCATCGCGACGGTCAGCTCATCCAGTTCTGGGCGAGGGTGCCGGTAGGCAGTCCGCAGTTCGTGCTGCAAGCCGGGCTCGGTCCGTATCGCTACTTTGACACGACGACCTGGGAGCCAGGCGGCAGCTATTCGAATGTGCACGGTTGGGGCATCGTGTACAGCGTACGTGCCTCCTGGTATGCATCCAACCGCTGGGTTACGCAATTGCAGGTGAACCGTGTCCATGTGCAGCAAGGCCCGGACTCGACGGGCGTGATGCTCGGCTTGGCCTATCAGTTGGACGCACCGGATGCACCAGGGCCGCGCGACTGGGCCGCGCGTTCACCGAAGAAGGCGACCCACAACGAAGTCGCCCTGTATCTCGGCAAGACCATCGTTAACTCGACCAGTTCGCCGGACGCATTTGGCGGCGCCATCGAATATCGGCGCAACCTCACCGACAACGTGGACTGGACGCTTGGCTATTTGCACGAAGGCAGCACCAGCGTAGCCCGGCGCGACGGCGTGACCAGTCAGCTATGGCTTACGCGCGCGTTTTTGGACGATAAGGTTACGCTGGGCGTCGGGGCGGGCGCCTACTATGCGATCAACGAGAATGAGAATAGCGCCGCGCCTGGCCCCGGTGCCGGCAAGTTCTCGGGAATCGTCACGATCGCCGGGTCCTGGCGCTTCAACCCCAGATGGGATGCGCGAATCGAGTGGAACCGCGTCGTGACGCGTTACGACCGCGACACCGACGTTATCCTGACTGGCATTGGTTACCGGTGGTGAACTCGCCTGAATTCGGCGCGTGCAGTTGTGTCGCTCGATGAACAAACATCGACTGCTCATGGGGAACGGAGGTCGACCTTACTTGACGAGAATGGCGCTCGCACGCCCGGTGTGCCTGAAACGCAGCGTGGCATTGCAGTGCAGGAATGCCGAAGTTCATTACGGATTAATTCGTATTGCGAAATATTAAGGATTCTACGTGTGCGGCATGTGCGTAGTCCAGCAGAGATAAGTCCGCACTCAATTTTTTACGGTTAAACTGAATGAAAAGCCTTATTCTCGGTGCAGTTGTCGCCGTGATGTTTGTAGCCGGATGTGCGACATCCGGTCCGACGCACAATGTGGAAACTGTCAAGCTGTCCAATGATCGGGAGGGATGGGGCGTTCATTGCCACGGTCTGCTCGAAAGCAGCAAGACCTGCTTCAAAGTTGCCAGCAAGGTTTGCGCTGGCAAATCCGTGCAAGTGATCTACGCATTCGATCGCCTCGAAAGTGGTTTGGGGCCAAAGGAAGATGCGCGTGATCTCGTATTCATTTGCGGCGTACCGCCCGGGCGTGCAGTCGACAGTCGCGAATCGGCGACTGCGGCGCCCAGTTCGCGGTTGAGCACGATGTAGCGATTTCTTGTTCGACGGGCAACTGCGCACCGGGCGCCACGTCAAGATGATCAGGGAGGCCACGGCGATCATGCACCGTTTGCGGCTGGGTCTGGAGGGTGACGGCGCAATCCTGGATGACGGACATCCGCCAAGATGCATGGGCAGCCAGGAGGCGTTAATGTGGGAACGCTTGCGCAATGGCGGATCGCCTGGCACAACGCGATTCGGCTGCGTCTTACATCGAGATTAACGTCGACTACATGATGTTCCACTTTCATTTCGACGCTCAAGGCGTTCTGTGGAAAACGCAAAATGCGCGCGATCCGGTGCGCGGCAGGAATCTGAGGCGCGGACTCCGGGCTGCCATAATGCGCCCTCAGGAGCGCCGCGCAACAAGGGATACGCTGATCCAACGCTTGATCAACGCGCTATTTTTCTGGACGTGTTGCGCTGCGGCAGTCATTCCTGGGTTTGCGCAAGGGATGGAATTTAGCCTCTACTATCAACCTCAGCTCAAACTGAAGATGATTATCGGAGAGGGGAAGATCGAGGACGGCGACGCCGGAAGATTTCAGGTGTTGGCGAGGAAGGCTGACCGTGATGACGAAGGGCTGGTCGTCGTCGTTTTAAGTAGTCCAGGGGGAAATGTCGAGGCGGCGTTCCGCGTCGTCGACGCAATGGACAAGGTGCGTGTCCATACCGTAGTCCCAGACGATGCCAGGTGTGCATCTGCGTGCGCTTCCATCCTCTTCGCTTCAGGTGAGCGCCGAAGTATCCTTGGCAGCGGGCTGCTCGGTTTTCACAGTTGTTATCGGCGTGCAGGGCGAACCTACGCCGAAGACTCGTTTTGCAACGAATTAATCGCGGCAAACGCCATGCAAAGAGGCGTCAGTCACGCAGGCATCAATCGCTTCGTCAAGCAGTACGGCGCACTGGACATGGCATGGGTCGGGCACGACGTCGCCTGCAAGTCACTTCAGGGGCTCTGCAAGCCCGGGAGGCTGGCAACCCAGTCGGAAACGAAGACGGCGCTGATGCACAGCTTTGATTGCAGCAAGCTCATCTCTGTTCAGGCACAGCTTGTTTGCGCGGACGCAGAACTTTCGCGTGTTGATAGAACACTCTCTGCCCTCTACGACGAAAAGCTGAACGCAACCGCAAACAAGGCGCGATTGCGAGCGGATCAACGGACGTGGCTTCGCAATTCTCGCAACGCGTGTAGCGATAAGGCGTGTCTGCTGCGCAGCTATCGTCTGCGCATCGATGAGCTGAAGCGGTCCTGATCCTGAAAACGTGAAGCGCGGCGACCAGGGGCGCCATTGTGATGCCGCTGGCGATCGTCGCGAAACCAGAACTGTTGCGTAACATAACAACCCGTGCGACGCGTTGCGCGAACTCTAAACATTGCCGCGCACCCTAAAGAATCTGCGCGCGCAACCGATAGTGCAGTAATCCCGTGGAGGATCCCCGTCCCGTAGTCATTTCGCATACCGAGGTGGCCCGTGAGCCCAACGTCCAATTCCCTGCCGCATTCCGCGTTCGATACCAGCGTGCTGCCACGCGACCAGCAGTTTTCCGCATGGCGAGAGGCGGTTAGCGTTCTTTTCGATACGCAGACCGCCGAATCGCGCGATACCGGTTTTGGCTCCGCCGTGAGCGGCTATCTGTTCGGCGACGTGGTGCTGGGCTCGATACGCACGGGCGCGCAGCGCTACGACCGCTCGAACGCGAAGATCGGGCGCGACGGCCACGATCAATATGTGCTGCAGTTCTATCTAGGCGGCCAATGCCGCGTGCGCGACGGCGGGCCGGAAGGGTGTACGCAACCGGGCGACATGTTCATCGTCGATGCGGCCCAATCGCTCGCGACCGAAACCACCCAAAGCGAATTCCTGAATCTGGCGGTGCCGCGACGCCTGCTCGCGCCTTTGCTGCATGCGCCCGACCAGCAGAGCATGCGTGTGATTCGCGGCGCCGACCCTACGGTCGCGCTGCTGCGCGAGCATCTGGGCGCGCTTTACCGGCATGCCCCGCAGATGACGCTGACCAACGCCCAGGCCGTCATGCCCGCCACGCTTCAGCTCGCGGCCAGCGCGCTCAACGCGAGCGTGAGCCCGGAACACATGCCCGCCGTTCAGGAATGTGCGTTCATATCGATCTGCCGGTATGTGGAGAAGCGCCTGACCGATCCGCAACTGAGCGCGGATCGGGTTGCGCGTGCATTCGGCATGTCGCGCGCTACGCTGTATCGCCTCTTTGAGCAGGAAGGCGGCTTCGCGACCTACGTGCGCGAGCGGCGCTTGCGGCGCTGCCGTGCGATGCTCGCCGACCCGGCCCGACGCGGCATGTCGATCGCCGATATTGCCGCCGCGCACGGATTCACCGATGCCGCGAACTTCACGCGCGCATTTCGCCGCTCGATTGGCCTCTCGCCGCGCGCGGTACGCATGCTGGCGCTCAATGGCGACACCGAGCTCGCGAAAGAATCCGGCGCGGACGACTGGCGCTACTGGATGGCCCTGATGCGTTGAGCATGAATCGTGCGGGTTGCGCAAGCCGCGCGTGAGACAAAACAACAAGTATTTGAGACGTAACGACAGATTTGGCTTCAGGCACCGCCGATTCATTGCCGCGTCATGCGCCACCTGCAAAGATGCAGGCGCCTGCGAGACGCGGGCAAACGGGGGAAACATGAAGAAGACGCAAAAAAGGCCGCGTCAAGGCGGCCTGTGCTACTACGAAGCGGCGTATTCGCTCGAACTTGCGCGTGGCGCGTCGCATATTTCCAGCATGCTTTCGGCGGCGACGCAGGAAAGCGCCGTGCAGGAAGTCATGCACGAATTCATTGCGACGCACGGCAGGGCCGAGCTGGATGCGTTTTGCTGGCTGCTGGCCGAGCGGCTGGAAAAGCGTGGCTGCGCCGCGGCCGCCGCGAAAGCCCGGGAGTTCGATGCGTCCCGCCGGGTGCGCGAGGTGGCCTGCGCGAGCTGAGCCGCGCACGGCTCAACGCCGGAACGTGCTCATATGGCTAAGTGAAAAAAAGTTATCCTGAAGAATCCAGGCGGCCGGTTCACCGGCCGCGCCTCGATCGATCGCCTCTCGGCCTCTCGTGCCTGTGCTGAGCCTTAGCGCGCGAGCCTGAACGCCCCCACGGCATCGCGCAGCGCGTCGGCCTGCTCGCTGAGCGCCATGGCGGCCGCAGCCGCTTCTTCCACCAGCGCGGCGTTCTGCTGCGAGACCTGGTCCATCTGCGAAACCGCGAGATTCACCTGCTCGATGCCGTCGCGCTGCTCTTCGGACGCGTTCGCGATCTCATGCATGATGGTCGTCACACGGCCAATGGACTCGCCGATCTCGCTCATCGTCACGCCCGCCGTGCGCACGTACTCCGAGCCAGACGAAACGTGCTCGACCGATTCGGCGATCAGCGTCTTGATCTCTTTCGCGGCCGCCGCCGAGCGCTGCGCAAGCGAGCGCACTTCGCTCGCGACAACGGCGAAGCCACGGCCTTGTTCGCCTGCGCGCGCAGCTTCCACCGCCGCGTTGAGCGCGAGAATATTGGTCTGGAAAGCAATGCCTTCGATGATGCCGGTGATGTCGGCGATCTTCTGCGAGCTGCCGTCGATGCGCTCCATCGTCTGCACGGCGTTGCTCACGACCTGCGAGCCGCGATCGGCGACGTCCTGCGCGCTGTTGGCGAGCGTTTGCGCGGTGCGCGCGTGCTCGGCGTTCTGCTTCACCGTGGCCGTGAGCTGCTCCATGCTCGCGGCCGTTTCCTGCAGCGACGCCGCCTGCTCTTCGGTGCGCTGAGAAAGATCGTCGTTGCCGGCGGCGATCTGGCGCGTCGCCGTGGAAATGGACTCGGAGCTATGGCTCACCTTGCGCACCGTGTGCGCGAGCGCGTCCTGCATGGCCTTCAGGCTCGTCACGAGGCGTCCCATTTCGTCGCTGGAACGCGTGTCGAGGTTCGCGGTCAGGTCGCCGTCCGCAATGCGCTGGAGCGCGCCCTGAACGTTCTCCAGGGGCGCTGCGATCGCGCGGTGCAGGCCCACGGCACACACGAGCGCCACGGCGAGTCCGAACACGATGAGCGCGATGCTGCCGGCGCGCAACGCTGCATAGCGGTCCTGCGCGTGGTCGAACGCCTGCTCGCCATGCGCCTTCTGCCATGCCTCGAGCGCGCTCGACGCCTTCGTGAGCGAGACCGAGAGCGGCGGAATGCGCTTCATCGCGATATCGTCCTGGGCCTGCCGGTCGCCTTGCTTGATTGCGGCCATGAGCGGCTGGATGCCTTGTTCCAGCATGCCGGTGAGGGCGGTCTGAACATCGTCGGCGAGCGCCTGTTCTTCGGGGGCGTGCGGCAGCGAGCGATAGACGTCCCACGCCTTGTTCGAGGTGGCGAGGTAAGTCTGCGCCTTGTCGAGCAGAGGCTGAACGTCGGACGCGTCCGGGTGCAACAGGATGCGGTCGAGCGTCGTGCGCGCGATGGTCAGGTTCAGGTTCGTCTTGCCGATGTTGATGGCGGCGGCGAGCTGGTTCGAGTAGGCATAGCCGAGCGCCGTATTGGTGCGCGACATGCCCGCGAGGCCGGAAACGCCGGCCGCCACGATCAGCAAGGCCAGCACCCCGACCGCGATGCGCAGACGGACAGAGATAGAGAGTCGTGCAAACACGAGGATGGCTCCAGAACGCGAGGGGCGATGTTGCGGAAAAACGGCAGTGCTTCGCGCGCGAGACGGCGAAGCACTGAACACGCTCAGGACATGTTTACGGCGCGCCGCGAGGGAACTGAAGGGCGGCATGGGCGCCTTTGCGCAATGGTGGTTTTCCCGGGGTGCGATCAAGCCGTCGTTTGCGCCGCGCCCGCCCGTTCGCCGGTTGCGCGTGTCGGCCGCAACGCCTTCCAGCGAACGGGATTCAAGCGCAGCGGCTTCGACAAAAGTGCCAGTGAATGTGCGTTTTGTATAGGGACGCTGCTTGCCGCCTCCCCTATTCTCACTCCATCGAGACGATACGTCCGGCGCAGCGAAATCCATCGGGTCAGCCGCGCCGCGCAATCCAAAGGAGAGGATGTTGACCAAGAAAGTCCCGCTCAAGATCGCAATCGCTGAGCATCCGCATACGTCGGCCATTCGCAATGGTTCCATTCCCATCGAGGGCGTGGACGCAGAATTCGTCACCGTACAGCCGCAAATCGGCGCGTTCCGCCGCATGGTGCGCGACGTCGAATTCGACGTGTGCGAACTCGCGCCGACGACTTACATCATCGCCCGCGCTTACGGGGCGCCGTTCGTCGCACTGCCGATTTTCGTGGTGCGCCGTTTCCACCACAGCGGGCTGCTGGTGCGCCCGGAGGCTGGCATTCGCCACCCGAAGGATCTCGAAGGCAAGAAGGTCGGCGTGCGCGCCTACTCGGTCACGACGGGCGTGTGGACGCGCCAGGTGCTGATCGACGAGTTCGGGCTCGATTCGTCGAAGGTGACGTGGGTTGTGGACGACGAAGAGCACGTTACGCAGCTCAAGCTGCCTTCGAACGTGATTCACGCGCCGGAGGGCAAGTCGCTCGCGGACATGATGGCCAGCGGCGAACTGGTCGGTGGCTTTGCCGCTGCCGCCGGCATCGGCCGCACCGGCGCGCCCACGGGCGGCTGGAAGGAAGTCGAGGCGGATTACCCCGACCTGCTGCCCAACGCAGCCGAACTCGAAGCGCAATACTACGCGCGCACCGGCATCTACCCGATGCACGGCACGATCGTCGGGAAGGACTCTGTGCTCGCCGAACATCCGTGGATCGCGAAGTCGATTTACGACGCGTTCGCCGAAGCGAAGAAGCAGTGGCTCGCCCGCCTCGATGCCGGAGAAGCGACGACGGCAGGCGACAAGAAGTACCTGGCACTGCGCAAGATCGTCGGCAACGACCCGCTGCCGTATGGCCTCGCGGAAAACCTGAAGACGATCGAGGCGCTCGAGCAGACCGCGTTCAAGCAGGGCCTCACGCCGCGACGCATGGCGATCGACGAGCTTTTCGTCGACCCGCTGGCCCGCTGATACGAACGGAGACATCATGATTATCGATTGCCACGGCCACTTCACGACCGTGCCTGCATCGTTTCGCAACTGGCGCGCGAAGCAGGTTGAATTTGCCAACGACCCGGCTAACGCGCCGTCGCTCGACGGCGCCCATGTGAGCGACGACCAGATTCGCGACGCGATCGGCAACGGCCAGCTCAAGCTGCAACAAGAGCGTGGCAGCGACCTTACGTTGTTCTCGCCGATCGCGGGCCTCATGAGCCACCACCTTGGCAACGAGCGCACGAGCCTTGAATGGGCCGAAGTGTCGAACAACCTCGTGTACCGCGTGACCGAGCTGTACCCCGACAACTTCGCGCCGGTGTGCCAGTTGCCGCAATCGCCGGGCGTCGCGCCGAAGAACAGCATCGCCGAGCTGCGCCGTTGTGTCGAGGAAATGGGCTTCATCGGCTGCAACCTCAATCCGGACCCGTCGGGCGGCTACTGGACCGGCACGCCGATGACCGATCGCGAGTGGTATCCGCTCTACGAAGCGCTCGTCGATCTCGACGTGCCCGCGATGATTCACGTGGCCGCCTCGTGCAATCCGTGTTTTCACGGCACGGGCGCGCATTATCTGAACGCGGATACCTCGGTTTTCATGCAGATTCTGCAGTCGGACCTGTTCAAGGACTTCCCGACGCTGCGTCTCGTGATTCCGCACGGCGGCGGCGCGGTGCCATATCACTGGGGCCGTTATCGCGGCATGTCGCTGGAAATGCGCGAGCGTCCGCTTGAAGGACTGCTGAACAATATCTTCTTCGACTCGTGCGTGTATCACCAGCCGGGCGTCGAGCTGCTCACGAAGGTGATTCCGTCCGACAACGTGCTGTTCGGTTCCGAAATGATCGGCGCCGTGCGCGGCAAGGACCCGATCACGGGCCAGTACTTCGACGACACGAAGCGCTATATCGACGCGTGCCCGGCGCTGAACGACGAAGACCGCTACAAGATCTTCGAAGGCAACGCACGCCGCGTGTATCCGCGCCTCGACGCCCGCCTGAAAGCGCGCGGCAAGTAAGCGCGATTGACCCGTGTGGCTAACAAGCGCGGCGCGAGCCGCGCAGAAACAGACAAGTACAGAGGCACGCATGGCTTCTCAAATCGTAGATATTCATCCTCACATCATCTCGGACGACGAAACGCGCTATCCGCCCGCGCCGCTGTTCGGCACGCGCTCGGAGTGGTCGAAAGAGCGTCCGACCACGGTCGAGACGCTGATCGCCGCGATGGACGAGGCGGGCGTCGCCAAGGCCGCGGTGGTGCATTCGTCGACCACCTACGGCTTCGACAACAGCTATGTCGTGGACGGCTGCGCAAAGTACGCTGACCGTCTTGTCGCGGTCGGCTCCGTGGACGTGCTGCAACCGGATGCGCCGCAGCGCATCCGCGAGTGGACCGATCGCGGTCTCGCCGGCCTGCGCCTGTTCACGGGCGGCAGCACGAAGGAGTTCGATCCGAGCGAGCTCGACGACGCGCGTTCGTTCCCGGCCTGGGAGCTATGCGCCGAACTCAATCTGCCGATGTGCATCCAGACCGGTCCGATCGGCCTGCCGCAGATCACGACGCTCGCCCGCCGCTTCCCGACCGTGCGTATCATTCTGGATCACCTCGGCCGTCCCGAGGTTGCGGACGGTGTACCGTACGCGAAGGCGCAAAGCCTGTTCGACCTGGCGCCGCTCGAGAACATCTACCTGAAGCTCACGCCGCGCATTTTCGGCGATGTGAAGAAGGAGAAGGCGAGCGCGGAGACGTTCTTCCCGCGCGTGGTCGAGGCATTCGGCGCGCAGCGCATGGCATGGGGTTCGAATTTTCCGACGTCGCCGGGCAAGCTTTCGGAGATTCTCGCGACGGCGCAGGCCGGTCTGCAGAGCCTGAGCGAGCAGGACCGCGAGTGGATTTTCGGCAAGACTGCGCTCACGCTTTATCCGGCGCTGGCCTGAGGCGATGCATCCGGGCAGCCGCCGCGACGCATGCGTGTGCCGCGGTGGCTGAGTAACAGAGAGTTTGATCGAGAAAGAAGAAGCAGATGGAGACAACTCAACCAGGACGAAGCGCGGCTGCAGGCCGATGGGGCGTTCTCGCGCTTCTGGCACTCGGCGTGTTGATTTCGTTCGTCGACCGCACGAGCATTTCGAGCGCGCTGGCGGACCCGGGCTTCATTCACGGATTCGATCTGAGCAGCGTCGATCGCGGCTGGATCAACGCGGCATTCTTCTGGTCCTATGGCGTGTTCCAGGTGCCGATGGGCTGGGTGGCGGATCGCTACGGCGTGAAATGGCCCTATGCGATCTGCTTTGCGCTGTGGTGCATCGCCACGACGCTGATGGGTGCGGTCACGGCGCTCGAAAGTCTGATCGTGATGCGCCTGATCGTCGGCGTGACCGAGGCGATCGTGATTCCGGCGAGCTACCGCTGGATCCGCAACAACTTCGACGAAAGCCAGAACGGGCTCGCGGTGGGCATCCTCGCCATGGGCAACAAGTTCGGTCCGGCATTCGGCGCGCCGGTCGGCGCCTGGTTCATCGTCAACTATTCGTGGAAGATGATGTTCATCGTGACGGGGCTGGTTGGTCTTCTCTGGCTCGTGCCCTGGCTGCTGCTGGTGCGTAACGACTTTCCGTCGCGCGCCGCGCTGAAGAAAGCGAGCAGCAGTGCCCGCACGGTGTCGCTCGCGAGCATCCTGTCGAGCCCGGTGGTCTGGGGCGGCATGATCACGAATTTTTGCTACGGCTACTTCACGTTTTATTGCATGACCTGGATGCCGTCGTATCTGGTCGAGCAGCGCGGGCTGTCGCTCGAACGCTCGGGTGTCTACACGTTCTTCAGCTTCGCCGGCATCGCAATTGTCGCGGCCGTGGCAGGCTGGGCGGCAGACAGAATCGTCGCGGCGGGCTACAACGCGATCCTCGTGCGCAAGTCGTTCACGATCGCGGGCTTCGTGGGCGGTTGCACGGTGCTGCTCGGCGCGTATGCCCATTCACTCGAAGGCGCGCTGTTGTGGAACGTGCTGTCGCTCTCGCTGCTCGGCATGACGACGGCGAACAACCTTGTGCTCTCGCGCCTCACGCTGATCCCGAAGCAGGCAATCGGTCTTGTGACCGGCGTGCAGCAGGTCGCGACGAGTCTGGCGGGCGGCGTTGCCGCGAGTCTCTCGGGCTGGCTGCTGCACGTGAGCCACAACTACGTACTGCCGATGATGGTGATCCTCGTTTTCCTGCTCATCGGAGCGACGGCGACCGCGGTGCTGTTCCGTCCGGAATGGGCGCCGAAGGTCTCGGACCCGAAAGCGTCGCTGCAGGAAGCCTGAGCATCGCGACATCGAAGACGAATGAGATCGAAGCATCTAGCCGATTTGATATGTATTCCGAAGTAATAAATCACTTCAAGAAGCACCCAATTTTAGGCAACCGGCGCGGCCGGTGGTAATTGACTGGAAATCACACATGGCGAAGATCGTATTCGGAATGGCCGTGCCGCACAGCGGCATGCTCGGGCAGGCGCCGGAGGACTGGCTAAAGAACGGCGAGCGGGACCGCAACAACCCGGAACTGTGGTTCCAGAACCGCACGTGGACCTACCCGGAACTCGAAGCGCATCGTAAAGCGGCGTTCGAACCCTTCCTGACGATGGAGGAGCGCACCGCGCGCGCCGCCCGCTGCCGTGCGGCGCTCGACAAGATGGCCGCCGCCTATCGCGAAGCGCGCATCGATGTCGCGATCATTCTCGGCAAGGACCAGAAGGAGATCTTCACCGACTTCTCGCCGTCGATCGCCATCTACACCGGCGAGGAAGTCCACAACGGACCGCCCCAGCGCGCGGTCTACGCGCCCGACCACCACGTCACGCACAAGTGCCATCCGCAGCTCGCGACGTATCTGGTCGAGCGTTT
The DNA here is from genome assembly GCF_009789655.1 of Paraburkholderia acidiphila. Taxonomy (GTDB): domain Bacteria; phylum Pseudomonadota; class Gammaproteobacteria; order Burkholderiales; family Burkholderiaceae; genus Paraburkholderia; species Paraburkholderia acidiphila. The sequence continues at coordinate 988,428 of NZ_CP046912.1, forward strand.
CCAGAATGAGGGCTTCGACCTGACCGATCTGTTCGCGTGGCCCGATAACGTGTGGATGAAGCCGCTGCCCGAGTATCCGGTGGTGCCGCACGCCTATAGCTTCGTCTACCACCAGATCATGGGCGACAACCCGCCGCCGCATGTGCCGGTCATCATGAACTGCTTCTACCCGCCGACGCAGCCCTCCATGTCGCGCTGCATCGAGTTCGGCGAAGTGCTGCGCGATGCCATAGAGGCGTGGCCCGAGGATGTGCGCGTCGGCATCTTCGCATCGGGCGGTCTGTCCCACTTCGTCAACGACGAGGAATTCGATCACCGCATCATGAAGATGCTGGCCGAGTACGACTACGACGGCCTCGCCGCCGTGGACAACCGCTCCTACCAGTCGGGCACCTCGGAAATCAAGCTCTACGCGAGCGTGATGAAGTCGCTGCAGGAAACCGGCGCCGAGATGACGCTCGTCGACTACGTGCCGTGCTGGCGCACGCCCGCCGGAACCGGCGAGGGCATGGGCTTCATGTACTGGAAAGCCGACTGAGCCGGATTCCACCTAATTCAACGAGAGAAAAGATCATGAGCGACACCCGTCTGAACAGCATCATTCGCGCGTTCGAATCCGGCAAGCCGGCCTTCACCGCGTTCTCGAAGCTCGACAAGCAAAACGCCATCGAAATGAGCGACGCGCCGTATGAAGGCATCGTCTTCGAGATGGAGCACAACCCCTATGACGTGGCCGCGCTCGGCGACGCGCTGCAATACATGCTGAGCCGCAAGCAGATTGCCGAGTCGGGCTCGGTCGCCCCGCGTGTGACGCCGATCGCACGCATTCCCGCCAACGGCGTGGAGATGAATCAGTCGTTTGCGAAGCAGGTGCTCGATCGCGGCGCTTACGGTGTGATCTGGCCGCACGTTGCGACGGTCGAACAGGCCTATAACGCCGTGGCCTCGTGCCGCTATGCGCGTCCGAAGGGCGCGCCGCTGTACGAGCCGAAGGGCGTGCGCGGCGACGGCCCGGCCAACGCCTCGCGTTACTGGGGCTTGAGCATGGCCGACTACTACAAGAAGGCCGACGTGTGGCCGCTCGCGCCGCAGGGCGAAATTCTCGTCGGCCTGATGTGCGAGAGCACCCAGGCGATCGAGAACCTCGACGACATTCTCGCGAACGTGCCCGGCATCGGCTTCATCCTGATTGGCGAAGGCGACCTGAGCCAGGAACTGGGCTGCCCGCGCGACTACGAAAACCCCATCGTGATCGACGCGATGCGCAAGATCGTCGAGACCTGCCACAAGCACAACGTCGTGGTGGGCCATCCGCACGTCACGGCGAAGAATCACAAGCGCCTGATCGAGGAAGGTTACCGCATGCTGATGTCGGCGCCGTCGCGCAGCTACGGTGTCGTGGGCCTCGCGCGCGAGATGGCAGGGTACTAAATGAACGGTGCAGAAAGCCTCGTTGCTACGCTCGTCGATCGGGGCGTCGACATCTGTTTCGCCAATCCGGGCACGTCGGAAATGCACTTTCTCGCCGCGCTCGAGAACCCGAAGATGCGCAGCGTGCTGTGCCTTTTCGAGGGCGTGGCGACGGGCGCCGCGGACGGCTGGTATCGCATGAAGGACACGCCGGCCTCCACGCTGCTGCATCTGGGGCCGGGTCTCGCCAACGGGCTCGCGAACATCCATAACGCGAAGCGCGCATCGTCGGGGATGGTCAACATCATCGGCGAACATTCGACCTCGCATTTGAAGTACGATCCGCCGCTGACTTCGGATATCGAAGGACTCGCGCGGCCGCTGAGCCACTGGGTGCGCCGCGCCGACTCCGCGCGCGCGATTGCCTGGGACGCCGCGAAAGCAGTGGACAAGGCCTCGGAGCATCCGGGCCAGATCGCGACGCTGATTCTGCCGGGCGACACGTCGTGGCGCGAAGCGGGCACGACGATTGTGCCGCCGCGCGAAACGGCCGCGCGCAGGACGCCCGACGCCGCGCGCATCGAGCACGTGGCGCGTGTGCTGCGCTCGGGCGAGCCCGCATTGATCATTCTCGGCAACAAGTCCACGCGCGGCCTCGCACTCGAACGCGCGGGCAAGGTGGCGGTCGCCACTGGCGCGCGGCTGGGCTCGCAGTTCTTCACCGCGCGCATCGAACGCGGCGCGGGGCGCGTGCCGCTCGCGCGCATTCCGTATGCGGTTGCGCCCGCGCGTGCGTTTTTGAAGGACTTCAAGCACATCATTACGGTCGAGACGAGCGAGCCGGTCGCGTTCTTCAGCTACCCCGACAAGCCGAGTCTACTCAAGGAAGAGGGCACGCTCGTGCATCCGCTCGTCGAGGCCGACGAGGACAGCGCGCTCGCGTTCGAAATGCTGCTCGAAGCACTAGGCGCCAATGCGACGGCGCCGCTCGTGCAGCCGCGCGTCGAAACGGCGGCGCCGACCGGCGCGCTCAATCCGGTGAGCATCGCGCATGCGCTCGCCGCGGCGTTGCCCGAAAACTGCATCGTGGTCGACGAGTCGCTCACGACGGGCCGCGAGACGATGGGCTACACGATGGGCGCGGCGCCCCACGACCTCATCAACAACATGGGCGGCTCGATCGGCTATGCCACGCCTGTCGCGACCGGCGCCGCGCTCGCGTGCCCGGACCGGCGCGTGTTCTGCATGGTCGGCGACGGCAGCGCGATGTACACGATTCAGTCGCTGTGGACTCAGGCGCGCGAGAACCTGAACGTCACGACGATCATCTTCGCGAACAACAGCTATGCGATTCTCAAGGCCGAGTACGCGAACATGGGTGCAGGCACGCCGGGCGAGCGCGCTCTCTCGATGATCGACATCGATCGTCCGCGCATCGACTGGCAGGCCATGGCCACAAGCATGGGCGTGCGCTCGGTCGCGGTGGACACGGCCGAAGCTTTCCACAAGGCGATGACCGACTCGGTGCGCGAGCCGGGACCGTGCCTGATCGAAGTTCGTCTGTAATCCTGATGAAATTGAACAAGCAGTATCAGCCAATCATGCACAAGGAGTGGCATCAATGACTACGCTGACCGGGGTGCCGACGCTGCGCACCAATCTGGCCGAATATGCGGTAACAAAGGCCCTGCGCGACGGCCGGGTAAAATCGGATATCGTTACGCTAGATTTTTGCGGCCCCACGCCTGCCCACAACGGCTTCAAGGCGATGGTGCGCGAGAATGCTTTCGACGCGGGCGAACTCGCGATCGTCACGTTCCTGCAGGCCAAGGCTTACGGCAAGCCCTATGTGCTGCTGCCCACGCCGATCTCGGGCCGCTTCCAGCATCATTGCGCGGGCTTCAACATCGACTTCGGGCATCTCGACCCCAAGGACATCGAGGGCAAGAAGGTCGGCGTGCGGACCTATAGCCAGACCACGGCGCTGTGGATTCGCGGCATCCTGCGCCACGAATATGGCGTGGATCTCGACAAGGTCACGTGGATGACGCTCGGCGACGGCCACCTCGCCGAATACAGCGATCCGAACAACTGCCGGCGCTTGCCCGCAGGTTCGTCGATTCCGCAGATGATGCTCGACGGCGAACTCGCCGCCGCACTCCTCGGCGAAGACATGCCGAAGGACCCGCGCGTGCGCACGCTCGTGCCCGACGCGCAGGCGGCGGCGAAGACGTGGTTCGCGCGCGAAGGCGTGGTGCCGATCAACCATATGTTCGTCGTACACGAGCGGGTGTCGAAGGAACGACCGGACATCGTGCGCGAGATTTACCGCATGATCGCGGAAAGCCGCGCGCAAACGGAAGGCGGCGTGCCGGCCGTGTTCCCGCCGATCGGGCTCGAAGCGAACCGCAAGGGCATCCAGCTCGCCATCGACTGGGCGCTCGACCAGAAGATCATTCCGCACCGGCTTTCGGTGGATGAACTGTTCGACGATGTGACCGGCAGCCTCGGTTAATGCGTGTGTGCGTCGGCCGGAATACCGGTCGACGGTTAAAAGATTGCTGTGATGCGAACAAAAAAATGGAGACTAGTATTGTGCGTCCCTCGCTTCAGTTGAAAAAGAGTGTTCTGTCCTGCCTCGCCATCGCCTCGATAGCCGCCGTCGCCGCGTTCGTACCGGTAGCGGGCGCGGCCACCGCGACCAAGGGCGACTTGCTGATTTATCGCATCGGCCCGACGACCTCGGAACTCTATGTCGCCAATGCCGACGGCAGCGACGAGCACCGGCTGATTCCGTCCGACGGTTTCGACTATCACGGTTCGTTTTCGCCGGATGGCAAATGGATCGTGTTCACCTCGGAGCGTGACGGTCTCGGTCACGCCAGCCTCTATCGCGTGCGTGTGGACGGCACGGGCCTGCAACGTTTGACGGACTGGGTCGGCATTAGCGACGGCGCGGTCTACAACCCGGCCAATCCGAATGTGATCGCGTTCGTGTCGTCGCGCCGTGGCAAGTCCACTTACGGCACGACCAACATCTGGACGCTCAACATCAAGACCGGCGCGCTGCACAACGTGACCGGCAATATCCGGTTCGACCCGAACAAGCCGCACAGTTTCTTCCGTCCTTCGTGGTCGCCGGATGGCAAATGGATTGCGCTGTCGTCCGATATCGGCACTGACTGGCGCGGCCACAACCTGCCGGTCGGCTGGGAGCGCACCCAGGAGAGCAGCATCTACGAGATCCATCCGGACGGCACGGGCTTCAAGCAGATTACCGCGCACGCAGGCTTCGCCGAGGGCTCGCCTTCGTGGTCGGCGGACGGCAAGCACGTGGTGTTCTACGAAACCCCGGTCGAATCGACCTGGGGCGCGCACCGCCCCGAGGCCATCGGCAAGGTCAGCTCGCAGATCGTGGAAGTGGATGTGGCCACCGGCGAGCGCAAGGATCTGACGAACACGCCGGGATTCAAGGTATTCCCGCAATATGTGGGCGCGACCGACGTCGCGTATCACATCAAGAACGGCGAGCAGGAAGGCCTCTATACAACGGACGGTGCGTCGCGTGCCACGCCGGGCAGCGGCATTCGCTCGCCGCATTATTCCGCGGACGGCAAGAAGGTCGTCTACGAAAAGGTGGTGTACGGCAGGCCGTTCCACCCGAACGGCACGCCGCTCTACAGTTTCGACCCGCAATGGAACTATCGTTTCGTCGATGTGTTCCCGCAACTCTCGCGCGACGGCAAGTCGCTCGTGTACACGGAAAAGGCGGTCGGCTCGTCGATCGTGGTGGCGAATGCCGACTTCAGCGATGCGCGCCATATCTACGACCCGATGACGAGCGGCCTCGATCCGAAGCTGATCAAGATGGGACTGGCCGGCGCATTCCAGCCGACCTGGTCGCCGGACAAGCAATGGGTGGCCTTCGGTGTAGGCGGCTGGTTCTTCACGCGCAACCACATGCCGGGCCAGATCATGCGGATCAAGGCCGACGGCAGCATGGACGGCAAGCCGGAGGTGCTGACCGACGGCAAGGAGAACGCGGGCTTCCCGAGCTATTCACCTGATGGCACGAAGATCGTCTACCGCGTGTGGAGCGACACGGACAACGGCCTGCGCGTTCTCGACCTGGAGACGCACAAGACCACGGTCCTGACCACCGAGCCGGACAATCTGCCCGGCTGGTCGCCGGACGGCAAGAAGATCGTGTTCACGCGCAAGGAGGTCAATCCGAACGACCCCAACAAGTTCCACTACGACGTGTACACGATCAATCCGGACGGCACGGATGCGAAGCGTTTGACGCCGCAGGGTTCGAACCAGGCCCACGCGACCTGGACGTGGGACGGCCGCATTGCGTACAGCTCCGGAGAATATGGCTTCCGCGACGAGCTTTCGCTCTATGACGACACGTTCCAGCCCGACGGCCAGAACTGGGTGATGAATGCGGATGGCAGCGATCGGCATGCGATTACGGACACGCTGTGGGAAGATTCGATGCCGCTTTATATTCCCAAACAGTAAGGCTGTTTTTTAAGGTCAGGCAGATATTGAAAAAGCACCGCGTCTGGGCGCGGTGCTTTTTTTCGTTCTTCGCAACTTTCCGTGGAAGCGGTCGGTTTGGGCAAGGTAGAGCGTTTCAGGCGCAACGCGTATGACCGGCTATTTGAAGCCCTCGTGTAGACGTTAGTAAACATGATTCCATTGTCCAGCACTTGGCGAATGGCCAAACCGGATTCACCAATTGACGGCCTGTAGGCGAAAAGATAGATTGTTTTACTCCTGCGCGTACAACGCCGGATGCATGTCGATTGCCTGGCACTCGCCCCTGGAGAACAGGACATGGAAATCGTCACAACGATCGTGAGCGCGCTGGCTGCTGGCGCATTGGCGTCAATGAAGGACATCGGTTCCGATGCCGTCAAGACCGCCTACGGCAAGCTCAAGGATGCAATCATCGACCGCACGGGTCGCAAGGGCGCGATCGATTCATTAGAGGAAGATCCGTCGGACGACCGGCAGAAGGACGTGGTGTCGGCAGCCATCACCAAGGTCGGCGCCGACGCAGACCCCGAAGTGGCGCGGTTGACGCGCGAATTGAACGAACTGCTGGAGCGTCTCACGCCGGAGCAGCAACGCGTTGTTGGCGTCGAGATCGTCCGGCTCAAGGGTAATAACCTCAACCTGAAGGAAATCGAGTCGAGCGGCGACGGCGTCAAGGTGCACGACACCGACATGCGCGGCGACGTCACGATCGAAAACGTCAAGGCCGGCATCGGCGCCTCCAAAAAAAAAACTGAATGAGCCGCAGGACGGGGCCGCTGTGCCCGTCGCCGTCTCCGTAGCGCGCACCACTATCGGCGGAGATCTCACGGTTGTCTTCGGCATTCAGGCCGTACCCAGCCACTATCGCGGGCGGATTCTCCGTTTTATCGACTCTTACCTGGGCGACTCGGATGCGCCCATGCCCTTCGGCGGCAGAAATGGCGAGCTTGCCGCGCTCGACCACTGGCTCGCCGATCCCAAGGCACCGCGCAATTTGCTGCTGACCGCCCCTGCGGCCCGCGGAAAGAGCGCGCTGCTGGTGCACTGGATCGACTCGCTGGATCGCGCGGCGTGGTCGGTCGTGTTCGTGCCGATCTCCATTCGTTATGAAACCAATCGCCCCGATGTCTTCTTCGGCGCGCTTGCGCATGCGCTCGCGTCGATGCTCGATGCGCAGCTGCCGATTCCCGCTGGCGATCCGGCGCAGTTCTATCGCGACACCGTCATGGAATGGCTTTACGCGTGGCCGGATAAGGCGCCGTCATGCGTGGTGGTGCTCGACGGCCTCGACGAGGCGACCGGCTGGCAACTCGACACCACGGTGCTGCCGTCGAAGCCGCGCGCAAATCTGCGCATCGTCGTGTCGGCACGCGAGATGGCGAACACCGATGCGCAGGACTGGGAGCAGCGCGTCGGCTGGACCAGCGAGCGCGCCAAAGTCGAGCGCATGCGACTCGGTGCGCTTGGGCGCGACGATGTGCACGAGCTGTTGCGAGCGGTCGCGATCGCCGGCCCCGCCAACTACCTCGAGGACTTGCGCGACGAACTGTATCGCCTGAGCGGCGGCGATCCCCTCCTGCTCCAGCTTTACGTCAGCGATGTGCTGGAGGAGCAGAAACAAGGCCGTCTCACCGACGTCGATAGCCTCAGTAAAGCGACGCCCGGTTTCGCGGCTTATTTCGGCGGCTGGATGCGCCTGCAGCGTAGCGTCTGGGATGCATCGAAACGAACGTTCGACGATAAATTGATCAAGGCATGCCTTGCGATACTCTCGGTGTCCGCCGGACCCTTGCGGCACGACGATCTCGCCGGCCTCGTTCCCGGCGTGATCGCCGGCGACGCCTTCATCGACGCGGACACGCTGGAGCCGATCCAACGGTTCATCGTAGGCGACGGTGCGGAGCACGGCTATGCGTTCGCGCATCCCAAGTTCGGCATATACGTGCGCGAGGAATACCTGCAACTGGGACCGTGGATCGGTGCTGCGGAGCAGGCGTTCGTCGAATGGGGCCGGCGTGTGGTGCGCGAGGTCAACGACGGCACGCGCGCGCCTGCGGACGTGCCGTTTTACTTGCTGAGTTTCTATTTTCTCCACCTCAAGCAGGCTCACGCCACGCTCGACGACTGGGAGGCGCTTACGCGCGACGGTTGGCGGCGTGCGTGGGATGAAGTCGAGGACGGCGCGGAAGGATTCGCGCGTGACGTCCTCGAAGTGCTCCGGCAGGCGCGTACGGTCGCGCTCGGTGCGCAGTCCGTCGCGGCATTGGGCGTGCTCGTGCGCTGCACGCTCATACTCTCGTCGCATCTCGCGCGCGGCTCCAACGTGCCGGATGAACTCCTCGCGGCGGCAGTGCGAACGGGCGTGCTGACCTTGCACACGGCGACCACGATGGCGCGCATGCGATACGAGCCGAAGGAGCGCGCAGAAGCGCTGGCCGGCGTTGCCGAGCATGCGCCGCCTGACGCGCGCGAGGCGCTTTTCGTAGAGGCGATCAAAACGGCGGCCAGGCTGGATGACCCGGAGGAACGGAGCGCCGCCCAGCTCAAGGTGCGGATGCGGAAATACCAAAGCGGAGGGGAACTCTCTTCGGACGATTTGCAAGAACTGTTAAAGGCGAAAAACCTGCCCGGTATACAGGCGCTCATGCGCGCATGGCCGAGCCTCGCCCCGCAAGACCGGAACAACGTCGAACAGGCAACGTTCGATTCTCTCGCGGCGAGCCTCAACAGCTATGACGCGAAAAAAACGCTTCGCACGCTGCTCAGCGATTTGCCCGAATCGTGGGTCGAGCGGATTTTCGACATGATCGTCGAAGGGAAAACGGCGGGATACAAGGCGCTCGAGGCACAGGTCGCGCCGCGTTTGCCGGAGCATCGGCTGCGAGACGTGTTGTATCTCGCGTTCCCTTATGTTTACTTCCTCGACGAGAACAAGATGGAGACGCTGTACGAAGTGGGGCGGCGCGCGGATCCTCAGTTGCGCTGCGACGCACTCGCGAGAATCGAATCGATCGCCAGGTACGAGACGAGCGTAACCATGAAAGACGACTTCTCGTCGCAAGCGCACTGGACCGCCGATACTTCACGAGTGCCATCGAGCGCGTCGCTCATGGCTGTGCTGCAACTGGCACCCACGCCGGCGCGGCTCGAAGCGCTTATCGCCATGCTGCCTTTTCTCGGTGCGGAGGATGCCCGTATCGCGTTGGCCGAGATCATTTATCGCATAGACCTTGTTCCCGAGAAGGATCCGTCGGGACAGCCTCGAATGGCTTCGATTATCAAGGCGCTTTTGATAGCCGCACCGGACACCCTAGCCGACGAGATCGTGAAACTGCTGCAATCGCCCGCAGTCGACGCCGATTTCGTCGAGGCGCTGCTTAAGCGGCTTTCGGGGCAAGGAATTGAGCGTGCCGCTATCCGCTATCCGTGCGCGCCCGAGGACTTGATCGCCGAAGCGCGATGGGATCGAGTCACGACGAGCGAGGTCCGCTCGCTCGTGAACGCGCGCATGAATATCGCCGACGGTGCCACAGTGGTGTTCCTGGAGGCCGCCGCGTCGCGGCACTTGCCGGACGACCGCGCGCAGTTGTATGGCCGCGCTATTCGTTGGCTTCTCGATGTGAGCATTACGGGCGACAAAACCGAAGTGCTCAGAGTCCTTGCGCCGGTCATGGCCACGGACGATTTTCTGAGGGTCATCAACGCGGCCGGATCCAATGCGGTGGCCTGGGTCCGCGCGTTGGCCCCTTCTCTGCCCGAACCGGCGTTGTCAGCAGCCCTCGATGCCGTGTCCGCCATGCCGGCCGCCGATCGTTTGACGGCTGTCGTGGCACTCGCGCCGCGTTTCGCACAGCACACGAGAATCGCCGATGAATTGCCTGAGGCGATCGCTGCAGTGGCGGAGCAAAGCAAGTACGACTGGGATGAAGAGGCATTGGCTGCCTTGCATTCGATGTCCAGCGAACAGCTAACCCGCGTCGCGCAACGGGCGAAAAGCCTGGAGACGAATAGCCTCGCATTGCGCGTTCTGGTGGTGGAGGCGCTGACCATTGACGCGATCCGGCTATCAGAGCTTGAACCTCTGCTCGAGGAACTCGGCGCACTTCAGGCCCGGGACCGGGCCAAGGACCCGCGCAGCGCTTCGATTGTCGCCCAGAGTACCCTGCGATTGGCTCGTGCAATTCGGACATGGGACTGCGAGGCCGGCGCGGTGGCGCACAAGCTGCTGGAAATCGCTCTGGGAATTGAGCGGCCCGTGGAGCGCGCTGGCATTTTGTTTGCGTTGCTGGAGTCGGCCAGGCTTAACGAGGAGGCTTCGCGCCGCGCGCGTCGCGAAGCCGTGCTGTCGCTCGAATCGGCGCAAGAGGCGCCACCCGACGCCGGTGACCTCACCGCGGTCGCGAAATGCGTGATGGCCGCAAGACGAGTATTGCTGCCAGAAGAGAGTGGTGCCCTTTACGCAAAATTGATCGGAGAACTCGATGCGCAGAGCGTCGGTGAACGCATCAAAACGTTAGCGGAACTGCTCCGCGAGCATCCGGACGAGCAGATCATCGACCGAACCCGATCGACGGTCACCGCATTGCTCCTCCTCGTTTTGCCGGACCTTGCCCAGGAGTTCAGAGAAGACATCGGCGACCTCGTTGGCCAGGCGATCACGCAACTGGCCGCCGCCGATTTCACGCGCGGCGAAGACGATATATTCAACTCTTTCATCGCAGGTGTGCTGGCGCTGGAGCAGCCCGTTCGCTGGCGCTTCATGGTAACCATGGCGACCTTGGGGGCCTTCGCGCCGCGCCGCGAATTCATCGAAATCGTCGGCCGGTTAGGTGAGTTCCTCAAGGAAATCGGCACGGCGGCATTCCTGCGTCAAGTCATAGAGACCGTATGGGAGATCGAACGCTGGTATCCGTGAACGCGGAATAGGCCCGGCTGCGCCAATGACTGAAGCCAACTGTGAAGAACCGTTTTTAATGGCTGCCGGCGGTGTCGTTGACCTTCGGCGCCCACTTCCGCCGCATCAGCACCATCGTGCTCGTTGCACCCAGCAGCAAGAAAACGAAGACAGCCATCATGGCAAGTGTGTAATCGCCCTTGCCAACATAAAGCAACCATCCAGACAAGCTGGCGGAAACACCGCCCGCGAGACTGGTGGCGACCTGCTGCAGCCCGGTGTTCAACCCGACGGCGGGCTTGGGAATCAGCGTGAGCTTGCACAGCGCCAGATTATTGGCGGTCGCGAGGCCCAGGAGCGACAGCGAGAGCACGTTCCAGAAAAGCGCCATGCCAGGCGAGCGTGTGTACGCGCCGAGCAGCACCGTCGTGCCGCCAATGAATCCCGCGAAGATAAACGCTTTGCGCACGACAACGGCGTCTTTGCCGCGCGCGATCATACGGTCTGCCAACCAACCCGCGAAAGCGGCGACAAGCGCAATGCCGGCGAAACTGAAAAACGTATAAATGCCGGACTTCTCCAGCGAGAGGCCGCGCTGCTCGACCAGATAGGCCGGCATCCAGGTCATGCAATAGAACGCGAAATAGCTGTAGCAGAAGTTGTTGACCAGGCCGCCCCACACCACGGGGCTCGCGAGCAGATTGCGAAGCGGCACGGACGAAGCGCGCCTCACGGCCGCCGTCAATTCCTCGCGCGAGGGGTAGTCGTTCTTGACCATGATGAGCCAGGGCACCATCCACACAAGGCCGACGAGCCCTGTCACGACGAACATCGCCTTCCACGAATACGCGACGATCATCCACGCCGCAATGGGTGCGCCGAGCGCGGGGCCCATCTTGCCGCCAATCGAAAAGATGCCAAGCGCTGTGCCTTTCTGGGTTTCCTCGAAGTGGTTCGCGAGGTAGCGATAGGTTGCGGGCACAACGATGGCTTCGGCGAGACCGATCAGCAGGCGCATGACGATCAGCGCGGAAAGCGTCGTGACGAGCCCCGTGGCCGCCGCCGCGAGGCACCAGATCACGAAGCAGATCGAGTAGGGCCGCTTCACGCCGTAGCGGTCGACGATCCAGCCCATGGGCATCTGTGCGAGCCCATAGGACCAGAACACCGCCGAATTGAGCCAGCCGCGCTGCACGCTCGACAGCGAAAACTCGTGCACGAAGGTTTTGTCCGCGAGCGCGGCCGACAAGCTCGTGCGATCGACAAACGAAATCAGCAGGCCGAGTGAGAGCAGGATCAGAATGCTCCACGGGTTCTCGGCTGCTGGCTGTTTGACCTGGCAGGTGTCCATTGGCGTTGCGCCTCCTTTGCGGTATCTCGGGAACGGGGCGCGGTCGCCGCACCGCTGCAATGGAACGGTTGGCGGCGACCGTACTCGTCCAGTCAGTCAGTTTTCCAATGCCATGCCGCGCGTTCTCAACAGGGTTGCCCGGCGCGTGCGCTGAGCCACGCGGGGGCGCTCTGCAGCGCGACCGGCCGCAGAAAGCGCTCCAGCGCTTCGTAGCCGACCGAGGTCGTGAACGGTTGCGTCGATGCGGGCCACGGGCCGCCATGCTGCTGACTGCGCGTCACGGCCACACCGGTCGGCACGCCGCTAAAGAGCACGCGCCCCGCGATCTGCGTGGCGCGGCGCGCGACGCGGCGCACGTCGGGCGTGTCCTCGTCCGCGCCCCACAACGTCACGGTCAGGCTGCCGCCGATCGCGCCCAGCACGTCGACGATTTCATCGGTCGAACCCACGCGCACGATCAGGCAGGCAGGGCCGAAAATCTCTTCGTGCAGCGCGGGCGTGGCGATAAAGTGCTTCGCGCTCGTGCGCGCGAGCACCGGGCGTGGCGGCGCCGTTTCATCGTGATCGGCGCTGCCGGCGAGCAGGGTCTGCACGCCAGGTGTGCCGAGCAGGCGCGCCACGCCCGCGTCGAAAGTGCGCTTCATGGCGGGGGTGAGCATGCGATGCGTCGGCTTTTCGCGCAGTTCGTCGCGCAGCGTATCTTCGAAGCGTTGCGCATCCGCGCCTTCGAACAGGACGACGAGGCCCGGGCTCGTGCAGACCTGGCCGCAGCCGAATTCGATCGACGCCGCGAGCGTTTGCGCGAGCGCCTGCGCCTGGGTGGCGAGCGCGGCCGGCAGCGCGACGACCGGGTTGATCGAGCCCAGCTCGCCATAGAACGCAATGGGCCGCGCCCGCGCATTCGCGAGACGCCACAGCGCCGCGCCGCCCTTGAACGAGCCCGTGAACGCCACGGCCGCGATGTCGGGGTGATTGACCAGTTCGGTGCCCACCTCGATGCCCGCACCTTCCACCATGCCTAACAGCGCGGCGGAGAGTCCCTGCCCGGCGATGACCGCGCGCGCGAGTTCGAACACCTTGCGCGAGAGCTTCGGGTGGCCCGGATGCGCCTTGACGACAACAGGGCAGCCCGCCGCCAGTGCGGAGGCGGTGTCCCCGCCGAGCACCGAGAACGCGAACGGAAAGTTGCTGGCGGAGAACATCGCGACCGGGCCGAGCGGGATACGCACGCGGCTCAGGTGTGGACGTCCGGCGGGCGGAGCTTCGGCAAGCGCCGGGTCGTCGGTCAGGGCGAACGCATGGCCCGCCTCGACGTAATCGGCGAAGCCATTGAGCTGAAAGCGCGTACGGTCGATTTCGCCATGCAGCCGCGCGCTGCCGAGCGAGGTTTCCTCGGCGGCGATGCGTACGAGCGTCTCGCGCTCGATGTCGAGCGCGCTGGCCAGCGCGCGCAACAGCAACGCACGCGTGCGAGCGGAAGACTGGGCCCAGTCGTCGGCGATGTAGGCTGACGCCGTAACGGTCGTGTGGATGTGCGCGGCGCTATGGTCTTGAATCTGCATCAGTACTCCAAAGGAAGGGAACAACCCGAAATCGCGTGTCGATGCATCCGGCGTCTCCAGGCGCCGCGCTAGGGATTAAAAAAGCTGCACCCTAAAACGCATCAAGCGGCCATGCGCAACCCGCGAGACGGGTCGCCCATAGCCGCTTTCGCGAGGCAAACGGATCAGAAGTGAATTTCAGCCTGGAGCATCGGCACCGAAGTGATGGTTCCCGGGGCCGCGTGTGTCGGCGTGCCGTACATGTGATACCAGTACTCGTAGCCCAGACCGGCGTACAGAACACGCGGATGCCCCGCGAACGAGCCGAGGTCGGCGAGCAGCGCCATGCGCGTGAGGAACTCGGTCGTGGTTTCCACGCCGAAGCCGTCGCGTCCCTTCGGTCCGGTCACGCTCGCGAAGCCGCGGAACATGAGCGGCACGGGGCCGACGCGGAACGGATAAAGCCACGAACTCTCCACGTGCCATGCGGTGTTGAAGCGCACGTCGACGCCCGAGATGCCGTTGTGATTGCTTTCCGTGCGTATGCCGGCCGTGAGGTTCCAGTAGCCATGCGGGATCGCGAATTCGACCGTCGGCCCGACCACGAGCATGCGCGCACGCTCGGAGTAGGCGTCGTTCTTCACGCCGAACTCATAGCCGACCGTCAAGCCGTAGTCGCGAATCGGGCCAATGCCGAGATAGCGGCCGAAGATCTTGCCGGCGCTGAACTGGACGCGCCCGACGCTATACACCTCTTGCGCGCCGCCGCTTTGCGGACCGCCCGATTCCGGATTGGCCGCGTTCGACACGAGGTAATCGACGTTGAACGCGTAGCTGCCGAACCGGAATCCGCCGATTGTCGTGAGGTAGCCGATGTTCTGCATCACCGTCGAATCGATGCCGGGATAGTGAAAGTCGGTGCCCCAGCGATAGCCGATGAACGTGTCGTTCCAGATGGCGGGCGGTTCGTCGGCCTGGCCGACGGTTTGGGGCGGTGCGGCGCCGTTCGGGACTTCCTGGCGCTCTGGCGGCGCGGAAGAGTTCGGTGCGGTAAAGACCTCGGCGTGGGCGAACTGCGCCAGGCAGCAAAACAGGGCAGCGCCAAGAGCAGGCGCACGCAAGGCTAGCGTTAGGCTTTTCATGTCTCCATCCAGACTCTATTTATGTTGATGTCTTCGACCGGGGCGCGTAGCCGCATGGCGACTGCCGATTCGGTCGCACCGCCCGCCCTGGCTGCATGGTTGAACCATCCGGCACAGGAAAACGCTGTTACGGTGGTCAGGAATATAAGTGGCGCGTTGGCGCTTGCCTCTACACAAAAATGAGATTCGCTGGCACTTTTTGCTGACGCGACGAAAGTTTTTTCGGCGCAACCGTGTTCGAAGCCGGCGCGCGCTTGAAAAAATGCAAGCGAACCTGCGTTTTGTGTAGGGACGCGCGCGCCATCGTCCCCTACGCTTGATCCACAAGACAGACCGCGCCCTCCACGGCCAGGTGTTTATCCCTGGTCATCGAGAAGCGAAGTCCGAAAAGGAGACAGCGTTGACCGGAAAGAATCCTCTGGCTGTGGGTATCTTCTTTGGCGCCGCGCCGCCGCGCGCATACGCCTTCTGCTTCGCATCGCCGCGCGCTGGTCTAGCACGGTTCCATCAAGCTCTATTCCCGATTTATCTCGACGCTTCTCGCATGGAACGCCACGTTCAGCGCGAGTGACGACGCGAGCGTATTGCGCGAATTCGCTCGTTCCGTGCCTTTGGTTTCTTCAATCAATCAGGTATACGAACGATCGATCGATCTGCAGTATCGAATGCGCAAACATGCGGATTCTCTAACCCGTGCCATTAAAGACGGGAGTTAAACCAATAAAATTTCATCATGGAGACAGAATGGAAAGGTCAGTGATTTCCTTGTCGGGCGTGGCCGCCGCGTGTTGTATCAACGTGGCGCATGCGCAGTCGTCCGTCACGCTGTATGGCGTCATCGACAATGGGATCGAATATCAGAACGCCGGCTCGGGTTCCGTGGTGCGCGCGGTTTCGGGTGGTCTCTTTGCGAGCCGCTATGGCTTGAAAGGCAGCGAGGACATTGGCGGTGGCATTCACGTCAATTTCCAGCTCGAACAGGGTTTTAACGGTGTGACGGGAGCCGCGTCGAATGCGGCTGAAGCCTTCAATCGTCAGGCCTGGGTGGGATTTTCGGGCGCATTCGGTGAAACGCGCTTCGGCCTGCAAAACACGCCACAGTACATTTTCATGAACCCCGAGCTCGATCCGCTCGCGGTCATGAGCATCGCTTCGCCGATGAACAACTTCAACAGCCTCACCGTTCGGGTCAACAATGCAGTTTCGTATTTCACCCCAACGGTTTATGGGCTGACCGCGCAGTTCATGGTTGCAATGCGCGACTCGACAACCAAGCCGAGCAACGGACTGCAGTTCTATAACGCGGCCGTGCGCTATACGAACGGGACGTTCCGCGCGGCGGCCGGCTACGAGCAGGCTGCGAATGCGGCAGGCACGTCGACGCTGAAAGTGTTCAATGCTGGTGCGTCGCTCGGCGTTGGCGCGGCCCGCTTCTATCTCGCGTATCACACGGAGCGGCAGACCGATAACAGCGTCAAGCGCGACGTCTACGAAGCCTCCACGTCGTACCGCATCGATCCGGCCAACCAGGTCGCGCTGCTTTACGGCTATGCGCACGACCGCACCGGGAACGGCAACAACGCCCAGCAAATCGGCCTGAATTACGAGTATTACTTCTCGAAGGCGACCACGCTGTATGCGTCGGCCGGCTTTATCCAGAACCGCAACAAGGCCCAGTTCACGCTCAACGGAACCGCGTATGGCGGCGTCGCGGGCGCGCCGGGCGCCGACACGCGCGGCGTGGTGCTCGGTCTCGTCCATACGTTCTGATGATGGCGGCGCGGGTGCCAGCCCACGCGTGCCCGGATTCGGGTAAGCCGCAGGTCGCGGTTTGCCCGAAGGTATGAAAAAATCTCCGCCTTTGCGCAAGACGCCTGTTGCGCATCTTGTTGTCTCGACAACGATCGAGCGTCCCCTCCGTTGTGTCGGCCGCGCTGAACGTGCCCTAGCGTTCGCGTATCATCGTTGTGCTTTTGTCCGGTCACCCTGGCTTGCGATATATTGTCCATTCCATGCGCCGGATGAAGACGTCGTACCTTCGTCCAGAAAAAAATGAAATTCAGGCGGACACTCGTGCCGGAAAACCAGGGCGCGAACTCTGAATTTCAATGGCGACCGGCCCGACCCGGCCGCCAAGGAGACTTTATGACACACACCGCCATGGCTAATGACCCACGCCACCGCGACGGCAAAGCCAGATTGAAGCGAACCACCGTACCCAAAGTCCGCTTGTACGTTGAACGGCCCGAGAGACAAAACTGGTTCGTGCACGTCGGGCACGTGACCGACCGGGGCCGCTGGCGCACCGAACCCCACGCGCACCCCGCCTATGGCCAGGTCATCTTCGTGCGCAGCGGCCGCGGCGTGATGAATCTCGAAGGCAGCGCAGTCCCGTTCGAAGCGCCATGCGCGCTGCTGTTGCCGACCGAATGCGTGCATGGCCTCGACTACGAGATCGACGTGGACCGCTGGGTAGTGACGATCGAAGTGGCATATCTGGCGCAGGTGAACGGGAAACTGCGGGACTTCATTCAACTGTGGACGTCGCCGCGCATGATCCCGCTCGGCGAGATGGCCGACGGCGGCGAGCAGTTCTACAGCATGGTGCAAAGCCTCAAGCAGGAGTCGGAATCCAGTGCTGTTGGCCACGTGATCGGCACCGAGGCCTTGCTCACGACGCTGCTGCTCATGCTCGTGCGCGAGGCGCGCCTGGACCAGCCCGGCAGCGAAGGCGAAACGCGCAATAACGTCAGGCTCGTCGACCGTTTCCGCAAGCTGATCGACCAGCACTATCGCGAGGACCTGGCGCTGCAGGACTATGCGTCGATGATGGCGGTGTCCCTCGTGCAACTGCGTGCGGCTTGCGCGTCGGCCGGTGAGCAGAGCCCTACGAAGATGATCCGTGCGCGCATCATTACCGAGGCGAAGCGCAATCTCATCTTCGGCGAAATGTCGGTCGAGCAGATCGCCTTCGGCCTCGGCTTTGCGGATGCCGCCTATTTCACGCGGTTTTTCCGCCGCGAAGTCGGCGATACGCCAAGCCAGTTCCGCGTTACGGCCCGGGCCCAAACGCAGTAGCGAGTCCCGCCACGCCCACTGTCGCTCGTTTGCGCCCCAATGCGTGGCGCAATAAGGGTGCGCATCAGAAAAGTGCTGGCGAACCCTCCTTTTGTGCAGGGACACGCGCGCATGCATCCGCTACGCTTGATCTGCGCGCTTGCCTTGCGGGCGCCCGTCACGCACGGGCGCCCTTGACGCCCTCATCGTGGCGTCGCGAGCGCGTGAGCGGCCCGGAGACGCCGCTCGCCGCCGCAGTCCGCCGCACGCAGCCTGGCCGCGTGCCGGGGGGCTCGCACAATAACACTCATATTGCGTCCGTTCACCGACTATGGTTCAGTGCTTCCCCAAGCGTTTTGCCCTGCGGCGCCGAATGACGGCGGCGTTCATTCCGCTCGTGCTCTCGACTGCTTTTCACAGTGCGCCTGGCAGCGCCACGACACCCGCGGCCGGAGCGCCAACCGAACTCGTTTATGTGGGCACGCAGGAGCGCGAGATGCGGGCGCTGCGCTTCGATACGTCGAGCGGCAAGCTCACGATGATCGGCGCGGTGGGCGCGGGCCCGCGCTCGACGTGGGTCACGACCAACCCGCGGCTGCCGGTGCTCTACGCAGTCGATGACGACAACTCGCGCGAAGGCAGCGTGACCGCCTATGCCGTCGATCGCGAGAGCGGCATGCTCGCCAGAATCAACGAAGTCGCAACGGGCGGCAGCGGGACCACGAACCTCTCGCTGGACCTGCCCTCGATGACGCTGCTGGCGGCCAACTATGGCGGCGGTTCTGTATCGAGC
This sequence comes from Paraburkholderia acidiphila, assembly GCF_009789655.1. Classification (GTDB taxonomy): domain Bacteria; phylum Pseudomonadota; class Gammaproteobacteria; order Burkholderiales; family Burkholderiaceae; genus Paraburkholderia; species Paraburkholderia acidiphila. Next base: position 1,007,161 of record NZ_CP046912.1, read on the forward strand.
GTCGCCGTGAATCACGACGGCAGTCTCGGCGCCCGCACCTCGACGGTCAAGGAGACGGGTTCGGGCCCGACGCGCCGGCAGGCGAGCGCGCATGCGCACAACGCCGTGGTCGACCCCTCGGGCCACTACGCGCTCGTGCCGGATCTCGGCGCGGATCGCGTTTTCGTGTATGGCTTCGATCGCGCCACGCGCACGCTCACGCCCGCTGACGGCGCGAGCGCGCACCAGTTCGTCTTGCCGCCGGGCAGCGGTCCGCGCCATCTGGCATTCGGTGCGAGCGGGAAGTACGTTTATCTGCTGACCGAACTGAGCGCGCAGATCATGGTGCTGCACTGGGACGCCTCGCAAGGACAGTTGACGCTCGTGCAAACGGTAGAGACCACGAGCCCCGAATTCCAGGGCGTGAAGAGCGGAGCCGAAGTGGCCGTGAGCGCCGACGGGCGTTTCGTCTATGTGGAGAATCGCGCCGAAAACGCGCTGATCGTGTACCGCGTCGACCAGGCGTCGGGCGAGCTGACGCAGATTCAACGCACGTCGTCGGGCGGCGAGAAGCCGTGGGGCTTCGGGATCGATGCGTCGGGCAAGTGGCTGCTCGTCGCCAACCAGCGCAGCGGCAAGGTCAACGTCTTCGGCATCGATACCGCCACGGGCCTGGTGTCGGACACCGGGCAGTCGGCCGAAGTGCCGACGCCGGTCGCCATTGCGTTCGTGAAATGACGTGAGGGGCGGTGCGACGCGCCGCCCTTGCCGGGATACGCAGACCCGCGTATCCATTGTTATTCGAACTCCTAATAGAACAGCAAGCTCGGGGTGGTCATGAAGCTGGTCCATCAACTCCCGCTGGCGTTGGGCGCCGCGCTGCTGGCCGCGTCGGCGGCGGGCGTATTCGGTATCGCCGAAATGAACAGCGCGGCAGATGCGTACGCACGCCTGATCGGCGTGGACGGCGCACAGGCGCGCCAGGTATCCGAGGCGATGGTTGCGTTCAAGAACCAGGTGCAAAACGGCAAGGACATCGTGCTGCGCGGGAAGAATCCTGCCCAGTTCGACAAGTACTGGATCGCGTTCCAGAAGTTCGAAGAGGCGTGTCAGGGCACGACCCAGGCGCTCGCGCGTGAACTGCCGCCAGGCGAGGCGCGCACGAAGATCGAGCGTTTCAATGCGTTGCATGCGCAAATGGGCGCCGCGTACCGCAAAGCGATCGACCGCTTCAAGGCCTCGGGTTACGACACGGCGGTCGGCGACCTCGCGATGGATGGCCTCGATCGCGAGCCGGTGATCCTGCTGCGCGAGACCGGCGCCAGGATCGTCGAGCAGACCACCGCCGCAGCCGCGCGAGCGAAAAGCCTGCAGCGTCGCGCGATGCTTGCCAGCGTCGTTGCGATGGCGCTTACCGTGCTGGCGGGGGTGGCCGGCGCGGTCATGTTCTCGCGCACGATCACGCGCAAGCTTGGCGGCGAGCCGGACGATGCGCGTGCCGCCGCGCGCGAGATCGCCACAGGCAAGCTCGATATCGACCTGCATGTGCGGCCAGGCGACACCGAGAGCCTCATGGCCGCGATGCGCACGATGGTCAACTCGCTCACCGGGATCGTCGAGCAGGTGCGTAATGGCAGCGAGGCGATCGCGACCGGCTCTACGCAGATTGCTTCAGGCAACGCCGATCTGAGCCAGCGCACGGAATTGCAGGCTAGCGCGCTGCAGGAAACCGCAGCGTCGATGGAGCAGTTCAGCGCGACCATACGGCAGAACGCCGAAAACGCGCACGCGGCGCGCGAGCTGGCCACGGGTGCTTCGTCGATCGCGGCGCAGGGGGGCAAGGTCGTCAATCAGGTTGTCGAGACCATGAAGGGCATCGACGAAAGTGCGCGCAAGATCGCGGACATTATCGGCGTGATCGAAGGCATCGCCGCGCAAACCAATATTCTCGCAATCAATGCGGCCGTGGAAGCGGCGCGCGCGGGGGAGCAGGGCCGCGGCTTTGCGGTCGTTGCCAGCGAAGTGCGCGGGCTCGCGCAGCGCAGCGCACATGCCGCGAAGGAAATCCAGGCGCTGATCGTGGACAGTGTCGCGCGCGTGGAGTCAGGCTCGACGCTTGCCGGCGAGGCGGGAGCGACGATGAGCCGTATAGTCGAGGCAATTCATCGCGTGACGGCCGTCGTCGGCGAGATCAGCCGGGCCAGCGCCGAGCAAAGCGTTGGCGTCCAGCAGGTGGTGGCCGCTGTCGGACAGATGGATCAGACCACGCAGCAGAATGCGGCGCTCGTCGAGGAAAGCGCCGCCGCCGCCGAGAGTTTGAGGCAGCAGGCGGCGTGGCTCGTCGAGTCGGTAACGAAATTCCGTCTATGACGGGCAATCGCTCGTTACTTAGACATGCTTATTTTGAAAATTCCACGCAGATTTCGTTGACCGCCTCGCACACGCGCACCACATCGGCTTCGGTCATCTGCGTGAAGAGCGGCAGCGTGACCGTGCTTGCGCCGAAGCGCTCCGCGTGCGGGAACATGCCCACCTTGAAACCGCGTTCGCGGTAGAGCGTGAAGAGGTGGATGGCGGGATAGTGTGCGCCCGAGCCAATGCCGCGCTCTTTCAGCTCACCCATGAAACCCGCACGGTCGATTGCGAGCTTGTCGAGCGGCAGTGTGATCTGGAACATGTGCCAGTTGCTGTTGGCGAAATCGGCGAGCGGCAGACCCATGCCGAGCTTCACCGCCTCGCTGCCCTCGAAACCCGAGAAGTAAGCTCGCGCAAGCGCGTGGCGCTGGCGCGTGAAGCGCTCGATATGCTTGAGCTGGCCGAGCCCGACGCGCGCCGCGACATCGGTGAGATTGTACTTGCCGCCGAGCACTTCGCAGTCCATGCCGTCGAAGCCGGTGCGCGTGATGCCCTGCAGGCGGTACTTCTGCGCGAGCACGGCCTCGGCTTCGTCGTTGAGGACGAGCGCGCCACCCTCGATCGACGTGAGGTTCTTGTTGGCGTGGAAGCTGAACGAAACGATGTCGCCGATCGCGCCGATGCGCTTGCCGTTCCAGCTCGAGCCGAATGCCTGCGCGGCGTCCTCGATCACGCGCAGCTTGTGCTGGCGGGCGATCGCGTAAAGGCGGTCCATATCGACGGGCAGGCCCGAGAGGAAGACCGGGATGATGGCTTTCGTCTTCGGCGTGATGGCGGCTTCGAGCTTGTCGAGGTCGATGTTGCGCGTGACGGGATCGATGTCGACGAATACGGGCGTGGCTCCGACTTCGTAAATCACGTTGCTGGTGGACACCCACGAAGCGGGCGTGGTGATGACTTCGTCGCCGGGACCCACGCCTGCAATGCGCAGCCCGATTTCGAGCGTGGCGGTGCCGGAGTTGAAGGTACGCACAGGACGGCCGCCGCAGTATTCGGAGAGCGCCGCCTCGAACGCCTGGTTCTGCGGGCCGGTCGTGATCCAGCCCGAGCGCAGCACGTCGGCGACACCCTGGATGGTTTCTTCGTCGATTTCGGGGCGCACGAACGGCAGGAACGGGAGCGATGACTGCGGAAATGACTGGGCCATGGGCGCGTGAATCCTTTCTGGTCGAAGTTGCGGCGCAGAGCATACAGCAGCTCGCGACGCGTTGCGAGACGTTCACGGGATTATTTCGCCTGCATCGCACGCACAAGAAATTGTGCAAGCGATTCGCACTTTCGTCCAAAGCCAGGCAGCGATTTATCGGGTACGCTTATTTTCAGTATTGATTTGGATGACTAAGCATTGGAAGCGGCGAGCATGCGCGAAGGACGACTTGCCGCTTCGCAAGCTCCTCAGCGCACCACGGACTTGAATACGCGGTTCTTTTCGAGCGTCGCCGCGTCGGGCGTTTTGGCGTTCTCTTCCGGGCTCGCGGCGGCGGTGGCGTCTTCGAGCGCGGGTCCGGTGTAGCGGCCACGCGGGCGGATGACCTTGCCCACCCTGAGCTGCTCGATGCAATGCGCGAGCAGCCCCACGCTGCGCGCGGTGGCGAAGAGGGCGAACGAGGCGTCGCGCGGCAGCTTCAGTTGCGCGGCGAGCGTGGCGAGCGCCACGTCGATATTCGGCTTGAGGCCCGTGAGCGCCACGACCTTCTCGATGAAGGAGCCGATCTCCGCGGGTGGGGCCAGTACGTCCAGCAGGGCGTCTGCGCGCGGGTCGCCATCTGGGTAGAGATGGTGCCCAAACCCCGGGATGGGAATAGCCGACTGCAAATGATGGGCGACGACATGCTCCGCGCCGAGCCGGCCCACGTCGTCGAACACCGCGCGCACGCGGCCCGATGCGTCGCCGTGCAGCGGGCCGGAGAGCGTGGCGAGCCCTGTGAGCAGGCAGCCCGGCAACGACGCGCCTGTGGACGCCGTAATGCGCGCGGCGAACGCCGAACTGGTGATCTCGTGGTCGGCCACGAGCACCATGGCGCGGCGGATCAATTCCGCGCCCTCGCTGCTCTGGCCCCAGCCTAGCGCGAGGCGCTCGTGAACCGGCGGCGCGGCGGCGTTTGTCGATGTCTCGCAGCGCGCGCCGAATGCGTGGGCGATGACGGCTACGAGCCGACCCGCCTCGACGTGTAACGCCGTGTCGGTGCGCCCAAGCGTGGAATGGCCGCGCGCCGCGATGGCCGCAAGCGATGTGAAGGCGCATTCGCGGCCGCGCTCGTCGCCTTGCAGGCGCACATCGGCGGCTTCGAACGTCACGTCCGCGCGCGCGTTCCAGAGCAGCGTGGCCACGTCTTCGAGCGTGGCCGTCTGCGCCATGGCGATGCTGTCGCGTCCCCGGTAATACGGGCGGCCCTTCGAGAACGTGGTGATGCTGCTGTAAATGCACGGCTCCGCGCCGAAGATCGTGCTCGCGGCGAGCGCCTCGCGCTTGCGGCCCACCTGCTTCTTGCGGCACAGGCTGGCGACGTCTTCGGCGCGGTAGAGGCTCTTGCGCGGGTCGTGCGGGTCGGGCATGACCGCGATATTGCCGCGGCTTGCGTATGCGTAGACGGTCTGCGCCTGTACGCCGAGTTGTCGGGCGGCTTCGCTCAGGGTGATCCAGTTTGGCATGGCAGGGCAGACGGGGCAGTACGGATATTCAGCGGCAATATTGACGGTTTTTCAGCGAAATGTCATCTCGGCGGGCTTCCGCTCTAGCACTTCGATAAGAATCTCGCCCGGTGCGCGCACGAAGCAGGCGCGCACGCCCGCGCGAATGGGCTTCACAGGTTCGACGATTTCGGCTTGGTGGCGCACGAGATGCGCGAAAGCTGCGTCGAGATCGTCCACCACCACGCCGAAATGATCAATGCCTTCCGGGCGCGCGGCATGCGTTTGGCGTGCGGCGCTCTCACCCGCCAATTGCGTGATGAACAGGTTGATTGCGCCGATACGCAGATCCACGCGGCCTGGCCTGCGGACGATTTCGGCGTTCAGGCAGCGTTCGAACCATGTTGCGGTGGCCTCTGCGTTTGCCGAGCAGAGCTGGAGATGGTCCCACTTGAATTCGATCATGCGTTTTTCACCACGTGTGTATGCGAGTGTCAGAGTTCGATGCGCGAGAGCTTGCCGAGCAGCAGCGAATACGAGAGCGTGCCAAGCAGGCAGATCGCGCCCATGAGGTTGAGCGCCCAGTAGAAGTGGCCGGTATGTTGCGTGATATAGCCGATCATGAGCGGCGTGGTGACGCCTGCGATGTTGGCAGCGAGGCTCGTGATACTGCTCGTGAGGCCCACGTATTGACGCGGCGCGATTTCGGAAACGGCGGCCCACGACATGGAGCCAATGCCCTGCGCGAAGAAGGCCACGGTGAGAATGGCGATCACGACTTCGTTCGACTCGACGAAATTCACGAGCACGATCGAAGCGCCCAGCATCGTGCCGATGATGAGCGGCGCCTTGCGCGCAGCCGAGATCGACACGCCGCGCCGGATGAAGAAGTCCGAGAGGAAGCCTGCGGAGAGAATGCCGATCGTCGCGCCAATGAAGGGCATCGCCTGGAAAATACCCACCTTGATCATCGACATGTGACGGGCTTCGATCAGGTACGTCATGAACCACGTCGTGAAGAAAACGAGCAGCGTGTTGTTGCAGAACTTGCCGAGGCAGATGGCAAGAATCTGGCGGTAGCTGAGCAGCTTGAGCGCCATGCGCCAGTCGAACTTCTCGCGCGGCTTGCGCGCGGTAGCCGTTACGCCTTCGTTGATGTATTGAAGCTCCGCGGCATTGACCGAGCCATGTTTGTGCGGGTCGCGATACAGGCGATACCACACCATGCTAAAGAGAATGCCGAAGCCGCCCGTCACGAAGAACACGGTGCGCCAGCCATAGGCCGAGGAAATCCACAGCAGCAAGCCAGTGAAGAGCGGTGTGCCCACGTACTGCCCCATCACGTACACGCTCGTGGCGAAGCCGCGTTCCTGCGCGGGAAACCACAACGTGACGGCGCGCGTGTTGGAGGGGAAAGCGGGGGCTTCGAGCGCGCCCATGGTCAGGCGCGAGCCGAGCAGCATGTGATAGCCGCTCGCGAGGCCCTGTGTGAGCGTGGCGATCGACCAGCCCACGAGCGAGAGCGCATAGGCCACGCGCGAGCCGAGCACGTCGGTGAGAATGCCGCCAGGCAGGAGCGCGATCGAATAGGCGAGGCCGAACGCCGCGAACAGCTCGCCCATCTGCATCTTGTTGAGCGCGAGATCTTTCGAAAGGCCGGGCGCGACGATCCCCAATGCCGAGCGGTCGACGAAGTTGAGCACGGTTGCCACGAGCAGCATCGAGAGCACGAAGTACCGCACCCTGGAGCGCTTCGCACTATCGGCGTATGCCGGGGTTTGCCCGGGCAGGACTTGTTCCTCTGCAACTTTCATCGGTGTCTCCAATATCAGTTCTGACGCCTGCTTTTTTTATGTTGGGCGTTCAAATGAGGTGTTGCGTGGTGCTATCCCCGGCCGACAAACGGCATGGCGCTCGCCATGATCGTCATGTTCAGCACGTTGGCTTCCAGCGGCAGGCTCGCCATGTGCACGACGGCATTCGCGACGTGCGTGACGTCCATGCGCGCTTCGGGCGCGAGGCGTCCGTCCGCCTGCAGCACGCCTTTGTTCATGCGCTCGGTGAGCGGCGTGGCCGCATTGCCGATATCGATCTGGCTGCAAGCGATGTTGTACGCGCGGCCGTCGAGCGCAATCGATTTCGTGATGCCCGTGACGGCGTGCTTGGTGGCCGAGTAGGCAATCGTGTGCGGGCGCGGCGAATGCGCGGAGATCGAACCGTTGTTGATGATGCGTCCGCCTTGCGGCGACTGCGCTTTCATGAGCCGGTAAGCGGCGCGCGCGCACAGAAATACGCCGGTGAGATTGGTTGCGACCACATCGTTCCAGAAGTCGGTTTCGTAGTCTTCCAGCGGCACGGCGCCCGCGTTGCGGCCGGCATTGTTGAACAGCACGTCGAGGCGGCCAAAGGTCTGCGCGATTTGCGCGAACGCGTGTTCGACCGATTCGGCATTCGTCACGTCGGCGGAAAACACGTGGGCCTCTCCACCGCCGTTGCCGATAAGTTCCTTCGTCTCGAGCAGCGGCTCGATCCGGCGGCCGATCAGCGCAACCGCGAACCCGGCGTTGGCGAGCGCTACGGCGGTAGCGCGGCCGATGCCGGAGCCAGCGCCCGTTACGGCGGCGAACTTTTTCGATGCAGGCATTTCGCGTCCTCTTCCCGATTCCATTGAACACGGGAAAAGAATTGCATTCGCGTGAGGCGCGCAGCAATCTTGATTCGTTGAATCAACATCTGGGGCCTTGATAGCTGGGCGCCGGATCAGGGTTTTCCTGATGCGCGGGAAGCGCCAGGCGGCGTGTACGCACGCGCTGAAACGAATACGGGGCCACAGCGCTCGCCAGAACTTGATTCACCGAATCAACATTGACCGGCCAGCAGACGCTTTCGTAGTCTCTCGACGTCTGTTCACATCCAAAGGGAAAACACCATGCCGGAAAATCAACCTGTGAGGCTCCTGGTCGCGCGAAAAGTGCCCGTCGCCGTGGCGCAACGCGCCGTGGCCGAGTTTCATGCCTTCGTGACCGACGCCGATATGGACGCGTGGTCCGTGGTCGAGTTCTGCAAGCAGCACGAGGTGCCGGCCGTGCTCATCGGCAAGAAGTCGGGCTTGCAGGCGCAACACATTGCCGCGCTGCCTGCTTGCGTGAAAATCATCGCCAACGCGAGTGCGGGCGTCGATCACCTCGATGTGGCCGCCGCGCGCGAACGCGGCATGGTGGTGACGAACGCACCCGACGCCTTGACCGAATGCACGGCGGACTTCTCCATGCTACTCGTGCTGGCGGCTTGCCGGCGCGCATCGGAGTACGAACGAATCATGCGCAGCGGCTGGGGCAAGTCGTTCGGCATGACCGACATGCTGGGCACACGCGTGAATGGCAAGACGCTGGGCATTGTGGGCTTTGGCCGCATTGGCCGGGCGGTGGCGAAGCGCGCGCTGGGTTTCGGCATGCGCGTGATCTACACCGACATCAACCGTGCTGCGCCTTCCGTGGAGAACGGCGCGACTTACTATGCGAGCTTCGAGGAGATGCTGCCGCATTGCGAAGTGCTCACGCTGCACGTGCCGGGCGGCGGCGCGCCCCTGATGACGAAAAAGGAATTTGGTCTCTTGCCGAAGGGCGCGGTGTTCGTCAACGCGGCGCGCGGCGGCCTCGTGGATGAAGATGCGCTTTACGACGCCCTGACCTCAGGGCATCTGTTCGGCGCGGGCCTCGACGTGTATCGCAACGAGCCCCATGTCGACAAGCGCTTTGCCAGTCTCGACAACGTGTTCCTCACGCCGCACATGGCGAGCGCGACAGTGCAAACGCGCGATCAGATGGGTTTTACGGCGCTGGATAACGTGGCCGCCGTGCTGGACGGGCGGCCCGCGTTGAATCGCGTGTGAGGGAAGGCGGGCGCAGGTTGGCCGCAGTTGCCTTTAGCTGCGCCCGGATTGCCCGAAGCGCTTGAGCACGACCACGCAAAGCGCCGGCAGATGCACGACGCCCAGGCCGCAGGCGATGACCGCCCACGGCGGCGCGATCGTTCCAGCCATCATGCCGCCGATCACGCCGAAGCACAGGCCAGCCAGCAATAGCGTGGCGTGGGCGATGATGCGCTTCGGCCCTCGCTCCGTGAAGCGCGGAATATTCACATGGACATACACCACGATCAGCAAGGCGACGGTGGCAATGGCAGGGAACAGCATGGTCGAATCCTCGATTCCAGCAACGATGACGGGAGGCAGATGCCTGCAAAGTCTTCGACTGTAAGGGAGGATCGCCGTTGCGTCGATGGTTTGGGAATTCGGCTTAGCACCAGACCACGTTGTCGTACGCCACCGTACGGCGATATACGTTCTTGCCGCGCCAGCTGGAAAACTCCATATACGCGCATTCCAGCACCAGAATCCAGTTCGTGACCCGCATCGCCGCCCCCAAGGTGTTCCCAGTTGTTCGTTCGACTGCAGGACCAGTCTATGACCTGGGCGCGGCGGACAATGCGGCGAGCAGGGCGCGATAACGCGTCCAGTTCGCCGTATTGCTGAATCAGTCGTGCGGCGCGAGCGGCATGAGCACGAAATCGAACGTCGAGCGCCACGGCGTGACGCTGTCGGCTACGCGCTCGTACGGCGCGACGAGCGATGCTTTCACGCCGAACACGGCGTCCGACTGCAGGTACGGATCGTCGCCCACGAAGGTGTGCGTGACCACCTTCTGGAAGCCCGGCGCGGTGATGAGGAAATGCATGTGCGCGGGCCGGTACGGGTGGCGGCCGAGGCTTGCGAGCATCTTGCCCACCGGGCCGTCGTGCGGGATCGGGTATGAGACCGGCTTGATGCCGACGAAGCGGTACGCGCCGTTCGCGCCGGTCGTGAAGATGCCGCGGTTGTTCCACTTGGGCTGCGCGCCGGGCTGCTGCACGTCGTAGTAGCCGTCGGCGTTGTCGGACCATACGTCGATGCGCGCGCCCTCTACCGGGCGGCCTTCGAGATCGAGCACGCGGCCCTCGAACAGGCAGGGCTCGCCCTTGCCGTCGGCGGTAATGCACGCGCCCATCTCACGCTCGGGCGCGCCGGCCACGTGGAACGGGCCGAACACCGTATTCTCGGTCGCGGCGCCAGGGCGGCGATTGTTGATGGCGTCGACGAGCATGGAAAACCCTAGCGTGTCCGAGAGCAGGATGAACTCCTGGCGCTCGGCGCTGCAAAGCTGCCCGGCCCTGGTGAGAAAGTCGATGGCGGTTTCCCATTCCGGCTGGGTTAGCTGCACTTCTTTCGCGAACGCATGCAGGTGACGCACGAGCGCGCTCATCACCTCGCGCAAACGCGCGTCGGCATTTTCGCCGATCCGCGCATTGACGGCCTCGGCGGAGGCGGCTTCGCTGAAGAACTGGGTCATGGTGAGGGTTACCTGTAGGGTTGCCGGGGCTGCCAGTGGAGGCGGACTGTAACGGCACGTATTGTGCGCCTGTCGCCTTCAGGACCCAAAATCTGGTCCAATTGGCGCGTTCGATTCGCTACTCGCATCCGTCATGCTGAAAAACCTCTGGTACGTCGTGGCTGCCGCCGCGGACTTGCGCGAGCAGTTGCTGCCGGTCACGCTGCTCGGTCACCGCTTCGTCGCGTTTCGCGACGCTCGGGGCCGCGCGCAACTGCTCTCCGATATCTGCGTGCATCGCGGCGCCTCGCTCGCGGCCGGGCGCCGCGTGAACGGCGAGGTCCAGTGCCCGTACCACGGCTGGCGCTACGGCGGCGACGGCATTTGCACGCACGTTCCCGCACAGCCGCAGGCGCGTATTCCGGCGCGGGCGCGCGTGGATAGCTACCCCGTGGTCGAGCGTCACGGCTGGATCTGGGCGTTCGTGGGCGACCTGCCCGAGGAAGCGCGGCCGCCGCTGCCCGATCTCGGCTGGGCCGACGACCCGAACGTGCGCGTCGTGCACGGCACTTACGCGTGGGAGGCCAACTGGGAGCGCGTGATCGAGAACGGACTCGATTTCGCGCACGCCCCGTTCGTGCACGGCAGTTCGTTCGGCGCGCCCGACCGCCCCGAAATCGACGCCGTCAACGTGAACGCGGACGACTGGAGCGGCCACGCGCGGCTCGTGATGCGGCGGCCTGTGCGAAAGGGCTGGCTGCGCCGCGCGCCTACCGGCGAACATGTCGACGTGGTCACGCAAACGGGCTTTCACCTGAGCGGCCCGTGCGCGACGCTCGAACTGACGCTGGCCAATGGGTGGCGCATCCACATCGCTTCCGCGCATGTGCCAGTGGACGCGGGGCGCACGCAGACGTTCTGGATGATGGGCCGCAGCTTCCTGCGCAATCCGCTTTTCGACGGGCGTTTTCGCGCGCGCAATCTGCGCATCTTCGAGGAAGACCACGCCGTGCTTCGGCGCATCCGGCCGGTTCGCGTCCCGGAGCATTGGCAGAGCGAGGTGTCGGTCAAATCGGATGCTTTGCAGATCGCGTTCAGGCAACGCGTGCGGGCGCTGGCGGAGGCCGGATGGAGCGTGCCGGAGACAGCGCAAGCGGGCCGCGTGGCCACGGTGATCGCTTGCCCGATGCGGCGCACGGTGAACACCTGGGCGTTGGAGGCCACTGGCGCTCCCGCGGCGGCGGCGCGAATGTCGGAAAACGCCGCGACATCGCCGCGCTGAACGCCGGCATGCCCTCGGCGCGTTTGCGGCTCCGAACGCCTGTTTGGCATTCGGAGCCCTGCAAGCGCCTCAGTGGCGCGGCGTCACCGGCTCGACCGCTGCCCAATACGGCTCGGCGCCGTAATACGCATGCAGCGTGCTGCCCCAGGTCGCGTCGGCCATGGCGGGCCAGTTGTCCCGGTCGAAGCCCGGCGCTTCCTTCACGCGCTCGGACGACACGTTGAGCAGGAAGCACTTGCGGCTCGTGTCGAGCATGAGCGCGCCCCAGGGGATGGCGAGCAGCTTGTCGCCAATGCCGAGAAAGCCGCCGCTCGACATCACCACGTAGGCCACGCGGCCGCTCTGCACGTCGAGCATGATTTCCTTGATCTTGCCGACTTCCTGACCGTCCGAACTCAGCACGCGGTCGCTATCGAGCGTGCTGGCGGCCATCACGTCGGGGCCGGGCCCCGCGGCGCTCACACGGCCCTTGCCGACGATGCGCACGCCATTGCCGGTCGGCATGGGCGGAGGAGTGAAGGTGGGCATGATGGTCTCCAGATATGAGGGGAACAACGTTGAGTCTGGCCAGACTCCCGGCGATTCCCGTGTGAGGCGGCAGGCGATGCCGCGGCGGTTCTGGCCGCTTGCTTCGAGATACAGCAAGCGGCGTACCGCGTCGCGCCGGTGGAGTCGATGCGTTCCTGCCTGCGTGGAGACCTGTTTTAGGCGCGCCGTGAAGCCCCCGTTCCAGAAGCCTTATGAGGCTGGCGTGGCGGCCTTTTGCGGCGTCTCGACGTCATACCGCTTCGCCTGCTCGAAGAATGCGCGCTCGGCGGCCTTGTTCATCACCAGAATGCTGATGCGCCGGTTCAACGGGCTGTCCGCCGTGTCGTGGTCGAGCGGCAAAACATCGGCGAGACCGCGCACCTGGAGCAACTTCTCCTCGCTCAGATGGCCGGCCACCAGCGCGCGGCGCGCGGCGTTGGCGCGCTCGCTCGAAAGCTCCCAGTTCGAGTAGCCCGCGAGGCCACCCGAGTAGGGCACCGAGTCGGTGTGCCCCGCGATCGACACGCCGCTGTCCACGTCGTTGAGCGCGCTGCCGATCTGCACGAGGATCTCGTACGCATAGTCTTCGAGCTTCGCGCTGCCGGTGGCGAACATGGGGCGCTTGAGCGAGTCGACCAGTTCGATGCGCAGGCCCTCGTCCGTGATCGACATGCGGATCTGATCGCGGTACGCGCGCAATTCCGGCTTGCGCTCGATGAGCGCCGAGAGTTTTTCCTTGAGCTGCGAAAGGCGCGACTTGTCGACGGCTTCCGCCGGCACGGCGTGCGCGAGCGTGGGCTGCGCGTTCGAGCCGCCCACGGCGGGCGTCTTGCTGGAGAGGTCGCGGCCACCGCCTCGCACCACGCCCGGATTCGGATTCGCGGCGGCGGGTGTGCTGCCGAGCATGGAAGAAAGCGGCGTGTTGAAGTACTTCTCGATGCCGTCGCGGTCGTACTGCGACGTCGAGCCGAGCAGCCACATCAAGAGGAAAAACGCCATCATCGCGGTCACGAAGTCGGCATAGGCGATTTTCCACGCCCCGCCGTGGTGGCCCTCGTGGCTGCCTTTCTTCACGCGGCGCACCACTAGCGTGACCTTGCTGCCTTCGGTGTCGCGCGCGGCACGCGAGCCAGGTGTGCGTTCGGCCATGTCGGGACTCCTAAGCGGCCTTCGGCGTCTTGGTGGCGCGCACCGCTTCGTCGAGCTCCTGGAAGCTCGGGCGGTCGGACGTGAAGAGCACCTTGCGGCCGAACTCCACGGCCACGGGCGGCGCATACCCGGCCAGCGAGGCGAGCAGCACGGCCTTCACGCACTGGAACGGCTTGCTGGCGGCGCGGCCCTTGGCGTTGAGCAGGTCGGCAATCGGACCGACGAAGCCGTAGGCGAGCAGAATGCCGAGGAACGTGCCCACGAGCGCGCCCGCGATCATCTCGCCGAGCACGGCGGGCGGCTTGCCGACCGAGCCCATGGTGTGCACCACGCCCATCACGGCCGCCACGATGCCGAAGGCGGGCAGGCCGTCGGCCATCTTCTGGATGGCGTTGGGCGCAATCGACACTTCGGAGTGGTGGGTGTCGAGTTCTTCGTCCATGAGGTCCTGCATTTCCATGGGGTTCACGTTGCCGCTCGACATCATGCGCAGATAATCGACGATAAAGTCGAGCAGATGATGGTCGGAGAGCACGCGCGCGTACTTCTGGAAAATCGGGCTGTTCTCGGGCGCTTCGATGTCGGCTTCGAGCGCCATCATGCCTTCCTTGCGCGCCTTTTGCAGCAGTTCGTAGAGGAGGGCGATCAGCTCCAGATATTGCGCCTTCGAGTAGCCGCCGCCCTTGAAGCAGGTGGGCAGCGCCTTGAGCGTCTTGCCGAGCGTAGCCGTGGGGTTGCTCACCACGAACGCACCGAACGCCGCGCCGAAAATACACAGGAGTTCGAACGGTTGAACGAGCGCGGGTAGATGTCCCCCCACGCCCACGAAGCTCCCGATCACCGATCCGAGCACGACGATCCAGCCAATTGCGACAAACATGATGTCTACCTTTTCTTGTTCAAAGTAATGCGGGTCGAACCAGTCAGGCCGGTTCGACGAGAAGCTTCAGACGCGCTTCGTTCGCCGCGCGATCCATGTTCAGCAAGGCGTCGATTTCACGCGCCGCCATTGCCTTGCCGAAGAAGTAGCCCTGCGCGTAGTCGCAGCCCTTGGCCGCCAGCGTGCGCGCGAGTTCCGCGGTCTCCACGCCCTCGGCCACCGTGCTCATGCCGAGGTTCGTGGAGAGCGCGATGATCGCGTCGACGATCTTGGCGCTCTCGTTGCACGAAGCCATGGATAGCACGAAGGAGCGGTCGATCTTCAGCTTGTCCACCTTCAGTTCGCGCAGATGCTGCAGGCTCGAATAGCCGGTGCCGAAGTCGTCGAGCGACATGCGCAGCCCCGCATTGCGGAAGTCCGCGAGTACGGCGCGCGCCGTGTCGAAGTCGTACATGAGCGCCGATTCGGTGATCTCGATCTCCATGCGCTCGGGTGGCATGCCCTCGTCGGCGAGGATCGTGAGCAGCAGCGCCGCGAGTTGCGTGTCCTTGAACTGCGCGGGCGAGAGATTGAGCGCGAGGTGGTAGCGCGAGGGCCAGCTCAGCGCGTCGCGGCACGCGCGCCGCAAAATCGAAGCGGTGAACACGGGCGAAATGCCCATTTGCTCGATGAGCGGCACGAACACCTCCGGCGAGATCCAGCCGCGCTGCTCGTGGTGCCAGCGCGCAAGAATCTCGAAGCCGGTGGTCTGGCCGTCGGCAAGGCGCACGAGCGGCTGGTAGAACGGGCGAATTTCGCCGCCCGCGAGCGCACGGCGCAAGTCCGATTCGAGCGAGGCTTGCAGGCGCAGCTCGTCGTCCATCTTCTGCTCGAAGAAGCGGTAGGTGCCCTTGCCGTCGCACTTGGCGCGATACATGGCGATGTCGGCGGCGCGCAGGAGTGCATCGGGGTCGCCGCCGTCGCGCGGGCAGCACGCTATGCCAATGCTCGCGTCCACGTTGATGCGCAGCTTGCCGATGTCGATGGGCGCGCGCGTGGCAGCGAGCAGGCGCTGCGCGAGTTCGCTTGCGGCCTCGATGTGGTCGTCGCGATGCACGCGGGCGAGCACGGCGAACTCGTCGCCGCCCAGGCGCGCGACCGTGTCGCCGTCGCGCACCACGCGGCGCAGGCGCGCGGCGATTTCGCACAGCACCGTGTCGCCGGCGGCGTGACCGTGGAAGTCGTTCACGGGCTTGAAGCGGTCGAGGTCGATCACGAACACGAGGTAATCGGGCGAACGGTGCTGCGTGCGCTCGAGCGCCGCGCTCATTTCCGCCGCGAGCAGGCGCCGGTTGGGCAGGCCCGTGAGCGGATCGTGACGCGCGAGCGCCTGGGCGTGCGCCTCGGCGGCGCGCGTGGCTTCGTGGGCAATATGCAGTTCGCGGGACTTTTCGCACAGCGTATCGAAGGCATGCGCCATCGCGCCGATCTCGTCGGTGCGGTTCATGTCGGGCAATGCGCGCATGTCTTCGCCGTGCGCAAGGCGCACGAGCGAATCGGTCAAGGTATGGAGCGGGCGCAGCAGCGTGCGTTCGAGGTAGTGCAGCAGCACGAGGCCAAAGGCGAGCGTGGCGAGCGCGATAGCAAAAGCCGCTTCGAGCGTGTGATGCACGCGCAGGATGCCGCGCTCAACCTGATTGTGCAGCCGCTCGACGGCAAGCTCGCGAGGCGAAGCGGAAACGGCTTGCCGATGCGGCGCTCCGGATTCACGCGCGACGGTTTCGTCGTGCCAGGTCTTATCCACGCGTTCGAACGCCTGGCCAAATGCGATCAGCTGGCTTGCGAGCAGCGTGGTTTGCGTGGCGAACAAGGCGAAAAACAGTCCGATGAAGAACTTCGTGCGCGCGCGGATCGAGGCACGCAACGTGGCGCGCGCACGCACGATCCAGGGAAGCGCCGCCACGGGTTCGAGGGCAGCGGTGGGTTCGGGGATGGCCGCCACGGTTCGCTGATTCATGTCTCGATGTCCGTGTGGCGTTAGATTCTGCGCGTGCGCGCCTGCGCCGCGAGACGGCGCACAACGTAGTCACGCGACGTGCCGGTATGCGGATGCGCGCGGCGCGAGGGTGCACGGCGAGTTCGGGGCGCGGCGCTCATGCGCGTGCTGGCGCCGCGGCCAGCGGCAATGCGCGCCGCGGTGGCGATACCAGTGGTCTGTTTCAGTCGCAGTGTTTGCGCAAGGGTTCTCATGGTGACACCGGAAAGGGTGGAGCTTTGCCCTTTTTACGGCGGTGAAAAAGCGTTGCTGAAGTCGCCATACATCTTTTTTTAAAGGGCTTGATCGATTTCGCAACACCCTAACCAACCGGTTAAAAATGGCAGGTAATTCGGATATCGAATCAATTCTGGCGTGGCGATTTTTTGAGCGGTGAGATGCGTAGCGCGCCGTGGGCCGGGCCGAGCGGGCAGCGCGGCCATGAAGGTGGGAGGGGACGATGATTGCGCAATCACACGTATACCGAACGTTCGTGCGCTTAAATTGCGGTGTTCGCGTAAGGGAAATGCCTGGCGCGGAAGGCTTGTGCGGCGCGCGTGCTCCGGGCATTTCCGTGCTTCAGTTTTTGCCTGTTCCGGCCGTAAACGAGGTGAGGCGCGCCGGTGCGGAAAGCGCCACCCAACCGTATCCGCCCTGCCGGGACTCCCCACGATGATCACTGCTCCGCTTCCTCTGGATGAGGATGAGCGCCTGCGCGCGCTGCGGCAACTCGACATACTCGACACCGATCCCGAAGAGGCATTCGACCGCATCTCGCGGCTCGCCGCCTTCGCGTTCGACATGCCGATCGTGCTGATCTCGCTCGTGGACGAAGACCGCCAGTGGTTCAAGTCGCACCACGGTCTGGCCGCGTGCGAAACGCCGCGCAACGTGTCGTTCTGTGCGCACGCCGTGCTGAGCAAGCGCATGCTCGTGGTGGAAGACGCGCTGGACGACGAGCGCTTTCTGGACAACCCGCTCGTCACGGGCGCACCGAACATCCGCTTCTATGCGGGCTCGCCGCTACGCCTCGCCGATGGCCAGGTGGTCGGCACGCTTTGCCTCATCGACGAAAAGCCGCGCACGTTCGACGAAGCGCAGGGCGCGATGCTCGCGGACTTCGCGCACCTCGTCGAACGCGAACTGGAGTTGCGCCGGCAGTTGAACCGCTCGCGCACGGAGCACGAGCGCGACCGCCGCTCGCTTGCCATCAGCGAGGCGCGCTTTCGGACCGTGTTCCAGCAAACGCCGATCGGCAAGGCCGTGGTCGATCTCGACGGCCGCTTTCTCGACGTGAACCAGAAGTTCTCCGAGATCATCGGCTATGAGGAGAGCGAGCTGCGCCGCCGCACGTTCGCGTCGGTCACGCATCCGGCCGATGTCGCCGCCGATCTCGCGCAGGTGGCCGAGCTGCTCGCGGGCCGCCAGGCCACGTATGCGCTCGAGAAGCGCTATCTGCGGCCCGATGGCCATGCCGTGTGGGTCAATCTCGCGGTGTCGCTCGTGCGCGACGTGTCGGGCACGCCGCTGCATTTCATCGCGGCGGTGCAGGAGATCACCAGCCGCAAGAAGAGCGAAGAGGCGCTGCGCAACTATCACGTCGAGCTCGAAGCGCGCGTGCGCGAGCGCACGGCGGAACTGCGGCGCAGCCGCGACGCGCTGCAGACCATCACCGACAACGTGCCCGCGCTGATCGCCGTGGTCGATCGCGATCTTTGCTACCAGTTCAACAACGAGACGTTCAAACGCGTGTTCGGTGCGGAACCGGCCGCGCTGCGCGGGCGCAGCCTGAGCGAAACGCTGCGGCCCGAAGTGTTCGCGCAGTTGCAGCCGCTGTTTGCGCGCGCGCTGGCGGGCGAACGTGTGACGTGCGATGAAGTGCGCTATCGGGCCGACTCCGATCGCGTCTGGTCGGCCACCTACATTCCGGTCGAGCGCGAGGGCAACGTGACGGGCTTCTACGTGATGGCGCACGACGTGACCGAGCAGCGCCGCACCGAGCAACGCCTGCGCGAGGGCGCGCTGATCGACCCGCTCACGGGCCTCGCGAACCGGCGCGCGCTGCAGGAGGCGCTGTGCGAACTGCGCGCGAGCGGCGAGCCGTTCGCGCTGTTCTTCATGGACATGGACGGCTTCAAGTCCGTCAACGATCGCTACGGCCACGATGTGGGTGACGCCTTGCTCGAGGAGACCGCACGCCGGCTGGTTGCCACCGTGCGCACGGGCGACGTGGTGAGCCGCCTGGGCGGCGACGAATTCGTGGTCGCGAGCCGCGGCGTGAGCGACGCGCGCGCCGGCGAGCGCATTGCGGCGGCCATTTGCCGTGAGGTGTCGAAGGCCTTCGTCGTTGCGGGGCGCGTGATCGAGACAAGCGCGAGCGTGGGTGTCGTGCTGACCGGCGCTGCGGGGGCTGCGGGGGCTGCGGGTGTGGTGAATGCAAGCAGTGCAATGCTCTCCGTTGAGGGCGAGAACCGCGCGCTCGCGGACGATCCGCTTTGTCTTGCCGATGCCGCGATGTATGAAGCCAAGCGCGCCGGGCGCAATACGTGGCGGTTGGCGCCGCGCGCGCAGGCGATGGCGGCATTGAATGCGTGAAGCGGTGCACGCCGTTTTCATGTGACTGATGCGATTGCCGCCGGCGCCTTGCTGGCGGCAAGCCAGGCTCCCGCTCTCGCCAATGCGCGACGTATCTTTCCGGCTTCTGCCGGATTCTCCTTCCAAAATCCTGCAACGTGTTCGAGGCGCGCAAGTTCGCGTCCCGTTGTGCGTGATCAAGCTAATGAAGGCCCGGTTTTCCTCAAATAGGGTAAACCCCCGGCGCGATGAAAATTAATTTTCACTAAGATCCGTCCATGTAACTTAATTTACGGACTCGTTCCCCCCTCGCGGCCCACGCATGCCAACCCGACCGACAACCACCGACACGCCCGAAGCCGAGATCGTCGCGCGCATCACTGCCGCGATGCCCGTTCTCACGCCGGGCCACCGGCGCATGGCCGAGTACGTGCTCGCGAACCTGTTCCACGCCGCGACCATGCGCATCGACGAACTGGCGAACGCGGTGGGCGCTTCGGTCGCCACGGCCAACCGCTTTGCGCGCTCGCTCGGGTTCGACGGCTATCCGCAGTTTCGCGAGGCGCTCGTGCGCGGCTTCGAGGCCACGCTTGCACCGGTCGAGCGGCTGCGCAGCGCGCAGGAATCGCCCACGAGCGGCGCCGAGTTGTTTGGCGCGTCGCTCGAGCAGGCCGAATCGAACCTGCGCCTGTCACGCCAGTCGATCGACAGCGCCGCCGCCGCCGCAGCCGTGGACGCGATTCTCTCGGCGCGCCGCGTGTACGTGATCGGCTCGGGCACGAGCGCGTTTCTCGCCGGGCTCATGGAGAACGCGCTGCTGCCTTATCTCGACAACGTGCAGGCGCTTTCCACGGTTGGCGGCCCCACGCATTCCGCGCGCCGGCTGCTCGGCGCGAACAAGGACGATCTCGTGATCGGCATTGCGTTTCCGCGCTACGTGGACGACACGATCAAGCTTTCGCGCCACGCCGCGAAGCTCGGCGCGCGCGTGCTTGCGCTCACCGACAGCATCGACTCGCCGCTTGCGCGCTTCGCCGATCTCACGCTGCTGATCCGCTCCGAACGGCGCCTCGCGGCGAACTCGGAAGCCGCGGTGCTGGCCGTCATCGAAGCGCTGTGCGACGCCGTGGCGTTGCGCGCGAAAGATTCCGTCGTTGCCGCGGCGGCCATCACCGAATCGGTGCTGCCGTGGCTTTCCTCGACCTCGGCGCAGGCCAGTGCCGCGCCTTCGGCCCCGTCTTCCCCCACGAAAAAGAAGTCATGAAATCGAATGCAGTCATTGCCATTCACGGCGGCGCCGGCACGATCCTGCGCGCTTCGATGGCGCCCGAAGTCGAAGCGCAGTATCTCGATGCGCTAAGCGGTATTCTCGCGGCCGGCCAGCGCATTCTCGCCGAAGGCGGGAGCGCGCTCGACGCAGTCGAAGAAGCGGTGCGCCTGCTCGAAGACTGCCCGTTTTTCAACGCGGGCCATGGCGCGGTGTTCACGTCAGCGGGCACGCACGAACTCGACGCCTCGATCATGGACGGCCGCACGCTCGAAGCGGGCGCCGTGTGCTGCGTGAAGCGCGTGCGCAATCCGGTGCTGGCGGCGCGCCGCGTGCTGGAGAAGAGCGAGCACGTGCTCTTCACGGGCGAAGGCGCGGAAGCGTTCGCGGCGGCACAGGGCCTCGAATTCGTCGATCCCGGCTATTTCCATACCGATGCGCGCTACCGCCAGTGGCAGCTCGCACGCGGCGAAGCGCGCGCGATGCTCGATCACGACGGGGCAACGCTCGAAGCGAAGGCAGCAGCTAATCGTGCTGAAAAAGCAGCGGAAGAAAGCCTGCCGCACGAGCCGATCGACCCGAACCGCAAGTACGGCACGGTGGGCGCGGTGGCGCTCGACGCGCACGGCCACCTCGCGGCGGCCACCTCGACGGGTGGCATCACGAACAAGCAGGTGGGCCGCGTGGGAGACGCACCGCTGATCGGCGCGGGCTGCTATGCCGACGACGCCACCTGCGCGGTGTCCACCACGGGCTCGGGCGAAATGTTCATGCGCATGGTCGCGGCCTACGACGTGGCGGCGCAAATGAAATATCGAGGTGTTTCGCTCTCCGAAGCAGCAAAAAATGTCGTGATGGAGCAATTGCCGCGCATCGACGGCCGTGGCGGGCTGATCGCCGTGGACGCACAAGGCAACGTGGTCCTGCCGTTCAACACCGAAGGCATGTATCGCGGCTACGCACGCGTGGGCGAAGCGCCCGTTGCGTCGATCTACGCTTAAGCGGCGCATCGCTTTGCGCATCAAACGAAGGAATCCTCATCGTGCAGATGTCCTCGCACTCTCCTGATACATCGCAGGCTGGCGGAAAGGCCGCGTTGCCGCCGAACCGCGTGATCGAGGTTCGCGATCTCAGCGTGTCGTTCAAGCGCGGCGCGAGCACGTTCGAAGCCGTGCGCAATCTGTCGTTCCACGTCAATCGCGGCGAGACGCTCGCCATCGTCGGCGAATCGGGCTCGGGCAAGTCGGTCACGTCGCTTTCGCTGATGCGGCTCGTCGAGCACGGCGGCGGCAGCATTGCCGGTGGCAGCATCGCACTGCGCCGGCGCAACGGCAGCGTGCTCGATCTCACGCGTGCGAGTGCATCGACCATGCGCTCGGTGCGCGGCGCGGACATCGCAATGATCTTCCAGGAGCCGATGACCTCGCTGAACCCCGTGTTCACGGTGGGCAACCAGATCAGCGAAGCGATCGCGCTGCATCAGCGGATGCACGCCTCACAGGCGCGCGCCGAAACGTTGCGTCTGCTCGACCTCGTGCGCATTCCCGAAGCGCGCCGCGTGATGGAGCGCTTCCCGCATCAGCTTTCGGGCGGCATGCGCCAGCGCGTGATGATCGCGATGGCGCTCTCGTGCAAGCCCGCGCTCCTGATCGCCGACGAACCGACCACGGCGCTCGACGTGACGATTCAGGCGCAGATCCTGCAGCTCATTCGCGGCCTGCAGGACGAGATGGATATGGGTGTTGTCTTCATCACGCACGACATGGGCGTGGTGGCCGAAGTGGCGGACCGCATTCTCGTGATGTACCGCGGCGAGAAAGTGGAAGAGGGCGCATCCGATGCGCTGTTTGCCGCGCCTTCGCATCGCTACACGCAGGCGTTGCTCGCCGCCGTGCCGAAGCTCGGCGCGATGCAGGGCACCGACCTGCCCGAGAAATTCCCGCTGCTTTCGATGAGCGAAGCGGCACGCCTGGCCGCCGCCGCGAACGCTCCAGTGAACGCGCCGAAAACGGATGTCGCGCCGGTCCTGCGCGTGCGCGACCTCGTTACGCGTTTTCCCGTGCGCAGCGGTTTGCTCGGCAAGGTCACGGGCCGCGTGCATGCGGTCGAAAAAGTCAGCTTCGATCTTCACGCCGGCGAAACGCTTGCGCTGGTGGGCGAATCCGGCTGCGGAAAATCGACCACGGGCCGCTCGCTGCTGCGCCTCGTTGAGAGCCAGAGCGGCACGATCGAATTCGGCGGCCGGAATATCAGCACGCTCACCGGCCCCGCGTTGCAGACCTTGCGGCGCGATATCCAGTTTATTTTCCAGGACCCGTTCGCCTCGCTGAACCCGCGCCTCACGGTGGGCTTCTCGATCATGGAGCCGCTGCTCGTGCACGGCATCGCGAAGGGCGCCGAAGCCCAGGCGCGCGTGGAATGGCTGCTAGACCGCGTGGGCTTGCCCAAGTCGGCGGCGGGGCGGTATCCGCACGAATTCTCGGGCGGCCAGCGTCAGCGTATCGCCATTGCGCGCGCGCTGTCGATGAACCCGAAAGTGGTGGTGGCCGACGAATCGGTTTCCGCGCTCGACGTTTCCGTGCAGGCGCAGATCGTCAATCTCATGCTCGACCTGCAGCAGGAGCTTGGCGTGGCGTACCTCTTCATCTCGCACGACATGGCCGTGGTGGAACGCGTGAGCCATCGCGTGGCGGTGATGTATCTGGGGCAGATCGTCGAGATCGGCCCGCGCCGCGCCGTGTTCGAGAACCCGCAGCACGCCTATACGAAGAAGCTCATGGGCGCGGTGCCGATCGCCGATCCGGCGCGCCGCCACGCCAAGCGTGTGCTCGCAGCCGACGAACTGCCGAGCCCGATTCGCGCCCCCGGCGACGAACCGAAGGTGCTCCCGCTCGTCGCGGTTGGTCCCGGTCACTTCGTTGCGAAGCACCGGGTGGGCGGCGCCTACTGAATACGCCATCGTGCCACGCAAACGTTCGCTTTTTAGCTGGTTCATTTCGCTTGAGTCGTCAAGATTCATTGGTATGGAGACCTGATTGATGAAAGAAGTCAAAACATGGATGAAGGGCAGTGCGCTCGCCTTCGCGCTGATCGCAGGCGCGAGCGCCGCACAGGCCGCCGAACAGCGCGCCGTGATGGCCGTCGATTCGACGTTCTCGACGCTCGACCCGTACGACGCCAACGACACGCTCTCGCAAGCGGTTTCGAAGTCGTTCTACCAGGGCCTGTTCGGCTTCGACAAGGACCTGAAGCTCACCAACGTGCTGGCCACGAGCTATGAAGTGAGCGGCGACGGCCTCACTTACACCTTCAAGCTGCGCCAGGGCGTGAAGTTCCAGGACGGCACCGACTTCAACGCGGCGGCCGTGAAGGCGAACTTCGACCGCGTGACGGACCCGGCGAATCACCTGAAGCGCTACAACATGTTCCGCCGCATCGCGAAGACCGAAGTGGTCGATCCGTACACGGTGAAGGTCACGCTGAACGCGCCGTTCTCGGCGTTCGTGAACGTGCTCGCGCACCCGTCTGCGGTGATGATCTCGCCTGCGGCCATGAAGAAGTGGGGCAAGGACATCGGGCTGCATCCGGTGGGCACGGGCCCGTTCGCCTTTGTGAAGTGGGACCCGGCGGGCGACCTCGTCGTGCACAAGTTCGACGGCTACTGGAAGAAGGGCTACCCGAAGATCGACGAGATCGACTGGAAGCCGGTGGCCGACAACAACACGCGCGCGGCGCTCATGCGCACGGGTGAGGCGGACTTCGCCTTCCGCATTCCGTTCGAGCAGGCGAGCGCGTTCCAGTCGAACCCTAAGGTGGACCTGATCGCCACGCCCTCGATCATTCAGCGCTATATCAGCCTGAACACCGCGAAGAAACCGTTCGACAACCCGCTCGTGCGCCAGGCGCTGAACTACGCGATCAACAAGGACGCGCTTGCTAAGGTGGCGTTCGCGGGCTATGCGCTGCCTTCGGACGGCGTGCTGCCGCAGGGCGTGGACTACTCGGTCAAGCTCGGCCCCTGGCCGTACGATCCCGCGAAGGCGCGCGAACTGCTCAAGCAGGCCGGCTACCCGAATGGCTTCGAAACGACGCTGTGGTCGGCGTATAACAACTCGACCGCGCAGAAGGCCATTCAGTTCGTGCAGCAGCAGCTCGCGCAAGTGGGCGTGAAGGCGAACGTCGAAGCGCTCGAAACGGGCACTGCGGTCGCGCGTGTGGAAAGCGCACAGGACCCGGCAACGGCGGGCGTGCGCATGTACTACATCGGCTGGTCGTCGTCGACGGGTGAAGCGGACTGGGGCATCTCGCCGCTGCTCGCTTCGGCATCGTGGCCGCCCAAGCTCATGAATACGGCGTACTACAAGAACCCCGCCGTCGATGAGGACCTGGCGAAGGCGCTGGAAACGACGGACCGCGCGCAGAAGACCGCGCTCTACACCGACGCGCAAAAGCGCATCTGGGCCGACGCGCCGTGGGTGTTCCTCGTGAAGGAAAAGGTCGTGTACGCCCGCAGCAAGCGCCTGGCCGGCGCGTATGTGGCGCCGGACGGCTCGTTCAACTTCGACGAGATCTCGATTCGCTAATGCGTTGTGCGCCGCGCCGGAACGTCTGCGTCCGGCGCGGCGCCCACGCCCCGATGCAGTAACGCTCATGCTGAATTTCATTGTCAAACGCTCGCTGGGGCTCCTGCCGACGCTCCTGATCGTCGCGGTCCTCGTGTTCCTGTTCGTGCACCTGCTGCCGGGCGACCCGGCGCGCCTCGCGGCCGGTCCCGAAGCGGACGACGCCACGGTCGCGCTCGTACGCGCCGATCTCGGCCTCGACCAGCCGCTGCCGCAGCAGTTTCTTCACTTCTTCGTGCGCATCGCTCACGGCGATTTCGGTGTGTCGATGCGCAGCAAGCGCCCGGTCGTCACCGAAATTGGCGAGCGTTTCATGCCCACGCTGCTGCTCACGCTCACCAGCATGGTGTGGGCCGTCGTATTCGGCATGGCGATCGGCATCGTCTCGGCCGTGTGGCGCAACCGCTGGCCCGATCGCATCGGCATGGCGCTCGCGGTGTCGGGCATTTCGTTTCCGGCTTTTGCGCTTGGCATGGCGCTCATGGAACTGTTCTCGGTGCACCTGGGCTGGCTGCCCGTGGTGAGCGACGGTTCGTGGCGCAGCTACGTGCTGCCTTCGATCACGCTCGGCGCGGCCGTGGCGGCCGTGATGGCGCGCTTCACGCGCGCTTCCTTCGTCGAAGTGCTCAACGAGGATTTCGTGCGCACGGCGCGCGCGAAGGGCGTGGCCGAGCAATGGGTGGTAATCAAGCATTGCCTGCGCAACGCGATGATTCCCGTCGTCACGATGATGGGTTTGCAGTTCGGCTTCCTGCTGGGCGGCTCGATCGTCGTGGAGGTGGTGTTCAACTGGCCGGGCCTCGGGCGGCTGCTTGTCGATTCGGTTTCGATGCGCGATTACCCCGTGATTCAGGCCGAAGTGCTGCTGTTCTCGCTCGAGTTCATCGTCATCAATCTGATCGTGGACGTGCTGTACGCGGTCATCAATCCGACCATTCGATTCAGGTGAGCACGCTATGAGCACGACTCTCAACGAAGCCGTACGCGCCCAGGACGAAGTGATTCGCACGCCGTGGCGCGAATTCTGGCGCAAGTTTCGCAAGCAGCATGTCGCGCTCGGCGCGGGCGCCTTCGTGCTGCTGCTGGCGGTGATCGCGGTGTTCGCGCCGCATCTCGTGCCGTACGACCCGGAAAATTACTTCGACTACGACTCGCTCAATGCCGGTCCTTCTGCGGCGCACTGGTTCGGCGTGGATGCGCTCGGCCGCGATATTTTTAGCCGTATTCTCGCGGGCACGCGCATTTCGCTGGCGGCTGGCTTTCTTTCAGTGGCGCTGGGCGCCGTGATCGGCACGTTCTTCGGCTTGCTGGCGGGCTATTACGAAGGCTGGTGGGATCGCATCACCATGCGTGTGGCCGACGTGCTGTTCGCATTCCCAGGCATTCTGCTCGCCATCGGCGTGGTGGCGATTCTCGGCAACGGCATGATCAACGTGGTTTGCGCGGTGGCCGTGTTCAGCATTCCGGCGTTCGCGCGTCTCGTGCGCGGCAACACGCTCATGCTCAAGCAACTCACGTATGTCGAGGCCGCGCGCAGCATTGGCGCGTCGGACTGGACGATCATCATGCGGCACATTCTGCCGGGCACGGTGTCGTCCGTGATCGTGTATCTGACCATGCGCATCGGCACCTCGATCATCACGGCGGCGAGCCTCTCGTTCATTGGTCTCGGCGCGCAGCCGCCCACGCCGGAGTGGGGCGCCATGCTCAACGAAGCGCGCGCGGACATGGTCACGGCGCCGCATATCGCGCTGTTCCCGAGCCTCGCCATCTTCCTCACCGTGCTCGCCTTCAATCTGCTGGGCGACGGCCTGCGCGACGCGCTCGACCCGAAACTGGACCGCGCATGAGCCAACATCGCGGAGATGCCGCGCCGCATATCGGCACACTCGCGAGCGGCGCGACGGGAACAATAGCCGACGTGAGCGGCGTGCGCGTGGGTCATTGCACGCTCGACGCGGGCGCTGTGCAAACGGGCGTGACCGTAGTGATGCCGCATGCACGCGACCTCTTTCGCGAGAAGGTACCGGCGGGTGCTTGCGTGATCAACGGATTCGGCAAGAGCATCGGGCTCATGCAGATCGAAGAACTGGGCGCGCTCGAAACGCCGATTGCGCTGACCAACACGTTCGACGTGGGCGCAGTTGCACAAGCGCAGATTCGCGCGGCGGTCGCGGCGAATCCGCAGATTGGGCGCGGCCTGCCGACCGTCAATCCACTCGTGTTCGAGTGCAACGACGGCTATCTGAACGATATTCAGGCGCTGGCGGTGACGGAGGAACACTATCTCGCTGCCTGCTCTGCGGCGAGCGCTGACTTTGCTCGCGGCAGCGTCGGCGCGGGCCGCGGCATGTCGAGCTTCGATCTCAAAGGCGGCATTGGCACGGCGTCGCGCGTGGTGCAGACGGCGGGCGCACAGTTCACGGCGGGCGCGCTCGTGCTGGCGAACTTTGGCCGCTTGCCCATGCTGACGATCGACGGTGTGGCCGTGGGACGCGAACTGGCCGCGCGCGCGGCGTCGAGTCGCGCGACGCAGGAGCCCGAGAAGGGGTCGATCATCATGCTGATCGCCACGGACGCGCCGCTCGATTCACGGCAGCTTCGGCGCGTGTCGATGCGCGCGGCAGCGGGTCTTGCGCGCACGGGCTCCGTGTATGGACACGGCAGCGGCGATATCGCCCTGGCGTTCAGCACCGCCTACACGCTGGCGCACGACGCGCCGACACATGCGTTGCCACCCTTGCTCGCGGACTCGCAACTCGACCCGCTGTTTCAGGCCAGCGCCGATTGCGTCGAGCAAGCGATTCTCGACGCATTGTGGAGCGCAAGCACCGTACAGGGCCGCGATGGCCACATACGTCTCGCGCTGCGCGAAGCGGTACCCGATCTCGCCGATCTGCTTGCAGGCGGGGCGCAAGCGTGAAGGTACTGACTTCCGTCGATATCGAAGGCATAGGCGGTGTGTTCAACGTTCAGCAAACGCGCGCCGGCAATCCCGAGTACGTACTCGCGCGCCGCTGGATGACGCTCGAAGCGAACGCGGCCGTGGAGGGCGCGTTTTCGGGCGGCGCAAGTGAAGTGTGGGTCAACGACTCGCATGGCGGCTTCAACAACCTGCTGCTCGACGAGATCGATGCGCGCGCACGCGTCATACTCGGCAAACCGCGCACGCTCGGCATGATGGCGGGACTCGAGCACCGGCCCGCGCTCGTTTTCATGATCGGCTATCACGCCATGGCCCAAAGCCGCGGCATGCTTGCGCACACCATCAACAGCTTCGCGTTCGCACGCGTGCTCGTGGATGGCATCGCAACGGGCGAGGCAGGGCTGTATGGCGCGCTTGCGCAGGAGTACGGCGCAAGGGTGGCGCTACTGAGCGGCGACGATGTGTTCGAACGCGAAACGCGGCCCGCTTTCCCCGAGGCGAAGTTCGTGGTGGTGAAGCACGCAAGCGGCCACGCAAGCGGCGACCTGCTGACGCCCGCCGCAAGCCGCGAACGGATTCGCGACGCCGCACGCGAAGCGGTGGGGCAGGTCGCGAGCGACGGCGCATGGTGGGACCGCGCGTGCGCGGCGCCGCGTGTGCGCACGTGCGAACTGCATACACAGACCGCCGCGCTCGCTGATCTCTTTTCGCAGTGGCCGAGTGTCGAGCGCGCGGCAGGCAACGTGATCCGGTTTGTGGCGCCGACTGCCGAGTACCTCGTGCGCACGCTCAATAGCTTGTCGACGATGTCGGCGGCCTTGCGATAAGCGGCCGTTGTTCCTCGTATTGTGCAACTAACTGTCAGGCCCGCCACGAGTCGCACAACGGACTGGTGGCTGCGCCGCCAGTCCGCGAAAAAAGCTTGCCTTTCACCCCGTGAGATTTTCCTCCAGCCGGTCGAACACGCGTCGCGTCGCGCCCCGTGCATGCAGCGCGAATAGCAGCAGCGAGCGACCCGTGACCTGGTAGGTATCGCCGGCTTCGAATTCGGGCAGTTCGTCGCGCACTGGCATGTTCGTGTCGATGAGGCAGTTCCACTGATCGTTGCCCGGCACGGACGGTAGCGTGAATTCCACCACGTCGTGATAGGCGTTGAACACGATGAGCATGGTCGCATCCGAAGCGAGGCGCATGATGCCGCTTGTTTGCGAGCGCCCGTCGATCAGCATGCCGAAGCAACGCATGGCTACATCGTCCCACTGCTCCTGGGCGAGCGGCACGCCCGCGGGCGAGAGCCATTCGACGTCGGTGACGTCGAGCGTGGCATTGTGCTCGCCGATCAGAAAGCGGTTGCGACGCAGCACCGGCAGTGCGTGGCGCAGGGCAGTGAGCTTGCGCACGAAGTCGGCGAGCGCGCGGCCGGTGTCGTCAATGCCTTCCCAGTCCACCCAGCTCACCTCGTTGTCCTGGCAGTACGCGTTGTTGTTGCCGCGCTGCGTGCGGCCGAATTCGTCGCCCGCCAACAGCATGGGCGTGCCCTGCGAGAGCAGCAGTGTGGCGAGAAAATTGCGTTTCTGGCGCTCGCGCAACGCGCGGATCTCGGGGTCGTCGGTCGGGCCTTCGGCACCGCAGTTCCACGAGAGATTGTCGCCGTGGCCGTCGCGGTTCTCTTCGCCATTGGCCTCGTTGTGGCGCTCGTTGTACGACACCAGATCGTTCAGCGTAAAGCCGTCGTGCGCCGTGACGAAGTTCACGCTCGACCATGGCCGCCGGCCGCGCCGGTTGAAGCTGTCGCCGGAGGCGCACAGGCGCGTGGCAAGCTCGGGTGCCTTGCCTTCGTCGCCTTTCCACCAGGCGCGCGCGGTGTCGCGAAAGCGGTCGTTCCATTCCATCCAGCCCGGCGGGAAGCCGCCCACCTGGTAGCCGCCCGGCCCGCAGTCCCAGGGCTCGGCAATCAGCTTCACGCTCGAGAGGATCGGGTCCTGGCGGCAGCTGTCGAGAAAGCCGCCGCCTTCGTCGAAGCCATAGGGCTCGCGCCCGAGGATCGTCGCGAGGTCGAAGCGGAAGCCGTCCACGCCCATTTCGAGCACCCAGTAGCGCAGGCTGTCCGTGACCATCTGCAGCACGCGCGGGTGCGAGAGGTTGAGTGTATTGCCCGTGCCGGTGTCGTTGATGTAGTAGCGCCTGTCTTCAGGTAGCCGGTAGTACGAAGCATTGTCGATGCCTCGAAACGAGAGCGTGGGTCCGAGTTCGCTGCCTTCGGCCGTGTGGTTGTAGACCACGTCGAGTATCACTTCGAGACCCGCCTGGTGCAGGCGGTCCACCATGTTCTTGAACTCGTCGATCGAGCCATGCGCGCCCACCGAGTAGCGCGGGTCCGGCGCGAAGAAGCCGATCGTGTTGTAGCCCCAGTAGTTCGTGAGGCCGCGTTCGAGCAGGTGCGAATCGTTCACGAAAGTATGGATGGGCAGCAGCTCCACGGACGTCACACCGAGCCCGCGAATGTATTCGAGCACCGGCGTTTGCGCGAGGCCCGCGAAGGTGCCGCGCTCTTCAGGCGGCACATCGGGATGGCGGATCGTGTAGCCGCGTACGTGCGTCTCGTAGATGATCGTCCGCTCGCGCGGCACGCGCTCGCGCATCGGGTGGTGCCACGTGAAGCCCTGATCGACCACACGGCAGCGCGGCACATAGCGCGCGCTGTCCTGCGTGTCGAACGAGAGATCGCCGTCGGGACTGCCGAGGGTGTAGCCGAACACGGCGGGATGCCAGCGCAGCGCACCCACGTGCGCCTTCGCATAGGGATCGAGCAGCAGTTTGTTCGGATTGAAGCGATGGCCCGCTTGCGGCTCGTACGGCCCATGCACGCGATACCCGTAGATGGCGCCCGGTTCGAGGTCGGGCAGGTACACGTGCCACACCTCGTCGGTGTATTCGGGCAACGCGATACGTTCGAGCTCGCGCAGGCCGTTCTTGTCGAAGAGACAAAGCTCGATCTTCGTGGCGTTCGCGGAGAAGAGCGCGAAGTTCACGCCGCGCCCGTTCCAGGTGGCGCCGAGCGGAAAAGGCTGGCCTTCTACGATGCGGGTAGCGGTTTTTTTCTTCATGGGCTCGTCGGTTGGGGACGCGATGGCGCGCGCTTCCAACGCCGGTGCGCGCAAGGGCGGGGCTTCTATCAAGCAAGGTTTGGGCCTAAGCGCGCGGTACGCAGCGCACTGCAGCGGAAGGCGAGGAGGGGCGGGCGGGAAGCGCGGGGTTCAGCGGCATTTTTTACAGCCGTTGATCGCCGCTTGAATCGTGGGGCGTGATGATGCTTCGAGCGGCGGCGCGCGCTGCGAGCGTGTAGCTTTGGCGCAGCGCGTGCACAGATTTACCGATACGGTTGCGCGGCTTCGTTTGCGCCGCTTACTTCACGGTCTGCACCACTTCGAAGCCTTCGAACTCGGGATGGCTCAGGTAGACCGGACGGTTTGCGCCGCCCGCGTTGCCCGCGTTTCTGTGGGCCGCGCGAAAGGCTTCGGAGCGCGTCCAGTCTTCGAAGTGCGCGTGGCTCGCCCAGATCGTGTGGCTCGCGTAGAGCACGTGGTCTTCGCGCTGCGGGCCTTTGAGCAGATGAAATTCGATGAAGCCGGGCACTTGCTTCAAGTGCGTGTCGCGCGTGGCCCAGACTTCCTCGAATGCGGCCTCGGAGCCCGGTGCGACCTTGAAGCGGTTCATGGCGATATACATGCGGCGTTCCTCTTCGCGTACGGAAATTCGATCAAGCGCGGCGGTGGGACAGCGCGTGCGATCCTCCCCGCCGCCGCTTCGATTTCCGATTATAAGAGGCCGTGAACGTGCTCGCGCGGCGTACGTCCCTCACGCGACGCGAAACACCTGCACGGTACCGGCAAGCTTCGTGGACTGCGTGTCGAGCGCCTGCGCCGCAGCCGTCACCTGCTCGACGAGCGCCGCGTTCTGCTGCGTGACTTCGTCCATCTGCGTGACGGCGGTATCGACCTGCTCGATGCCGCTTTGCTGCTGCTCCGAGGCCGAGGCGATCTCGTTCATGATCGCGGTCACGCGTTGCACGGACGTATGCAACTCGGCCATCGTCGCGCCCGCGGTGGACACGAGTTCCGTGCCGTGCGACACGGTTGCCACCGAATTCGCAATGAGGTCCTTGAT
Organism: Paraburkholderia acidiphila; assembly: GCF_009789655.1. GTDB lineage: Bacteria > Pseudomonadota > Gammaproteobacteria > Burkholderiales > Burkholderiaceae > Paraburkholderia > Paraburkholderia acidiphila. Next base: position 1,038,961 of record NZ_CP046912.1, read on the forward strand.
CTCCTTGGCCGCCGCGGCCGAGCGTTGCGCGAGCGAACGCACCTCGCTTGCGACCACCGCGAAGCCGCGCCCTTGTTCGCCCGCGCGCGCCGCTTCGACCGCCGCATTGAGCGCGAGGATATTGGTCTGAAACGCAATGCCTTCGATGATGGCCGTGATCTCGGAGATCTTGTGCGAGCTGCCTTCGATCTCGCTCATCGTGCTCACCACGTCCTGCACGACGTCGCTGCCGCGCGACGCGACGTTCGCCGCCGTTTGCGCGAGCGTGCTGCCCTGGCGCGCATTGTCGGTGTTCTGTTTCACCGCCGAGGTCAGTTCGTTCATGCTCGCGGCCGTTTCCTGGAGCGACGCGGCCTGCTCCTCGGTGCGCGCCGAGAGATCGATCATGCCCGCCGCGATCTGGCGCGTGGCCACCGAAACCGACTCGCTGCCCGAGCGCACCGAGCCCGTCACCGAACCCAGTTCCTTGCGGGTCTTTTCGATGCTTTCGAGCAGCAGGCCCATTTCGTCGCGCCGCTGCGCGCGCACGGTCTGGCTCAGATTGCCCGAGGAGATTTCATTGAGGCTCGTGAGCGCGTAATTGAGCGGCTCCATGATCGCGCGGCGCAGCATCACCCAGCCAAGGCCCGCGCCGAGCAGGCCGAGCGCGACCATCGCGGCGCTCACGCCCGAGAACAGATGGAAATTTGCTTCGGCCTCCTCATAACGCAATTTCGCGTTGTTGTAGAGGTGTTGCTTGACCTCGTTGTTCGCTGTGCTCATGGCACTGTAGAGGTCGGAGAGCTGCGTCATCGCGATGTTGTCGGCACTGGCCTTGTCGCCCGATTCGAGCGCTTTCGTGAAGTCCGTCACGGCGTTGCGCATGGCCGTGCGCCGCTCGGTGGTCGCCGCGATTAGCGGCAGTTCGTCGCTCTCGTGCGGCATTTGCGTGAACTTCGTCCACCACTCGTCGGAGTTCTTGAAGAAGCCGGCGGCGCGCTGCAACTGGTCGGGCACCGAGGGCGCGTCGGGGTGCAGCGCCACGCGGTCGAGCACGAGGCGCGTGCGCGCGATGTAGATTTCCGCGTTATCGATGGCCGTGGATTCGGCGAGCTTGTTGCGATAGGTGTCGCGGTTGGCGCTATTGGCCTTTTCCGTGCTGATGAAGCCTAGAACGCCGGAAACCGTGAGCAGAAGGGCGAGAAGCGCGAACGTAAGGGCGATGCGCGCTCGAATGGTGAGTGTCATGCGTCTGTACCGTTTTGACCAAGGGCAACGCAAGCGGGGCGGCCCATCCGTGCAGGCTGCCGCCAACGGGCGTCACCTTACATATCGACAGCTAGAGGCCTGGATTTAGGGTGAACCCGAACATTTTTAAGTTACTACAGAATTCGCGTGGATTGTAATTGTTACCGAATGAGCGTCTGGATGGCATTTTTTCGGGGCTAGGTGCACGCGCGGAGCACACCAGGTCAAGCGCTACGTTAATTCGTCCGCAAGCTCGGCTGGGGCGGCACGCCTGCGCCTGCTTGCGCGCGGCGCGGCGTAAGCGCGGCCAGCACGGCGGCGACGATGAAGAGAGCGGGCACGTCGCCGATCAGATGGCCGAGATGGCCGGGCGACATCAGCGACTGGACCGTCATGATCGCGCCGTGCACGACGCTCGACCACACCGTGAACCAGATCAGGCTCAAATGCTCGAGCGGACGGCGCGCCGCGCGCATGAGAAACACGCCCAGCGTGGCGTAGATGCCGACGATCATCAGCGGGTAGTCCGAGTGGCCCGAGTGCCAGGCCCAGCCGGACGGCCAAAGCACCATCAGCGGATAGAGGGCGAAGGTGGCAATCGCGCCGACCGCGTAGAGGGCGATGGAGAGGCTTTTGAGCCGGGTCGAGTCGTCCATGGCGCACCCCCGTTGTGTCCGTCTGACAGTATGGGGAATATGCGCGCACGCGTTGTCTCGTGCAAGTCCCTTGCAATGAACGCGACAGTTCGCGCGACTTGCCGGCGTGTTGAGTGATGTTTGCCATAGATTCGCGCGTGCGGTATGGAAGAGCCCTGAAAGCCACTCGTCAAAATTTCCTTCACACTGAGTAATGTTATAACGTAACATTCGCGTCGAGCTGCAGCCACAACCTGCGCGGCGAACGTCCACCTTGGGCCCCGGACGTTCGCCGCCCACCACTCCAACGACACAAACAAGAAAACATCGTGGCGAACATCCCTTTTACTTCCTTGTCCGCGCTGCTGGCGGGGCTGCGCTTCGCGCGCGTGCTGCCGCTGGCTCCCTTGCCGCTCGCGCTTTGCGGTGCGCTCGCGCATGCCCAATCGCCGGGTACGAACGCTGCCGACGCAGCGGCTGGCGACACACAGCCGCGCGTCGCTACGTCGGGCGTCGCTACGTCGGGCGTCGCTACGTCGGGCGTCGCTGCGTCAGATCTAGCGACGCTTGCGCCCGTGTTCATCACCGCGAATCCGCTCGGCAACACCGACCTCACGACGCCTTCCACCGCGCTCTACGGCGACGCGCTCGTCCTGCGCCGCGCCAACTCGCTCGGCGAAACGCTCAACGGCCTGCCGGGCGTTTCCACGACGACCTACGGGCCGCTCGTCGGGCGGCCGATCATTCGGGGCATGGACGGCGACCGCATCCGCCTGCTGCAAAACGGCGTGGCTGCGTTCGACGCCTCGTCGCTCTCGTACGATCACGCCGTGCCGCAAGACCCGCTTTCGATCGAGCGCGTCGAGATCGTGCGCGGGCCGGCCGCGCTGCTGTACGGCGGCAACGCGATTGGCGGCGTGGTGAATACGATCGACAACCGCATTCCGCGCGAGCCGGTCGAGGGCGTGACAGGCGTCGTGGATGCCAGCTACGGCGGCGCGAACGACGCCCGTGCCGGTGCAGCCCAGGTCGAGGGCGGCAACGGCGGCTTCGCCTTCCACGTGGACGCGTTCGATCGCGACACGAGTAACCAGCGCATTCCCGGCTACGCGCACTCGGCGCAGCAGCGCGCGCTCGATGGCCCCGACGCCGCCGAGCCCTACGGCAGCATCCCGAATAGCGACGGCCGCTGGCACGGCGGCGCGGTCGGCTCCTCGTACACCTGGGCCGACGGTTACGCGGGCATCTCGTACAACGGCTTCGACGCGAACTACGGTTCCGTGGCCGAAGACGACGTGCGCCTGCGCATGCATCAGGACCACGTGGCACTCGCCTCCGAAGTGCGCAACCTGCAAGGGCCGATCAGCCAGCTCAAGTTCGACTTCGGTTATACGGACTACGAACATCGCGAGATCGACAACGGCGAAACGAGCACGACGTTCCGCAATCACGGTTACGAAGCGCGGCTCGAGGCGCGCCACGCGAAGCTCGGGCCGCTGGAGGGCGCGTTTGGCGTGCAAGTGAGCCAGAACACGTTCTCGGCATTGGGCGATGAGGCGCTCGTGCCGACGACGCAAACCACCAATGTCGCGCTGTTCGGTCTGGAAGAGTGGAATGTGACGCCGGCGCTCAAGCTGAGTCTGGGCGGGCGCATCGAACATGTGAAGCTCGATCCGGTGGCGGGCGAAGACGGCACGAAGTTCGCAGGCGCCCAATCGCGCGACTTCAACGCGGGCAGCCTCTCGGCGGGCGCGCTCTACAAGCTCACGCCGGTATGGTCGGTGGTGGGCAACGTGGCATACACCGAGCGCGCACCGACCTTCTATGAGCTATACGCGAATGGTCCGCACGACGCGACCGGCCAATATCTGATCGGCAATCCCGACGCGCAGAAGGAAAAGGCCATTTCCACGGATCTTTCGCTGCGCTACGCGAGCGGCCCGAACAAGGCGAGCGCGGGCGTGTTCTACAGCCGCTTTCGCAATTACCTCACGGAGTACAACACGGGCCGCCTCGTGAACGACGACGACACGCCCGTGCCCGCCGGCACCGCGGATGCGCTCAACGAGGCCGTGTATCGCGGTGTGCCCGCGGAGTTCTATGGCGTGGAACTGGAAGGCCGCTGGCGGGTGCTCGAGCGCGGCGCGCATCGCCTCGACGTGGGCTTGACCGCCGACTACACGCACGCGCGCAACGCGGACACGGGCGCGCCGCTGCCGCGCATTGCGCCGCTGCGCGCGACGCTAAACGCCGATTACGGCTACGGCCCGTTCGGCGCGCACGCCGAACTCGTGCACGCGTGGGCGCAGCATCGCGTGCCAGAAGACGATTTGCCGACCGCAGGCTACACCACGTTAGCGCTGGCGCTCACCTACAAATTCCATGTGGGCGCAACGAACTGGCTCGCATACGTGCGCGGCGACAATCTCACGAATCAGGACGTGCGTTATGCGAGTTCCGTGGTGCGAGACATCGCGCCCGAAGGTGGGCGCAGCGTCATGGTCGGATTGCGCACCACGTTCTAGCGCGCGTTTTCGCATGACCCGCCGCTCACACGGCGGCAGCCACCGGCCGCACCGCCGCGCCCGGCGGCTGACCGGTTTGCTGCCGCGAGCGGCCCGAGCTCAGATAGTCGGCGATCGAATCCTGCGTGATCTCGCCCACATAGGCGCCTTCGGCGTCGAGCACCGGCATCCACGAGGCGCGGAACTGGTACATCTTCGAGAGCACGATGCGCAGGTTGTCGTCGAAGGAAACCGTGGCCGGGAAGGGCGTGACGCGCTCGCCGCACACGCCTTCGGCGCCGCGCGCGGCACGCCGCGCCACGAAGCCGAGCGCATGCTGGGCTTCGTCGAGCACGGTGAGGTAGCGGCAATCGGCTTCGTCCATCACGGCGAACGCGTGCGCGAGCGGCGTGTTCATGCGTGCGGTTTCCGGCTGCGTCGCCGCGTCACCGGCCTTCACGAGCAACAGACGCTTGAGCGTGCTGTCCTGGCCCACGAACTGCGCGACGAAGTCGTCGTGCGGGCGCGCGAGCAAGGTATCGGGATGGTCGTATTGCACGAGCTTGCCGCGCCGGAACACGGCGATGCGGTCGCCTAGCTTGATTGCCTCGTCGATATCGTGACTCACCATGATGACGGTCTTCTTCAGTTGCCGTTGCATCTGGAAGAACTCGTTCTGGATGGCTTCGCGATTGATCGGATCGACAGCGCCAAATGGTTCGTCCATGAGCAGCACGGGCGGGTCGGCGGCCAGCGCGCGAATCACGCCGATGCGCTGCTGCTGCCCGCCCGACAGCTCGCGCGGATAGCGCTTCAAATACAGCTTCGGGTCGAGCGCGACCATCGACATCAGCTCCGCCGCGCGCCCGGCGCAGCGTTTCTTGTCCCAGCCGAGCAGGCGCGGCACGACCGTGATGTTCTCTTCGATCGTCATGTTCGGAAAGAGTCCGATCTGCTGGATCACGTAGCCAATGCGGCGGCGCAGATCCACTTCGTTCAAGCCGGTGGTGTCCTCGCCGTTGATCAGCACGCGGCCCGAGGTCGGCTCGATCAGCCGGTTGATCATCTTGAGCGTGGTGGTCTTGCCGCAGCCCGAGGGGCCGAGGAACACGCAGATCTCGCCTTCGGCCACCGAAAGGCTCACCGAATCGACGGCGCGCACGGCCTGGCCGTCTTTCTGCGTGAAAGTCTTCGTGAGTTGGTCGAGTTCGATCATGTCTTCTGTACTCCTTTCGGTGTCAAGGCGCGCTGCAGCATCTGCAACAGCAAGTCGGCGACGATCGCGAGCACGCTCACGAGCACCGCGCCCACGAGCAGCTTCATCATGCTGCTCTGGCCAATGGCGCGAATGATCAGCGTGCCGAGTCCGCCCGCGCCGATCACGGCGGCAATGGTCATCACGCCAATGTTCATCACGACCGCCGTGCGCACGCCCGCGAGAATCACGGGCACGGCCAGCGGCAAATCGACGAGACGCAGACGCTGCCACGACGTCATGCCAATGCCGGTGCCCGCTTCCTTGATGCCCGCGTCCACGTTGCGCAGCGCGAGGTAGGTGTTGCGCATGATGGGCAGCAGCGAATAGAGGAACACCGCCGTGATGGCCGGCACCGCGCCGATGCCCTGCCCGAAGCGCGAGAACACGGGAATCATGAGGCCGAAGAGCGCGATGGAAGGCAGCGTGAGGATGATGGTCGCAAGGCCCAGCAGCGGCGCGGCGAGCCAGTCGTGGCGGCTGATGAGTACGCCGAGCGGCACGCCCGCAACAATCGCGCAACCCACGGCAATGCCCACGAGATAGAGATGCTGCAGCGTGAGTTGCAGCAGTTCGGGCCAGCTCGAAGCGAGATAGTCGAATACGTTCATGCGGCCTCCTTCAAGGGAGCGAATGCGTGCGCAGGAAATCCGCCGCCACTGCCTGAGCGGATTTGCCGTCGAGGTCCACGGATTTGTTCATGTCCTGCATCACGTCGTTGTTGAGGGCGGCGGAAAGCGCGTTGAGCTGCGCGGCCAGCTTGGGATTGCGCTCCAGCACTTCCTTGCGTACCACGGGCGTGGCGTTGTACGGCGGGAAGAAATGCTTGTCGTCTTCGAGCGGGACGATGCCGAAGCCTTTCACGCGGCCATCCGTGGTGTAGACGAGGCCGATCTTCAACTGGTTGTTGTGCAGCGCCGTGTAGACGAGGCCGGGGTCCATCTGCTTCATCTGCGAGCGGCGGAAGCTCATGTCATAGGTGGCGAGCAGGGGCTTGAGGCCGTCCGGGCGATTCGCAAACTCGGCGTCCATGCCGAACACGTAGCGTCTGGCGTCGGGGTCGGTCTTCAACCGTTGCGAAAGCTGCGAGACCGTGGTGATGCCCGTTTCCTCGGCGAATTTGCTTGGCAGACCTAATGCATAGGTGTCGTTGAGCGGCGAGGCGTTGAGCCAGACGAGGCCGCGCGGCGCATCGAGCGCCTTCACGCGTTCGTACATCGCTTCGGGCGAGAGCTTTTCGGTCAGCTTGTCGTAGACGAGTGCCGCCGTGCCGGTGTAGTCCCACACGAGATCGAACTGCCCGTTCTCCAGCGCGCTGCGCATGAGCGTGCTGCCGAGGCCCGAGCGCACCTCCACGCTATAGCCGCGCGAACGCAGGTATTGCGCCGTGACTTCGGCGAGCACATATTGCTCGGTGAAGTTCTTCGCGCCCAATACGAGCTTCGGCTGCGCGAAAACGGGCGTGCTGGTGGCAACGAGCGCGGTGCCGATCAGGCAGGCCTGAACGAAGCGGCGCAGGCGTTTGAAGGGTGACGTGAGCATCATGCGAGCCCTCCATGACGCGAGAGCCACTGATGGCTGCCGGCGGCCACCACGCCGTCGAGCACGAGCGCAAGCGCGGCGGTGAACGCGGCGCCGAGCAGCAGCAAGGGCTGGTCGTTCAGATAGATGCCGGGGAAAATGAGCGAGCCGAGACTGTCCGCGCCGATCAGATAAGCCAGCGGCGCCGTGCCCACGTTGATGGCGAGCGCAGTGCGCACGCCGCCCACAATAATGGGCAGCGCATTGGGCAATTCCACGCGCGTGAGCGACTGCCAGCCCGTCATGCCGATGCCGCGCGCCGCTTCGCGCAGCGCGCCGGGTACGTTTTTCACGCCTTCGTAGGTATTGCGCGTGATGGGCAGCAGCGATGCGAGAAAGAGCGCGACGATCGCGGGAATGTCGCCGATGCCAAACACGCCGAGCGCAATGGCCAGTACCGCGAGTGAGGGAATCGTGTTGCCCACGTTGAAGATCTGCATGAAGCGTTCGGCCTGGCGCGCGAAGCGCGGCCGGCTCAGCAGCACGCCGGCGGGCACGCCGACCACGATGGCGAGCGCCATCGAATAGCCGACGAGCAACAGATGCCGCCCGGTGTAGTAGGCAAGGTCGCCGGCGTGGCTGTGCCACGTATCGGCGCCGATGGCGCGCGAGAGCGCCCACGCAATGACGGCAAGGGCGATCAGGCTGCCCGCGAGCAGGGCAGAGCGTCGAGTCATGAAGGTACGCCTCCTTGTTCTTGTGCCGCGCGGCGCAACGCTGCGCAGCGGGGACGCCCATGAGGATGGCTCAAGGCGCCGCGAAGGAAGTTCGTGATCCCGGCATGGCCGCGATTGGAACCGACGAAAAACTACCGACAAAATGCGGACGAAAACGAGTCCGCCCGCGCACGATGCCCACGTGGCGGCAGTCGCATGAACGCGCGCTTCGCGTTCTTCTGGTTGTCATGTTCAGCTCAACGGCGCCGAGCAGATCGATGCGCGCTGGAGCAGGAAACCGCCTGAAGGCGGCATGGATGCGAAGGCCTGGAGGCGCTACGCGAGGGCCGGAGGCCCGTTTGAATGGCGCTTGCGACACAGCGGTCCTTTAGCATGGACCTTGTGCCTCAACGCACACGAGAACGACTTCGTTGTGATCGAAACAAGATCAGTATAGAGCATTCGATTAGGTGCGTCTACCTTGGGGAGCGATCGCGGCTTGACACAAAACAGGCGTGATTGGATTCGGTATGTCATTTCGGGAAATTAATCAGGTATCCGGATGAAAATGTTTAGGTAGCATTTCCCGTTTTATAAAAGTGTCAGAAACTCGCGTACAGGTACGCATTTTCTGCACGCTGACGTTAAGCAAGTGGCGTTCCCGGCAGTCGTCGCATGGCGAAGCGGAAGAATGTTCCGCTCTTTGATCTGTCTTAAGTTTCGTTTAAGAAAGGCCCTTTATTTTGAATCGCTTCGCATCATCGATGCTCGCCGATTCAACGAAGCGGCCATCGACCTCACTTCCGAATTCACTTCGAGAAGCGCGGCGCTCGCTCGTGTTTCTCCGCTCTGAAATCCGTCATTCGATTCATGGCTTTTCGTGCAATAGCGGCCTCCCCGGGCTTCGCGGGGAAACTCATCGTTGTGTCCGCAATCGGTTTGACGAGCGCCGCGTGGCTCGCGCATCAACACGCAGACGTCGCGACCGACGATCCGCTATCCGGCGCGACGACAGTGACGCCCGCGGCCTCGGCGCAGGGTGCGGCGTCTGAGGCGGTGGCCAATGCAGCGCCCGCGAGCGAAAGCGCACCGGCGTTTCGCGTGGAGACCGCGGTGGTCGAGCACAGCTTCTCGGAGGCCGCCCAGCGTCTCGGCCTGGACGCGGCGACGACGGCCCGTCTGACGCGCGCATTCTCTGGCCGGCTCGATTTCCGGCGCGATCTGCAGCGCGGCAGCGAAATCCGCTTCGTGTTCCGCAACGATGCGGATAGTGCGAACGGTGCGAACGTCGTGAACGCGGCAAAAGATTCAAACGATGCGAGCGCCTCGAACGCCGGCGCGACGCAAGACGCACAATCTTCCCCCGACACCCCCGTTGCGATCCGCATTTCGAACGGCAACGTCTCGCACGATCTCTTTCTCTATCGGAACCTCGCGGGCAAGGCGTTCTATTATTCCGCCGATGGTCACGCGGCCATGCCGTCGTTCCTGCGCTACCCCGTGACGTTCACGCGCGTGTCTTCGCATTTTTCGCTGCGAAGGCTCGATCCCGTCACGCACCGCATTCAGCCGCACGAAGGCGTCGATCTCGCGGCGCCGGTGGGCACGCCGGTTCACGCGACCGCGCGCGGTACGGTGATGTTCGCGGGCTGGCAAACGGGCTATGGCAAGGTCGTGAAGCTCGACAACTTCGGCCCTTACTCCACGACCTTCGCGCATCTCTCGCGCTTTGCGAATCACTTGAAGGTCGGGCAGACGGTGACCAAAGGGCAGGTAATCGGCTATGTGGGCGCGACGGGCTGGGCGACCGGTCCGCATCTGCACTACGAGGTGCACGTGGATCAGGTCGCGCAGGATCCGCTCACCGTCGACCTGCCGCATCGCGACCCCTTGCAGGGCGAGGACAAGCAGCGCTTCGCGCAGCAGGTCGCGCTGATGGACCCGTTGCTTTAGGCGTGACGCGCGAAAGGTTGCCGCAAGGAAGCGCGCAGCCACGATTTGCCGATTTTCGATAACACGTCGATTAATGACCCAATAGCATGGTTCCACGCATCCGTGGCGGCCTGGGCTGGCCGCCCGGGCCATCCACAGGGAGAGAACCATGCAACGCGAGTCGAACGCACGCCCCGCAGCGGGCGGCAAGGCCGGCGCGCCCGCGCTGAATCAAACGCTCGGCACGTGGCAGTTGTGGGGCATCGCAGTCGGCCTCGTGATCTCGGGCGAGTACTTTGGCTGGAGCTACGGCTGGGCCAGCGCCGGCACGCTCGGCTTCGTCGTCACGGCCTTGTTCGTCGCGGCGATGTACACCACGTTCATCTTCAGCTTCACTGAACTCACCACCTCCATTCCGCATGCGGGCGGGCCATTCGCCTATGCCCGGCGCGCGTTCGGTCCGACAGGCGGGTATCTGGCGGGCGCGGCCACGCTCGTCGAATTCGTGTTCGCGCCGCCCGCCATCGCGCTCGCGATCGGCGCGTACCTGCATGTGCAGTTCCCCGGGCTCGAGCCGAAGCACGCGGCCATGGGCGCGTATCTCGTGTTCATGGCGCTCAATATCGTGGGCGTGCAGATCGCCGCGACGTTCGAATTGATCGTCACACTGCTCGCCATTTTCGAATTGCTCGTGTTCATGGGCGTGGTGTCGCCGGGGTTTGCCTGGTCCAACTTCATGAAGGGCGGCTGGTCCGGTAACGACCACTTCTCGCTCGGGTCGTTCAACGGCATGTTCGCCGCGATTCCGTTCGCCATCTGGTTTTTCCTTGCGATCGAAGGCGTCGCCATGGCCGCAGAAGAAGCGAAGAACCCGCGCCGCTCGATTCCCATCGCCTATGTGGCGGGCATCCTCACGCTCGTCGCGCTGGCCGTGGGCGTGATGGTGTTCGCGGGCGGCGCGGGTGACTGGACCAAGCTCGCCAACATCAACGATCCGCTGCCGCAGGCCATGAAGTTCATCGTAGGCGAGCACAGCGGCTGGATGCACATGCTCGTCTGGCTTGGCCTCTTCGGGCTCGTTGCCTCGTTTCACGGCATCATTCTCGGCTATTCGCGGCAGATCTTCGCGCTCGCCCGCGAAGGCTATCTGCCCGCGTGGCTCGCGAAGATCCACCCGCGCTTCAAGACGCCGTATCGCGCGATTCTCGCAGGCGGCGTGGTGGGCATCGCCGCGATCTACAGCGACGAGCTGATCCAGTTCGGCGGCCAGACGCTCACGGCCAACATCGTCACGATGTCGGTGTTCGGCGCGATCGTGATGTACATTGTCAGCATGGCGGCGCTCTTCAAGCTGCGCCGCATGCAGCCGGCCATGGACCGGCCGTTCCGCGCGCCGCTGTACCCGTACTTCCCGGCGTTTGCGCTCGTGGCCGCGGTCGTTTGCCTTGGCACGATGGTGTATTTCAATGCGCTGGTCGCGGGAGTGTTCGTCGTGTTTCTCGCGCTCGGCTATGGCTATTTCCTCGCCACGCGCAGCCAGCGCGACGCCATGCCAGGTGAAGCGCTGCTCGAGGAGTGAGCCGCGAGATTTGCAGGAGTCCATCACATGAACTATACGGAGACGATCGGCGCGCGCACCTACCGCTTCGCGGACCTCAAGACGCTGCTCGCGAAGGCAAGCCCGCTGCGCTCCGGCGACCAGCTCGCCGGCGTGGCGGCGGCGAGCGAAGAGGAGCGCGTGGCCGCGAAAATGGCGCTGGCGGCGGTGCCGCTGAAGGCGTTTCTCTCGGAGGCGCTGGTCCCCTACGAGGACGATGAGGTCACACGCCTCATCGTCGACGATCACGACGCGGCTGCGTTTGCGACTGTTGCGCACCTCACCGTGGGCGACTTTCGCGACTGGCTGCTTTCCGGCGCTGCGAATACCGAAGCGCTCGAGCGCCTGGCGCCAGGCCTCACGCCCGAGATGGTCGCAGCCGTGTCGAAGCTCATGCGCAATCAGGACCTGATCGCGGTGGCCAAAAAGCGCCCCGTGATCACGCGCTTTCGCAACACGGTAGGGTTGCCGGGCCGCATGTCGGTGCGCCTGCAGCCGAACCATCCCACCGACGACGTGAAGGGCATCGCCGCCTCGATGCTCGACGGTCTGATGTACGGCTGCGGCGACGCGATGATCGGCATCAACCCGGCAACGGACAGCCTGGCGGCCATCGTGAAGCTGCTGGCGATGATCGACGGTTTTCGCGAGCGTTACCGCGTGCCTACGCAGTCCTGTGTGCTCACGCACGTGACGAACACGATTGCGGCGATCGAAAAGGGCGCGCCCGTCGACCTCGTGTTTCAATCGATCGCGGGTACCGAAAAAGCGAATGCGAGCTTCGGTATTTCGCTCGCGCTCCTGAAAGAGGCGCGCGAGGCCGCGCTGTCGCTCAAGCGCGGCACGGTCGGCAACAACCTCATGTACTTCGAGACAGGCCAGGGCAGCGCACTCTCGGCGAACGCGCATTACGGCGTGGACCAGCAAACGTGCGAGGTGCGCGCCTATGCGGTTGCGCGCAAGTTCGAGCCGTTTCTGGTGAATACGGTGGTGGGCTTCATCGGCCCCGAGTATTTGTACGACGGAAAGCAGATCATCCGTGCGGGCCTGGAAGATCACTTCTGCGGCAAGCTGCTGGGCGTGCCAATGGGCTGCGACATTTGCTACACGAATCACGCCGAAGCCGACCAGGACGACATGGACGCGCTGCTCACGCTGCTGGGCGCGGCGGGCATCAATTTCATCATGGGCATTCCAGGCGCTGACGACGTCATGCTCAACTACCAGAGCACTTCGTTTCACGACGCGCTCTACGTGCGCGACCTGCTCGGCCTGCGCCGCGCGCCGGAGTTCGAGGAGTGGCTGGAGACGATGGAGATCGTCGACTCGAAAGGCGCGCTCCTGCCCGGCTCGGCGCGCGTGCCGTTGCTTGCGGGCGCGCACGAATGGATGGGGATCGACGCATGAGCGACGCCGTCGAAAAGAACCCCTGGGGCGGACTGAAGGCATTCACGAACGCGCGCATTGCGCTCGGGCGCGCGGGCAACGGCCTGCCCACCGCGCCGCTGCTCGCGTTCAATCTCTCGCACGCGCAGGCGCGCGACGCCGTGCATCAGCCGCTCGACGCCGAAGCCCTGCGGCGCACGCTCGAAGCGCAAGGGTTCGCAACGCTCGGTGTGGAAAGTGCGGCGCCGGACAGGGAGCATTATTTGCGCAGGCCAGACCTGGGGCGGCGCTTGTCGGAGGCGAGCCGGGCCGCGTTGGCCGGTTCTGCCGGTAGTGGGGGGGCGGCCGCGGCCGCCTCGAACGGCGAACCGCCCGAAGTCGTGTTCGTGATCGGCGACGGCCTTTCGGCATTCGCTGCGGCGAAGCAGGCCGTTCCGCTGCTGCTCGCCGTGCGTGCGCGTCTCACGGACTGGCGCATCGGTCCCGTGGTCGTTGCACGTCAGGCGCGCGTTGCGCTCGGCGACGAGATTGGCGAACTTCTGGGCGCGAAGCTCGTTGCGATGCTCATAGGCGAGCGGCCCGGACTCAGCTCGCCCGACAGCCTCGGCGTTTATCTGACCTACGCGCCGAAAGTGGGTTGCCATGATGCACAGCGCAACTGCATTTCGAACGTGCGGCCCGAAGGCCTGCCCTACGAGGCGGCCGCTCACAAGCTGCATTACCTCCTCACGCACGCGCGGCGGCTCGGGCTGACCGGCGTCGGACTCAAGGACGATAGCGACGCTACGTTGCCCGGCAGTGCGGGGGCAAGTCAGCTTGGTTCGGCGTGAGCTCACGTGAGTCCTGCCATCCGGCTCGCCGCAGTGTTGCGTGAGCACGGACGCACCGCGCCGGTGCGCATTGCCGCCTGTGCCGTGATTGAGCACTCCGGTGACAGCCCATTGCGCCGCTGTGGAGCAGCTCGCCGTATGGCTTGGCCTTTTGGCATAGTGTTCGGGCTGGCGCGACTCTTGCATCATTCGTCTATCGATTGATGCAAGTGCGTGCTGGGAGGCAACCATGAACGAATTGGCTGAGCGGACCGAAGCCACGGCCGAGGAAACGCAGCGCAACGCGCTGGGTGCAGTGGCGCCCGCAGGCCGGGCGGTGGTCAGCGTCGCGCACGACGCCGACGAGCAGGCGCGCAATCTCGTGGGCTGGCGTCAGACCTACGACCAGCTCGCTGCGGGCCGTTTTGTCGGCACCCTCACCGAGTTGCCGCTCGACACCATGAAGGTGTTCCGCGAGACCACGAGCCACACGCTGCGGCAAGCGTGCGAAGTGCGCGGCGATGCCTGGTGGTTTGGCATTCCCGTCGCGCGCGAAGGCCAGGCGCGCATCGACGCGCAGCCTATCGGCGCGAACGCACTCGCGCTGCGTCCAGGCAACGTCGAGTTCGAACTGCTCACGCCGGCGCAATTCTCGATTTACGGCGTAGTCGTGCGCGGCGACGTGCTGCGCCGCTATGCGGCTTCGGTCGAACACATCTCGCTTGACGAGCGTCTGCCGGGAACGCCCATCGTGCATGCTGACGCCGCACGTATCGATCGCCTTTGCTCGCTGCTCGCAAGGCGTCTTGACGACGGCGGACACCCGCACGTAAATCCGCATGCGCACGCGCCGAACGGACCGCTCGCGGAGTTCGAACGCAACGAAATCCAGGCCGAAGTGTTAGCCGCGCTGTTCGACGCCTGCTCGACCGGCCGCGAGCCGTTCGTCGAGCCCGCCTCGCGGCGCCGCTGGATCGTCTCACAGGCGCGCGACTATGTGCTCGCGCATCGCACTCGGCCAGTTGGCGTGCCGGAGCTTTGCGAGCAGTTGCATGTGAGCCGCCGTACGCTTCAGTACTGTTTTCAGGACGTGCTCGGCATGGCGCCTGCCACCTACCTGCGCGCGCTGCGCCTGAACGGCGCCCGGCGCGATCTGTGCGGGCGCGCAGCTGGCTCGGTGCAGGACGTCGCAGCCGCCTGGGGCTTCTGGCATCTGAGTCAGTTCGCCACCGACTACCGGCGCATGTTCGGCATGCGGCCTTCGGAGGCATTGCGCGCGGTGGCAACGCCTTGAATGTGCGAGCCGTTTTGAAGTCCTGCGGTTGCTGATACTGGTCAAGCCGCGATGTCATCTGAATTCGACATCGGTAAATTTCGGGTTGAATATTCGGATGTTCGGCATGCATGCAATGCCGTCGTTATCCGCATACGCCAGTATCGACTTCCAGAAGGGAATATGAATTCATTCACTATCGACGATAGCGGGAACGTCCTTCGCTACTTCGATTTATATTCCGCCACAAGCCCCTTCGCTCCGCTTCTGTTTATCCATGGTTTGGGATGTGCTTCCAGCAGCGACTATCCGCCGGTGGCCGCCTCGAATTCATACTCAAAAAGCAGATCGATCCTCATCGATCTCATCGGAGCGGGGTTCAGCGACAAACCCGAACACGGAAAATTTGCCTCGGAATATCAGGCGACTACGCTGTCCAGCTTCATTGCTGGCGAGCACTTGTCGCAGGTGAATCTGTTCGGTCATAGCGCGGGAGCGTTCATCGCCCTGAAGCTGGCGAAATGCCTGCCGATCCCGGTGAGCACCCTGATCTTGTGTGCGCCCGGTCTGAACGATTACGGCAAGGCGATGCTGTCGGAAATCATATCGATGACCGAAGCACAGTTCATCGACGTTGGTTTTTCACAGCTGCTGGCGCAGTTGAAAGCGGCGGGCGGCAACGACGCCTGGTTGGGTCCGTTTTCCGTCGCATCACCTCGCGCCATTTACCAGTGGGCAAGCTCCGCGCTGGACGATAACGCGCAAAACTGGCTTGAAGATCTCGCCAGGCTGAATTCGAAAAAAGGGGTGATCCTTTCAGATACGGCTGCAAGCGAAATTGCGAAATACGAGCAAGCGGGCTGCATCGTTGAACTCGTTGGCAACACCGAACATATGATGGCGTACGACAATCCGGATGGTTTGGCGCTCGCCATCGGCAATATCCTTAAACGGGGTGCCTGACGAACCGGCGTCTCCACGCCCTGGCGGATTATTGGCTCGCCAGTTGCTTGTGATAGAACGTGGTGCCGCAATAGGTGCCGTCCGGCATGAGCGCGTAATTCGGCACGGCGCCCACACGCTCCCATCCTGCGCGCGCATAGAGCCCTTCGGCCGCGCCTCCCGTCACGGTGTCGAGCACCAGCACCGATTTGCCGGCGTCCCGTGCCGCCGCATCGATCGCCGCCATGAGGCGCAGCCCGACGCCGTGCCTGCGGGCGTCGCGATGCACCAGCACCTTGGCGACATCGGCGCGATGCGGCTGGTTCTCCGGTTGTGCGGTCACGAGTTGAGCTGTGCCCACAATGCGCTGCCGTGCGTCCTCGGCGGCGAGCAGAATGCGTTCGCCGCGCGCCACGCCTTGCGCGACCTCGTGCCAGAACGCGAGCGCCGTATCGTGTGAAATGGGCAGCATGAAGCTCACCGAGGCGCCTCCTTCCACGCAATCGATAAGCACTTGCGCGAGCGCGGGCGCACTGGCGCGCGCTTGTTCGGCGGTGAGGCAACGTATCTTGATGGTTTCGCTCATAGGTATTCGAACCCGGTCAGTTAGTGGTCCTGCATAGCGCGACGACGTAGCGCGCCGGTTCACACATGGGATTGCGATAGACAATAGGGCCGTCGAGGCGCATCGCGAGGCAGTCGCCGGTTTCGAGCCGCCACACGCGCTCGCCAACGGTCATCTCCATCACGCCTTCCATCACCCAAACCTGCTGATGAATTTCCGCGTCGCGCAAGCTTGTGTCATAGGCCACGCGCTGGGCGGGCGGGAAGTGCACTTCCACGAGCTGGATGGGCGACCATGCGGGCGGCGATAGATTGCGCCGTACGTAGCCCGATTCGGGATCGGTCCACACCGCCTGGTCGCCTGCTGCGGCGTGTGGGGATGGGGCCTGCTGCGCTTCGTTGCCCGGCGCCTCGAAGAGCGAGGCAAGCGATACGCCGAGTGCGGTGGCGAGCTTGTCGAGCACGATGGCGGTGGGGCTGCTTTCGCCGCGTTCGATGAGCGAGATGTTCGAACGGCTGACCGAACTGCGCTCGGCCAGCGCTTCGAGCGACCAGCCTTTGGTGTCGCGCAGTTCGCGCAGGCGGCGAGCGATGTTTGCGTGGATATCCATGACATCCAGTTTAATGGATTTAATTGTCCAGTAAACTAGATTGTGTGATTCCACATATAAAAGTTTATGCGCATCAAGTTTGTCGCAGCCGCGCGACACGTGATGCAGCCCTGATATTCGTGTCAGCGGATGCGCAAACGTTTGCGCCACCTCGGGTGATCAAAACCTTGATTTCCGTCAATTGAAGGCCACCCGCCCACTGTTAGCTTGCCGCTATCTCACAAAGACAATCGCAGTGCGGTTCGGGGCGCAACATGCATCACCACACGCTGGACCTGGAAATCGGGCAGCTTCTTTCGGGGCCGCCGCTTGCCTGCGGGCCCGACGTGCCGATTCGCGAAGCGGCGCGCATGATGAGCGAGCGGCGCTATAGCGCCATCGTGATCACCGAAATGGGGCGGCCCGTCGGCATCTGGACCGAGCACGACGCGCTTGCGCTGGGCGAAGACGCCGCCGCGCTGGCGCTGCCCATTCGTCATGCGATGAGCCATCCGGTGCGCGCGCTGCCTGCGAACACGCGCCTGCGCGACGCCGCGCTGCGCTTCAAGCGCGACGGCATCCGCCATTGTCTGGTGGTGGATCAGGCAGGGCGCTCGCTCGGCATCGTCACGCAAACCGACCTGGTCATGAACCAGGGGCTCGAATGCTTTCTGCGGCTGAAGACCGTTGGCTCGGTCAACGCCGCGATGCCGCTCGTGGTCGACGCACGCATGTCCATGCACGAGGCCATGCAGCGTATGCGTGCGCGGCGCTTGAGCGCACTGGTCGTGAGCTATCCCGAAGGCGACTACGGCATCGTGACCGAGCGCGACGTGGTGCGCTGCGCGGGGGCCGGCGCGCTCGACGGCATGGTCGGCGCGCGCGCAAGCCGGCCGCTGCGCTCGCTCGCGCATTCGCAAAGCCTCTACGCTGCGCGCCAGTATCTCGTCGCGCACCGCATGCGCCACGTGGGGGTGATCGGCGAAGACGGGAGTCTCGCGGGCCTGCTCGACCTCTCGCATATCCTGCACGATATCGAAGACGGTTTCGTGCGCGAACTGCAGATGGCGCTGCGCGAGCGCGACGACGCGCTGCTCGCTTCGCGCGCGAACTTGCGACTGGCTGACCAGGTGGTGGAGTCGACGCTGGACGGCGTGATGATCACCGACCTCGACGGCACGATCGAACGCGTGAATCCGGCTTTTACGCGGCTCACGGGCTATACGGAGCACGAGGCGCTAGGGCGCAATGCGAGCCTGCTCAACTCGGGGCGCCAGGGTCCGGCGTTCTATAGCGCGCTGTGGCGCAGCCTTCAGCAAAACGGCCACTGGAAAGGCGAAATCTGGAACCGTCGCAAGGACGGCGCGCTTTACCTGGAATACCTGACGATTTCCAGCATCTGCGACCCCGGCGGGCGCTGCACGCATTACGCCGCGATCTTCGCGGACATCACGCAGCGCCGCGAGACCGAGGAGCGGCTGAGCTACCTCGCGACGCACGACGCCTTGACGGGCTTGCCCAATCGCACGCTGTTCACCGAGCGTCTCACGCTTTCGCTCGCGCGCGCACGCCGTTCGGGCAAGCGCGTCGCGGTGATGTTCCTCGACCTCGACCGCTTCAAGCTCATTAACGACACGATGGGCCACAGTGTGGGCGACGAGGCGCTCACTGTGATCGCCACGCGTCTGCGCGAAGCGGTGCGCGAGACCGACACGGTGGCGCGCCTGGGCGGCGATGAGTTCACGCTGCTGATCGAGGATATCGAAGACATTCGCCACGTGGGGCAGATCGCTCAGGGGTTGCTCGCGCGCGTAGGCGCGGCGATGCACATTGGCGAGCACCTGCTGTTCGTCACGCCGAGCATCGGCATCAGCATGTATCCCGACGACGCGCGCGATCCGCGCCAACTGCTCATGCAGGCCGACCGCGCGATGTACGAGGCCAAGGACGCGGGCAAGAACAACTTCCGCTTCTTCGCCGCCCCGATGACGTCTTCGGCCATGGAGCGCATTGTGCTCGAAAGCGAGCTTCACCATGCGCTGGAAGCCGGCGAACTCGTGCTCCACTATCAGCCCGAATTCGATGTGGCGAGCGGGGCGCTCGTCAATATCGAGGCGCTCGTGCGCTGGCAGCACCCGCGGCGCGGCCTCGTGCCGCCCGATCAGTTCATTCCGATTGCCGAGGAATCCTCATTGATCGTTCCGCTCGGCGCATGGGTGTTGCGCGAGGCCTGCAGCCAGGCGCGCGAGTGGCTCGATCAAGGCTTCGACTTCGGCCGCATCAGCGTGAATCTTTCGGCCCGGCAATGTCTGCACGATGGTTTCCTGCATCAGCTCACGACGATACTCAGCGAGACAGGCTTGCCGGCCACACGCCTGCAGCTCGAACTCGTGGAGAGCATGGCGATGACGTCGGGGCGGGGCGGTATCGAGGCGTTGCTGCAGGAGCTCGCTGCGCGTGGCATCAGCCTCGCGATCGACGACTTCGGCACGGGCTATTCGTCTTTCAAGTATCTGCAGTCCTTACCGGTCGACACGCTCAAGGTGGACCGTTCGTTCCTCGCGGACCTGGCCGAGCCGGAGCCGGACATGTCGCCGCGTGTGAAGAAAAGCGCCGCGCGCGACCGCTCGATCGTGCGCGCGATCGTCGCGATGGCGCGCTCGCTCGGTGTCACGGTGGTGGCCGAGGGCGTCGAGACGCCGCGGCAACTCGAGTTCCTGCGCGAGATCGGCTGCGACCGCGCGCAGGGTTTTCTGCTTGCGCGTCCCGCGCCCGCCGAATTGATGCCGCGCGCGCTCGAAATGTGCGTGGCCGGTTGAAGGCTGCCGTTTCTATTCCCCCTTTGGCCGTTGTATCTGGAGAATTCAGTGAGCACCAGTGACGAGATGTTGTTGAAATCGATGACCGCGCTAGTGAGCGCGCATGGCAAGGCCATCTCGCGCTTCGGCGCGAGCGTGGTGGTGATGACGAAGTTCGTGGAGGCGGTGTTGCCGCAACTGTCGACTGCGCAGGTCGAGCGCACGATGCTCGCGTTTCGCGCGCAGCTCGGCGAAGCGATGGCCGTGGCCGACGACGTGCTGCTGCCCGGCGAATACCGCGCCACGCTGATCGAACAGGCGAATATGCTGCTGGCGCGCATGGGCGGCGACGCCGTCCCAACCACGTCGAGGCACTAAAGCGGGAAGAAGGCAATGCGTAATCTGACGATTCGAACCGGGCTGTTGCTCGTGCTTTGCACGTTCGCGGCGATGCTGGTGGTTGGCGCTGCGGTAGGTGTCCTGATGATCGGCCGCGCCGACAACTCGGCGCGTTTCATCCATGAAGTCGCGCGCCAGGACGCGCTCGCGCTCGCCTTGCGGGAGGACGCGGCGCTTGCGCAAACGGCGCTGGCGCGCGCATACCAGGCGGCGAAGGAAACGGGCGACGCGGCCGCGCGTGTGCAAGCGCAACAGCGGGCGCAGCAGGACGCGCGCGATCGCCTCGATCAGGCCGCGAAGCATGGCGCCGCGCTGCGCGCGAGCGCACCGTTCGACGCCGCGGCAGCCCAGCAGCGCGACGCCTTGCTCACTACGTGGAGCGCGCTCGCGGATGCGCTGCAGCGCGCGGCCGCGGCGCTCGCAGCGGGCGACACGTCAACGTACGCCACGCTCGCCGCCGCAGACGTCGCCAACGCGAATACGTCGTTTTCTGCGAGCGTGGTCGCGTTGCGCGCGAACGCGGATGCCGTCACGCGCGCGACGCTCGACCAGGGCGAGCGCGAGCACGACTGGGTGATGGCGATGGTGGCGGTGGGCTTGTCGGGTGCGCTGGCGCTCGTCGTCGCAACGCATATGGCGCTGCGACGCCTCGTGACGGCTCCGCTCAAAGAGGCGGTGGAAGTGCTGAACCAGATCGCCGCGAACGATCTCTCGGTCCCGATAGAAGGTGGCGGGCGCAACGAAATCGGCCAGTTGCTAGGCGCCATGCGGCGCATGCAAGGCGGCCTGAGCCACACGGTGCGCAGCGTGCGCACGAGTTGCGACGCGATCAATACGGGCGCGCGCGAGATCGCGGCGGGCAACCTCGATTTGTCGAGCCGCACGGAGCAGCAGTCGGCGTCGCTGGAGCAGACGGCGTCGAGCATGGAGCAGCTCACGTCGAGCGTGCGTCAGAACGCGCAGCACGCGAACGCCGCGAGCGCGCTCGCCACCGGCGCGGCGGATGTCGCGCAGCGCGGCGGACGCGTGGTCGAGCAGGTGATCGAAACGATGGAGGAGATCAGCCGCAGCTCGGGCAAGATCGCGGACATCACGGGCATCATCGACGGCATTGCGTTTCAGACCAATATCCTCGCGCTCAACGCTTCGGTCGAGGCCGCGCGCGCGGGCGAGCAGGGGCGCGGCTTTGCCGTCGTCGCGGGCGAGGTGCGCATGCTCGCGCAGCGCAGCGCCGCGGCGGCGCGCGAAATCAAGTCGCTGATCGACGCTTCGGTGCATGACGTGCGCAATGGCCGCTCGCTCGTGGGCGAAGCGGGCGCGACGATGGCGGAGATCGTCGCTTCGGTGGACAAGGTGTCGGGTCTCATGAAGGAGATCGCCTCGGCTACCGTGGAGCAGAGTGCCGGTATCGAGCAGGTCGAGACGGCGGTGAGCCAGATGGATCAGGTCACGCAGCAGAATGCGGCGCTCGTGGAAGAGGCGGCGGCCGCCGCCGAGTCGCTCGAGCAGCAGGCGAGCCAGATGGCCGAGGCCGTGGCCACGTTCCGCGTGAGCGAGGCGGCGGACCTGCCGTTGCAGGCGCAGTGGGCCGCACAGCCGGTTGTCGCGCAAGAGGAAAGCGCGCTGGCCGTACACGCACTGCCTGTGGCCGCATAAGTCGCTAACGCCACGCCTGCGTGAATTCGCCGATCACGCGTGCGAGATGCGCCTGCATCGCCGCACGCGCGGCGGCCGCGTCGCGCGCCATGATGGCGGAGAAGATGCGCTGGTGGTCTTCCTGCGAAGCGGCGCGCAACGCGGGCGTATGGAAGTGCTCCTCGATCTTCTTCCACAGCGGGTCGGCACGCGAGTTGTCCCACATTGCGCTCACCACGTGGCGCAGCATGTCGTTGCCCGTCGCGCCTGCAATCGCCAGATGGAACTCGCGGTCGGCGGCCTCGTTCGCGGCCTTGTCGTCCATGTTTTCGCGCATCGCGCGCAACGCCGCGAAGAGGCGGTCGAGGTCCGAGTCCTTGCGTTCGGTCGCGGCGAGCGCCGCAATCCCGCTTTCGATCACTTCCCGCGCGCGCAGCGTTTCGATCGGGCCCGGCCCGAGCGGCAGGTCGAACGCAATGGCGCGCGCCTCTTGCGCCTCGGCCACATAGATGCCCGAGCCCACGCGCACCTCGACCACGCCTTGCACTTCCAGCGCGATGATCGCTTCTCTCACCTGCGTGCGGCTCACGCCGAAACGCTCGGCGAGCGTGCGCTCGGAAGGCAGGCGGGCGCGAGGCCCGCCGGGCGCGCGCCCAAAGTCGCCCGCCGCGATCAGGTCGTAGATCTGTTTCGCGAGGCCGACGTAGGAGCGGTCGGCCGCGTCCGCATCGGCGGTGCGACCGGTTGGCGTGTGCGAAAGATCGGCCATCCAGGATTCTCGAAAGCGTCGAAGCCGCCGGGTGGCGGCTGAAGTTCGGCAAAATGGTACACCAGTTGCCGCGCCGCCACACATAGGACTGGTGCGGGTTTTCGCCCGATTCCCGCCATCCGGGCCGCGCGCCTCGGGCAGTGGTAAACCACTATCGCGCGCGGATTGGTATGCCAGTACTGTCAGACGGGGTGGCGTTCACGCATGCCCGTCGTTTTGCTTCGAGGGGACGCCTTTGAAGATGTCATTCCGCTGGCTCGGCGCGTCCGGTCCAGTCCCGCTGCAGCACATCCAGCAAGATTCCCCGCGTCACGCACACGGTGTCGGCCACATCGACGCGTCCGGTGCGCCGGTCATCAATAAGCAGTCAGTTCTATCCGACAAAAAGGAGACAACATGCTTTCAGGAATCCACGTGCTTCGAGCGGCGGCGACCGCGGCAATGGCGCTATGCGCAAGCGCGGCTTTCGCGCAGGCGTCGATCGTTTCCGGCCCCTCCAGCGACCCCACATGCATGGTCCCCTGGAAGACCGACACGAAGTTCATCAAGTATCCGAAGAAGAGCGGCCCGTACCGCATCGCGCTCGTAAACGGCTATATCGCGAACACCTGGCGTATCCAGATGATCAAGACGGCCAAGGCCTATACGGCGCAACCGGACGTCGCCGCCAAGCTCAAGGAATTCAAGGTCGTCTCGACCGGCGAGGACGTCCCGGCGCAGATCTCGGCCGTCAACAACTTCATCGACGCCGGCTACGACGCAATCATCGTCGACGCGCAGAATCCCGCCTCGTTCGGACCCGCGATCCGCCGCGCGAAGAAGGCCGGCGTCGTGCTGGTCGCGTTCGACAACACGCTCGACAGCGAAGACGCGATCAACGTGGACGTCGACCAGTACGGCCTTGGCGTGCTGTGGGCCAAGTGGCTGGCGGGCCATCTGCCGAGCGGCGGCAAGGTGCTCGAAGTGCGCGGCGTGGCGGGCACCTCGGTCGACACCGACCGCCACAATGGCTTCACGAAGACCCTGGACGAGACCGGCAAGAAGTGGAATGTCGTGCAGGTCTACGGCAAATGGGACGACGCCGTCGCGCAGAAGGCCACGGCCGACGCGATTGCCGTGCAGGGCCATTTCGACGGCATTTCCGCGCAGGGCGGCGACACGGGTGTCGTGCGCGCGATGATCGATGCGAAACATCCGTTCGTGCCGTTCGGCGGCGAGACGGAAAACGGCTTTCGCAAGTTCTGCGCGCAGTACGGGGCTCAGGGCCTGAAGTGCACGTCGGCGGGCAGCGGCCCCGCGCAGGTGGCCGTGGCGATCAAGACGGCGCTGGCGGCGCTCGACGGCCAGACGATTCCCGTGGCGATCAAGCTGCCGCTCGACGTTACCGACGACTCGAAGCTGAAGGCGGGCACCAACTATTTCCCGGGCGAGTCGGACAACTTTTTCGTCGGCAATTCGTTTCCCACTTGCGGCATCAACTTCTCCGCGCAGGAGATCATGAAGCAGAGCCAGGGCAACCAGTAATCGCGTGAAGGCCGGCGACGTGACGGGAGACGAAGCATGCAGCAGGATGCAGAGCAGCCGTTCTTTCAGATGTCTGGCGTGTCGAAAAGCTACGGCGGCGCAGTGGCGCTCGATCACGCGGACCTCGCGGTGCGCAAGGGCCGCATTCACGCGATCCTCGGCGAGAACGGCGCGGGCAAGTCCACGCTGCTGAAGGTGATGTCCGGCGTCGTGCAGCCGGACGAGGGCGTGATGCACCTCGACGGCCGCGAAGTCGCGTTCGCCTCGCCCGCCGAGGCGAACGCGGCAGGCATTGTCTGCGTGTATCAGGAGCTGTCGCTGATTCCCGACCTGAGCGTGGCCGACAACATCTTCGCTTCGAACCCGCCGCGCCGCTTTGGCATGATCGACCGCCGGGCCCAGCGCCGCCAGGCCGAGGAAGCGCTCGCGCGTGCGGGCGCGGCCGATATCAATCCGCTCGCGAAAGTCCGCGACCTGCCGCTCTCGCGCCAGCAGATGGTCGAGCTTGCCAAGGGGCTGGCGCACGAGCCGCGCATTCTGATTCTCGATGAGGCCACGTCGGCGCTCACTGCGGCTGACGTAGCGCGCGTGATTGAGGTGCTCAAGCGTCTGCGGCAAGAGGGGCTGGCGCTGCTTTTCATTTCGCACCGCATGCACGAGGTGAAGGCGCTCGCGGACGAATGCACGGTCTACCGCAATGGCCGTCATGTGATGAGCTTCGAGGCGGGCACGCGCTCGGATAATGAGGTCATCGAAATGATGATCGGCCGGACTTACCAGCATGCATTTCCGGAAAAGCCCGCGGAAAAGCCGGAGCAGTCGAGCACTGCCGCGCCGGTTCTCGCCTGTCACGATCTTGCGTGGAGCGACACGCTGCGCGGCATCAGCTTTTCGCTGAAGCGCGGTGAAATTCTCGGGCTGGGCGGCCTCGACGGGCAAGGGCAGCGCGAACTGCTGCTCGCGCTGTTCGGCGTGCTGCGCGGTTGCGCGGGCAAGATCGAGATCGACGGCAAGGCCGTGTCGATCGGTAGTCCGGCTGCCGCGCGCGCCAAGGGAATCGGGATGGCGCTGATTCCGGAGGACCGCAAGACCGAAGGCCTGATGCTGCCGATGTCGGTGCGCGAGAACCTTTCGTTTGCCGCGCTCGATCGCATGTCCACGGCAGGCGTGATCGATCGCGAGCGTCAGCAGTCGTTCGTAGACCGAATGATGGAGCTTCTCGCGATCAAGTCGCACGGCGTCGACGCGCCAGTGGGGTCGCTATCGGGCGGCAACCAGCAGAAGGTGGTCATCGCGAAGTGGCTGATCCGCAAGCCCAGAATCCTGCTGCTCAGCGACCCGACGCGCGGCATCGACGTCGGCACGAAGCAGGAGCTTTATCAGTTGCTCAGGCGCCTGGCCGACGAAGGCGCGGCGATCCTGTTCTATTCGACCGACTATGACGAACTGATCGGCTGCTGCGACCGCGTGCTCGTGCTGTACGAAGGCCGGATCAAGAAAGAACTCGTCGGGCCGGCGATCACCGAACAGAACCTGATCGCCAGCGCGCTGGATCTACCGGTTGGACAGATCGCACAGGTTGCGCAAGCAACGCCTTCCACAGGAGTCGCGCCATGAGCGGGCTGCGTTACTGGTATGCGGAAAATCGCGGCACGACGTTCGCGTTCGGCCTGTTCGTGCTGATGTTCGCGATTTACCTGTTCAACTATCCATCGA
Organism: Paraburkholderia acidiphila; assembly: GCF_009789655.1. Lineage (GTDB taxonomy): Bacteria > Pseudomonadota > Gammaproteobacteria > Burkholderiales > Burkholderiaceae > Paraburkholderia > Paraburkholderia acidiphila. Next base: position 1,064,753 of record NZ_CP046912.1, read on the forward strand.
GCTTGTCGGCGAATGTGTTTCAGACCGCGGCGAACAAGGCGGTGCTGCTCGCGCTCGTGTCGATGGGGCAGGCGCTCGTCGTGCTCACGGCAGGCATCGATCTCTCTATCGGCATGATGCTCGTGCTGACGAATTGCATCGGCTCCTGGATCGTCGTGGGGGACGCGCTGCACACCATGCTCGGCATTGTCGGCGTGCTCGCGGCAGGCGCGCTGTGCGGCGCGCTCAATGGCGTGATCATCATTTTCGGCCGCCTGCAGCCGATCGTGACGACGATCGCGACGGGCGCCGTCTACTACGGTATCGCGTTGCTGCTGCGCCCGGTTCCCGGCGGCACGATCAACGACGATCTCGCCGACGCGCTGACCGGCAAGGTCGCGGGCTTCGTGCCGGCGAGCCTGCTGATTCTGATTGCGGCGGTGGTGATCGTCTGGATTCCTTTCAAACGCTCGGCGGTGGGACGCGCGGCGTATGCGACCGGCTCGTCCGAACCCGCGGCCTTCCTCTCCGGCATGCCGATCCGCCGCGCGAAGTTCGCGAGCTACACGTTGGCGGGCCTGCTCGCCGCGATGGGCGGGCTTTTTCTGACCTTCTTCACCGACACAGGCGAAGCCAGCCTTGGCAGCGCCAACTCATACACGCTCTTTTCGATTGCCGCCGTGGTGATCGGCGGCGTGTCGCTGCTCGGCGGCAAGGGCAGTGCGATTGGCGCGGTCTTCGGCGCGTTCGCGTTCCGCTCGATCGGCGACCTGCTGTTCGTGTTCAACGTCGACGCGCTGTGGCAGCCGCTATTCCAGGGCGTGATTCTCCTGCTGGCTGTTGCGATTGGCGCATGCGGATTGTTCAGCGTGCGCAACCGACTGGAGTGGTTCCAATGAGCGGCGTTTCCGCAAGCACGCGCACCACGTTCGTGTCGAGGCTCACGCGCCGGATCGACAAGCCGATCGTGATCGCGTTCGGCTGCATCATTGCGCTGCTGCTCGTGGGCGGGATGTATTCGCGCAACTTCACGTCGCCGGAGTACATTCTGCTGCAACTGAAGGTCGGCGCGTTTCTCGGCATTATCGCGACCGGGCTGATGATGGTGATCTTGCTCGGTCACATCGACCTGTCGCTGCCCTGGACGATCACCGTCGGCGCGATGATGGCGTGCGCCGTGTCGGGACATGGCCAACTCGGGCAAATTCTCGCGATTCCGGTGGGGATTGGCTGCGGCGTGCTGATCGGGATCGTCAACGGCATTCTCGTCGCACTGCTACGTATTCCTTCGATGATCGCGACGCTCGCGACCAACGCGGTCGCGCAGGGCATCATGATCGTCTACACGGGGGGATCGTCGCCGCAGGATTCCGCACCGGAGATCATGCGCTGGCTCGCCGCGGGCTGGCTCGTACCGGGTGTGCCGAATGCGGTCGCGCTGTGGGTCGTGATCGGTGCCGCGACGATGTTCCTGCTCTCGCGCACGACCTTCGGGCGCACGCTCTATGCGATCGGCAACACCGAGCGTGCGGCTTACCTTTCCGGCATCGATACGCGGCTCGTGACCGTGGCCGCGTTCGCCGTGTGCAGCGCGTTCGCCGCGTTCGGCGGCGTGCTGCTCGCGGGTTATGCATCGAAGGCGGCGCAGTCGATGGGCGACGCCTACCTGCTGCCCGCGATCGCGGCGGTGGTGCTGGGCGGCACGTCCATTCTGGGTGGCCGAGGCTCGTATCTCGGCACCGTGGCCGGCGCGATCCTCATCACGTTGCTGCAATCGATTCTCTCGGTTGCGCAGATGCCGGAGGCGGGTCGCCAGATCATCTACGGCGTGGTGATCGCGGCGATGCTGCTGCTGTACGGACGCAGCAAGCGGGAAGCGTAGGTTGAAAGGGCGAGCCCCCGCGTTGCTCGCCCAGATCCGGTCAACCTCTACGATCGAGCGTGGGCATCACTGCGCAACGCGATAGCGCGCCGCGGGCGTGTTGCTCGACAGATGCGCGGACATCGCGCGGCGAGCCGTCTCGAACGTGTTCCATTGCTCCACGTCGTGCAGCGCAGGAATCGTCACGGTTTCGCCTCGCTCGAAGCCGATAAGGGCGGCGCTCACCATCTCTTGCGCGGACATCACGATTGCACTGTCGAGATGTTCGAGCGGCAGTCCACCCGTTTCCCAGAAGTCCGTAGCCGTGGCGCCGGGCAGCACCGCCTGCACGCGAATGCCCTTGGCCGCCAGTTCGTGATGCAGCGACTGGCTGAATGCGAGCACGAACGCCTTGGTGCCGCCGTACACGCCGTTGAGGATCTCGGGCGCGATGCCGACGATGGAGGCGATGTTGATGATCGCGCCATTGCCGCGCGCGACGAACCCCGGCACGGCCGCATAGGTGAGCCGCGTGAGCGCGGTGACGTTCAACTCGATCATGCGCGTCATGTGATCGACATTGCTCTCCACGAGCGGCGTGTGCGTGCCGATGCCCGCGTTGTTCACGAGCAGCGTGAGGCTCGCGTCGTCGCGCAGGCGCGCTTCCACGGCGGCGAGATCGTCGCGGTCGTTGAGATCGGCGGCGAGCACTTCCACGTCGCGCTGGGTCTCGTTCGTGATGCGCTCGGCGAGCGCGGCGAGCCGGTCGCGATTGCGCGCGACGAGCACGAGGTCGTAGCCCTGGCGGGCGAGTTTCGCGGCGTACACGGCGCCGATGCCGGAAGAGGCGCCGGTGACGAGCGCGGTGCCGCGATGAGATGGCTGGGTCATGATTGCACTCCTTTGCGTAGCGGCGCGGGTGGTTAGGTAACGTACGGGTTGCGCTGCTGTGAATGCATTCTGGCCGCGATTGACCGTGGCGCAAATGACGTATATGGTCGTGTTTTAGGACATGCAGCGACGGGAGTCAGACATGCACCGTATCGGCTACCTGCTGAGCGACGGGTTCCAGGTGATGGCGCTCGCGACCCAAAGCGTTTTCGAATACGCGAACGTGGTGGCGGGCTCGCCGTTCTACGCGATCGAGAACTATTCGCTGGAGGGCGGCGCGACACGTTCGTCGCTCGGCATGAGCGTGGACACGCAGCGCACGCCCGCGCCCGCGCGCAGCCGCGTGGACACCTGGATCGTGGCGGGCGTGAACGATCCGGTTGCCGAAGCCGCAGCACCGGCGTTACTGGCGTTTCTGCGTCGCGCGAGCGGCCGCGCGCGCCGGGTGGCGGGCATCTGCACGGGCGGTTTCGTGCTGGCCGAAGCGGGCCTGCTCGACGGCCGCCGCGCCACCACGCACTGGATCTACGCGCGCGATTTGCAGCAGCGCTTTCCCGACGTGCGCGTGGAAGACGACCTCATCTATATCGTCGACGGGCCGGTCTGGACGTCGGCAGGCATGACAGCGGGGCTCGATCTCGCACTCGCCATGGTCGAGCGCGACCTCGGCGCGGAAGTGGCGCGCTCGGTGGCGCACAAGCTCGTCATGTATCAGCGTCGCTCGGGCGGCCAGTCGCAGCATTCGGAAATGCTCGCGCTCGCGCCAAAATCCGACCGCATCCAGAGCGCGCTGGATTACGCGCGCCGCAACCTGAGCAGCGCGCTCACGGTGGAGCAACTCGCGGAAGCCGTGCATCTGAGCCCGCGCCAGTTCAGCCGCGTATTCACGGCGGAAACAGGCCAGTCGCCCGCGCGCGCCGTGGAGGGGCTGCGCCTGGAAGCGGCGCGGCTGATGATCGAGCAGAGCACGCATCCGCTCGACGTCATTGCGCGCGAGACCGGCTTTCGCGACCGGCGGCACATGCGCGAGGCGTTCGTGCGCGGCTTTGGCGTGCCGCCTCAGGCGGTGCGGCGCGAAATGCGTGCGGGGGCGTAGGCGTTTCTACGATTGCGCTGTGCTCGCGCGTTTGCCCTTCGCCGTGACCGCGCCGAAGTGCGCGCGATATTGCTGCGGTGTCGTACCCAGCTTGCGCTTGAACGCCACACGCAAATGATCGGCGTCGCGCATGCCGCAGCGGAAGGCCACGGTTTTCAACGGCACGCCGCTGTTTTCAAGCATGACGCGCGCGGCGTCGATGCGTGCGCTCTCGACGAACTCGGCGGGCGTCACGTGGGTATCGCGCACGAAGATTCTCGCGAAGTTTCGCTTGCTCATCTTCGCAATGGCGGCGAGTACTTCCACGCCCAGATCCTCGTTCAGATGCCCGAGCACATACTGCTGCACCTGGGCAATGGGCGACGACGCCTCCGCATAGGGCGTGAGGTACGGGCTGAATTGCGACTGGCCGCCTGCGCGCTGCACGAACACCACCAGGCGCCGCGCCACCTTCAATGCGATTTCCGGACCGTGGTCCTGAGCCAGCAGGTACAGCGAAAGATCGATGCCCGCCGTCACGCCCGCCGACGTATAGAGATTGCCGTCCTGAATGAAGATGCGGTCGAATTCGACATTTGCAGTCGGGCACATCGCGGCGAGGGCGGCGGCGTCGTTCCAGTGTGTCGTGACGGTGCGCTCCTCCAGCAAGCCTGCGCGGCCCAGCGTCAGTGCGCCGTTGCAGATCGATCCAAAGCGCCGGGCGCGCGCGCTGGCTTCGCGCAGCCATGCGTGCGCCGCATCGGGAAGCGGTTGCTCTACGAGCGAGGGCCCGCCTGCAACGAGCAGTAGATCGTAGTGGCCGCGTGCCTCGTCGAAGTGACGGTCCGCGCCGATGCGCACGCCGCTCGAACAGCGCACGGTGTCGCGTTCCGTTGCGATCAGCTCGAGCCGGTATTGCGCCTCGGGCGCCAGCAGCCGGTTGGCCTCAGAGAACACGTCGGTGGGCCCGAATACGTCGAGGGCCTGGACGCCCGGGAAGACGAGAAGCGCAACGGTAAGCATCGGTTTGGATGAAGAACGGAGTGGGGCGGAGCCTCGTTAGCGTCGCGCCAGGATATGCGCGCCCGCGCTGCGCGGCAGCAGCACACTGTCTGCCACGCCTAACGCCGCGAGCGCCGTGATGAACCAGAACGCCAGGTGGAAGTCGGCGGCGCCGGCTGTCCCGGCGTGCGTGCCGCGCAGCGTTTCGGCTACCGAAAGCGCCAGCGCGCCCACGGCGATCCCCATACCGGCGTTCATCTGCTGCAGAACGGAGAACAGCGTCGTCGCATCGCGCATCTGCGGCTGAGGCACGTCGGCGAAACCGATGGTGTTGAGCGCAGTGAACTGCATCGAGCGCACGAGGCCGCTGAAGAACAACAGCGCCGCGACGACCACACGCGGCGTGTCGGCCCCGAGCAGCGTGAAACCCGCAAAGCCGAGCGCGACCAGTGTGCCGTTGGCGATCAGCACGGTGCGAAACCCGAAGCGGTTCATGACCCACGTGGTGCCCGGCTTCATGCACAGGTTGCCGGCGAACAGCCACAGCAGCAGCGCGCCCGACGCCACGGCGCTCCACCCGAACGCCACCTGGAACATCAGCGGCAACAGAAAAGGCGCGGTGCCGATCGCCGTGCGAAACAGCGAGCCGCCGAACACGGTCACGCGAAACGTGTTGATCTTCACGGGCGAGAGGTCGAACAGCGGATGCGGCACGCGGCGCAAATGCACGACGGCAGCCGCCAGGAGCGCAACGCCCGCCACACACGTGCCGATCGACACGGAAGCGGTAACGTCGGCGCGGCTCGCCATCTCGATGCCGCTCATGACGAACGCGAAGCCAAGGCCGCTCAGCACGAAGCCGAGGGTGTCGAAGCGCCGGGGTTGCGTGTGCTCGTCGCGCAGGAGCATCGACGCGGCGACGAGCGCGGCCACGCCGAGCGGCAGATTGAGCAGGAAGATCCAGTGCCAGCTCCAGTGCGTGCTGATCCAGCCGCCGAGCGGCGGCCCGAGAATGGGCGCAACGAGCGCAGGCCAGGTGAGGATCGCAATGGCGCGCACGATCTCGTGCTTGGGCGTGTCGCGCAGCACGACCAGCCGGCCCACCGGCACCATCATCGCGCCGCCGAGCCCCTGCAGCACGCGCGCGGCGGTGAAGGCGAACAGGCCGGTGCTCATCGCGCACAGCAGCGAGGCCACGCTGAACACCGCGATGGCGGTAGCGAACACGCGGCGCGCACCAAAGCGCTCGGCGAACCAGCCGCTCACGGGGATGAACATCGTGAGCGCGACGAGATACGCGGAGACGCCGATCGAGAGATACGCGGGCGCAGTGTGAAAGTCGCGCGCGATGATGGGCAGCGAGGTAGTGATGACCGTGGCGTCGAGGTTCTCCATGAAGAACGTTGCGGCCACAAGGAATGCGACGGCGGTGCGGCGATCGAGGGCGTGCGGCATCAGGCGTGTTCCTGGGGGATTCTTCGTCTGCGGCCGGATTCGGCGCGGAGTGTCCCTCATTCTACTGAAGTTGGCGCACGCCGATCGCTGGCACGTTCCGTGCGTGAGTGACTTCGACCATGCGATATCCATCGCAAAGGGAGGTCGAAACGATGAGCAACCCGTCCGACAAGTCCGAACAGCCCGACGATGCGCCGGAACCGCGCGGCACGGATCTGCCCAAGCCATTTGGGGACGCTGTGCCCGCACCCACGGAGCCGGGTCTCGATCAGCCGTTGCCGCCTAAGACGCAGGATTTACCGACTGAGGAGGAGGGCGAGAGCCTTGACGAGCCAGATCGTGCGCCGCACAACGATATTTCCAGGCCGCTAGGCGACGCGGTGCCCGCGCCGGTCGAGCCTGGTCTCGATCAGCCGCTGCCGCCTAAAAAACACGAGTGACAGGGACGGCGGGTTCGCCGAGCATTGCAAACATTGCGCCGCCGAGCGTGCGAGCGGCCTCGTCGTCGAGCTTGAAATTCACCTCTTCCAACGGCCACGGCACTACCAGCGCCGCATCGAGCCGTCTAGCGAGCGAGTCGCGCAATAGCGTGCAGACCTTCAAGGTCTGCGCCTCCTCGTCGTACGCGATGACCACGCATCGCGGCTTTTCTCCATATCAACCAGGTCCTCTGAGACAGCTTGCATAGCGCTGCATGGCTCGTTCGCGGCATACGCCCCACGACAACGGCCTTGCTACGTACCACACGGAGCATTCGGCAGGCGCGTCCAGTGGGGGATGTTCGCCTTTGGCTCGCTGGAGCGACTAAAACTCGTCGTAACTGATGACTTTTGGCTGATACGCGTAACGGCCGCCGCCATCCGTCGCGGCGTGCCTGCAACTGTTTTCATTTCATGCTGTGGCAATTTCGAGCGTATCGAATTCGATTGCGATCTCTACGCCCGCAGTAGCGAGTATTAACGCGATCTGACTGCCCGGCCTATCAGTGAAGCGCTCACTTTTCGCAAGCATGGATAGCGCAAGGTCATAGTTCGTATCACCTGAATTGAGGATTTTCACATCAAAGACGATGTTATTCGTGACGCTAAAGTGCTCAAGCGTGCATCGGCTTGTTCTATTAAAAATCAGCGTTGCCCGCGTCCCTCGATCTTCCATGGCGACAATGAGCTTATGGCGATCACTAACGGCGATAGCGTCGATGTTCCAGTCATGGAAATAGTCAAATGCTTTCAGCTTATCCATGCAAGACCTCATTAATAAGGCAGTAGAGAAAAGGCGTTGCCATTGTCTCTGGCGCCATTATCCCAATTGTGGGAGTGAGGAGAGCCGAAACCATGATCGTGGCCTAAATCGATGTCCACTGCGGCGTTACCGTCTCCATCGTATAGTCGCCATTGCTGTTTTCCAGAAGCATTTTCGACCCATTGATTTGGCGGGCCGCCCTTGGAAGGGAGCCACGCCGTTTGCATATCGTCGTCGGATGGCTGACGATCGTCCTCGCCGTACGCGAACGGCTGTGCATCGCCAAGCGGGGTTGGTGCGTCGCCGCCACCATCGAGCAAGCCCGTTTCGTCTATGTGATCGTCGCTATCTGGATCTTCGTCACCACCGCCGAGCAAAGCGCGCGCCGCCGATTCAACGAATCCGGACAGGCCAAAACCATTATTAGCCTTTGCCGGGGCGCCAAGGTCGGGTATTGGATCAAGCGTAGCGCTAACGCCCCCAGCGGGCGTGTCCAGTGGGGGAAGTTCGCCATTGGCCCGCTGGAGCGCCTGAAACTCACCGTAGCTTATGACTTCGGACGCGCATGCATTACCACCGCCCCCCATCGCGGGCCAGCGCTGCGGCGCGGGATCGGGCTGTGCCACGCGCGGCAGGCCCCGATATCGCGGTTGATGACCGGCACGAGCCGACCGGATGCGACCGCATCGCATAACAACTTGCGCACACCCGCGTTATCGGTCGGCAGGTTCCAGTGCGCCAGTTTCAGCTTGTCTCGGACAAACGCCTGGACCTCGCGTAGTGCCTTTTCCCCGGTAATCGTGTGCAAGTCCCAGTTCGGGCGGAAATGACGCGCAAAGGCCGCCCGGTCTTGCGTGAGTTGCCTGAGCCGGTCCTTTTCCCACAATTCGCCTTTGTCCACTTCGGGCAGCGCATTCCACGACCAGAGGTCGCGGTCCTGACCGGCGTTCGGGTAAAGCCAGCGGGCCGGCAGATCCCGGTAGCCACGCCCAAAGCATGTCAGGTCGAAATACTGCGGCCCCGGAATCAGCGTGCATCGCCAGCCGGTTTCGAGCGGTACGTATAGCGTGTTCCACATCGTAAGCTACCCGTTCGTCTTTTCGGGTTGTCAGCGTACTCCGCGTTCGCGCGCAAACTTGCGAAACAAGCTCGGGATGTTGAGCACCCGCAAGTTTGTTCCTCTGCTGAGGGCGTGCTCGCCCGTACCTTGCCCGCTGTATTACGATGCAGGGCAAGTCGATACGGAGAGCATGAGATGAACGAGCTTCGGGGCCTGCAGTGTTTCGTGACACTCGCCGAGGAACTGAACTTCAGCCGCGCTGCGGAGCGCCTGCACATCGCGCAACCGGCGTTGAGCCAGCAGATCCGCGCGCTGGAGGACCGCGTGGGCACGCAGCTGATCGATCGCACGCGCCGCCCGCTGCGCCTGACCGAAGCGGGCCAGTACCTTGCCACCGAAGCGCGGCAGATTCTTGGTTCGCTCGCCGAAGTGACGCACGGCGCGCTGGAGATCGGCGTGGGCCGGCGCGGCTGGCTCAGTGTCGGCTTCACGCGCTCGTCGATGTACAGTGTGCTGCCGCCCGCGCTCAAGGCGTTTCATCAGGCGTATCCGCAAGTCGAGCTCAAGCTGTTCGAAATGCTGACCGACGAGCAGACCGACGCCTTGCGCGACATGCGCATCCATATCGGCATCGGGCGGCAGCCGCTCGCCGTGCCCGGATACACGACCTTGCCGCTGCTGCGCGAGCGGCTGGTGGTGTTGATGGCGTCCGATCATCCGCTCGCCAAACGCAAGAAGGTGCGCATCGACGAACTCGCCGATACGCCGTTGATCCTTTACCCGAAGCATCAGAACGCGCAGTTCAAACGGACCGTGCAGGCGCTCTACCGCGACGCGGGCGTGACGCCCTTCGTCGCGCATCAGGCCTACGAGATCCAGACCGCTATCGCGCTGGTGGCGGCGGGACTTGGCGTGACCGTCGTGGGCGAGTCGGTCGCGCGGCATGGCCGCGCCGACGTCGTGGCACGCCATCTCGACGGTCCAGGCGCTGCGCAGCGCACGGTGCTGGCGGCGACGTTCCGCAGCGACGACGACTCGCCGCATTTGCGCGCATTTCTCGAGTGCCTGCCGCCGCCGCTGGCCGGCACACTATAAGCGCTCGCTTATAGAAGCATAAGTATCGCGTCTTGGACTCGACGCTCCCCGCTTCTTATTATCGAAACTCAGGCGCCCGGTCTCGTGAGGCGCCGCCGGCAGCGGTCAACGCTACCGGCCGATAACGATGCAGCGACGGCACCGCCCGTCGCCATGAGGCGGAGACAGCATGAGTCACTTCGACGAAGCAGCAACCATGCGAAAGGTTTACAAGCGGCTTGTGCCGCTGCTTTTCTGCATGATGTTTTTCAATTATCTGGACCGTATCAATATCGGTTTCGCCGCGCTCGACATGAACTCGGACATGGGTTTCGACCCGGCCGTGTTCGGCTTCGCGGGCAGCATTTTCTTTATCGGCTACATGCTGCTGGAAGTGCCCAGCAATCTGTTGCTGCACCGCTTCGGCGCGCGCCGCTGGATCGCGCGCATTCTGCTCACGTGGGGCGCCGTTGCGGCCGCAACGGCTTTCGTCTTCAACGCGTCGAGCTTCTACGTGCTGCGCTTTTTGCTGGGCGTGATGGAAGCGGGCTTTCTGCCGGGTATTGCGGTCTATTTGACCTACTGGTTTCCGGAGCGCTACCGCGCTCGCGCCGTAGGCGGATACATCATCGCGGGTTCGTTTTCCGCTGTGCTGGGCGGCCCGCTCTCGACCACGCTCATGACCTACGCGAACGGCCTGCTCGGCATGCATGGCTGGCAGTGGATGTTCATTCTCGAAGGCGTGCCCGCGATGCTGCTCGGCCTCATTACGCTGCGCATCATGACCGAGCGCCCCGCCGACGCCGACTGGCTTTCCGCGCAAGAAAAGCAATGGCTCGAATCCACGCTCGCCACGGAACGCGAGGCGCTTGGCGGCCATCGGCATTTTCCGCTGCTGAAGGTGGCCAGCGACATTCGCGTTTGGAGCCTTGCATGTCTGTTCGGCTGCGCGCTGGTCGGCATTTACGGGCTCTTCCTGTGGCTGCCGCAGATCGTGAAGAGCCTTGGTCATCTCAACAACATCGAGGTGGGCTTCCTATCCGCTGCGCCGCCGCTGCTGGGCGTGCTGGGCACGTACCTCGTAAGCCGCAGCTCGGACCGCACCGGCGACCGCAAATACCACCTCGCATTCGTCTACGGCATGAGCGCGCTCGCGATTGCGGGCAGCGCGTATGCGCCGAATCCGCTGCTGGCGTATGCGCTGCTTTGCGTGACGGGCCTCTTCATTTACTCGGGCAACCCGCTGTTCTGGAGTCTGGCGGCTTCGTTCAGAACGGGCGCGGCGGGCGCGGCGACGATTGCGCTCATCAATACGATCGCGCAGTTCGGCGGCGTGGTGGGTCCGTGGAGCATCGGTCTCGTGCGCCACGCCACCGGCAATTTCAAGCTTGCGCTGCTCACCATCGCCGCTTTCCTCGTGGTTGCCACGCTCATCGCCATCGTGATGCGCGTGAAGCCCGCCGAGACCGGCGCTTCGAACCGGGCGCTCGTTGGCCGCGACGAAGCGACGGAAAGCTGATTTGTTCCTCCGTACACCTGATGGAATTTGCTACATGATTATTGACTGCCACGGTCACTACACGACCTCGCCGCCCGAGCACGAAGCCTGGCGTGCTAGACAGATTGCCGCGCTCAAGGACGGCACGCCGGTGCCGCCGCGCCCGACGATCACCGACGATGAGATCCGCGAGAGCATCGAAAACGGCCAGCGCCGCATTCAGCGCGAGCGCGGCACGGACCTGACGATCTTCTCCCCGCGCGCCGCCGGCATGGGGCACCACCAGGCGGGGGAAGCGGCGAATGCGCTCTGGTCCAGCGAATGCAATGACCTCGTGCATCGCGTGTGTGCGCTGTTCCCGCAGCATTTCGTGGGCGTTTGCCAGTTGCCGCAGGCGCCGGGCGTGTCACCGGAGAATTGCATTCCCGAGCTGCGGCGCTGTGTGGAGGAACTGGGGTTCGTGGGCTGCAACCTGAATCCGGACCCTTCGGGCGGGCACTGGTCGGGGCCGCCGGTCACGGACCGCTCGTGGTATCCGCTTTACGAGGCCATGGTGGAACTCGATGTGCCCGCAATGATTCATGTTTCGTCGTCATGCAATCCTAACTTTCATGCGACGGGCGCGCATTACCTCAACGGCGACACCTCGGTATTCATGCAGCTGTTGCAGGGCGACCTCTTCGCCGACTTCCCGACGTTGCGTTTCATCATTCCGCATGGCGGCGGTGCGGTACCGTATCACTGGGGGCGTTATCGTGGTCTGGCGCAGGACATGAAGCGGCCGCTCCTGAAGGACTATCTCCTCAAGAACGTGTTCTTCGATACCTGCGTGTACCACCAGCCGGGCTCCGACCTGCTCGCCAAGGTGATTCCGGTCGAGAACATCCTGTTCGCCTCGGAGACGATCGGCGCGGTGCAGGGCATCGACCCGGAAACCGGGCACTACTACGACGACACGCGCCGCTATATCGACGCGATCGAATGGCTGAGCGACGCCGATCGGCAACGCATTTACGAGGGCAACGCGCGCGCGGTATACAGCCGCCTTTCCGCGCAAATCGAACGACAAACCGCACTGGAAGGAATGACGAAATGAACCAGAGTTCGAACCCGATCGGCTGGCGTGAAAATGCATCCGCCCCGCAGGCCAGCGAAGCGACGCTCGCCGCGTTGCGCGAACTGGCCGTGTCGCTGCTGAGCGACAACATGGCGCGCTCGAGCGGCATGCTCGGGCTGCAGCCGTTCCACAAGGCAAAGCCGATGGCGGGCACGGCCGTCACGGTGCGCACACGGCCCGGCGACAATCTCGCCATTCATCGCGCCTTCGACTTCTGCCGGCCGGGCGACGTGCTCGTGATCGATGGCGCAGGTGAAGTGACCCAGGCGCTGATGGGCGACATCATGTCGAGCTATGCGGAAAGCCTCGGGGTCCGCGGACTAGTGATCGACGGCGCGATTCGCGATGTTGGCGCGATTCGTCAGCGCGAGTTTCCTGTTTATGCGCGCGGCGTAACGCATCGCGGGCCGTACAAGAACGGTCCCGGCGAAATCAATGTGCCCGTGACCATTGGCCGGATGGTCGTCAACCCAGGCGACATCATCGTCGGCGACGAGGACGGCTTGCTCGCCATCGCGCCCGAAGATGTGGAGACCGTGATTGCGGGCGCGCGCAAGCAGGGCGCAAAGGAGGCCGCCGCATTGCAGGCCATCGCCGAAGGTCGCTTCGACCGCGCATGGGTGGTGCCGCATATCGAGCGCATGAGAAGCGGGGTTTGACTGTCTGATGCGGCATCAGGCGTTAAGATGCGCGCTGGAGCCTGTGCGCTCCCTGGCTCAACCGCAGATCCACTCTTGCTCCATGACCCAATACCTTGACGCCGCCGCGCTGCGCGAACTCGCCGAACGCGCGGAGCAAACCGATCCACCGCCGTGCACCTGCACGAAAACGCCGCTCGATGGCTGGCAATCGCAACCGCTTTCGCTCGACGAGCGGCAACTGGAACAGATCGGCACGCTCGTATGCGCGGACGAAGCCGAGCCGACCTTTGCCGAACATCTACCGGGGGAAGGCGGCTACTGGTCGGAGCATGCGCCGATCGCACCCCGGTACTTTCCGTATAACCGTTGCGGCGTCTGGAAGTGCACCCTGTGTGGACGCCTCTACCTTCGCTACACGGAAGGCGGCGGCTATTTCGTCGATCAGCGCATCCGCGCGTTGAAAGCGCGTTTGATCGAGGATGTGCCGCTTTGAGTACGGCTCAATTGGCAAATAATTTCTGATTCATCCGCGCTTATATTCATCGTGAATCGACCAGAGGCCAGGCTTTTCCCTGGCCTCTCTTTCATTTCTCGCGGCATCGCATTCGACTGACCGCCTATATCGCTTTCGAATTCACAACCGCGCCTTACATCGGCACGCGATGCACGCAGGTTGTTGCACGTGTGCGTCGAACCGCGCCTCACGATGTGCCCGCGCATCAAATCCTCAACGGCAAGTTGAAGCTCGCGTCACGACTTCCTCGCTGCAGTGCGATGCAGGAGATGGCTGCGCTGCAGCATGCCGCGATTCTTTTCTCGTTCTGATCAATTATGAGTTTCGTTCTCAAAATAAGGACGTAAATCGAAACTTACTAATTGAGATTAATTGAGTCATTGAAAAATTTCCGCAGCCATACATTCATAGGCGCTTTTATATGGAAACGATCAATTTCTTTGTTGTGCATGATTACCGTTCCTTGCGCATTCTTACCTCCAGATTGAAGCCCTGCCATTTGGCCGCTTCAAGGACATGGATGACGTGAGCCGCGGATCGATGAAAAGTCATCGATGTGCTCCCGCAGATTCCGTGAGGCATTCGCGTGTTGACCCACCTGTTTTGCTGCTCAAAGGAGCCGACTGATGAATAAACCGTTACTAGCCTTTCTACTCATGGCAACCGTGGCCGTTGCCGGCTGCGGCGGGGGAGACAGCTCCAGCTCGAACCCGACTGCGGCCGCGGCCACACCGTCCGCGCCCAAACTGCTTTCGAACATTGACGTGCCCAACGCCACGAGCCCCGCGTTCAGCTTCGACATCAGCTATGTGGAAGCGGGCAAGTACTATCTGGCCGATCGCAACAACAAGTCCGTCGATGTCGTCGACACCAAAACGAAAGCGCTTATCGCGCAGATTCCGGGCAACTTCACCGGTGCGGGCGCGAATACCGATGTGTCCGGGCCGGATGGCATCGTGGGCGTGACGGGAACGAATACGCTCTATGTGGGCGACGTCGATAATGTGAAAGTCGTCGATACGGCCGCGATGCAAACGGTCAAGACGATTCCTATCAGCACCTCCGGTTCGCGCGTCGATGAAGGCTGCTACGATCCCGACGACCATCTCGTCATGTTCGCGAGCCCCGGCGACACGCCGCCCTACGTGACCTTCATTTCGACTACGACGCAAAGTGTCGTGAACAAGCTGGTCTTCAACGGTTCAACGGGTCTTGAAGCCTGCGCGTACGATCCGGTCTCGAAGAACTTTCTCATCAACAACGACGGAACGACCGCGAACCCCGACGGCGAACTCGATGTGATTACCGCCAGTTCGGTCACTTCGGGCGCGCCCGCTGTCAGCAAGTCTTTCCCCCTTGGCAAGTGCGGGCCCGCGGGCATTGCGCTCGGTCCCAACAGCGATGTGCTGATTGGCTGCGATCCTTCGGCGGGAGACCCGCTCATCACACTGATCCTCGATCGCAATACCGGCACACAACTCGCGTCGATTCCGTTTGGCGGTGTGGATCAGGTGGCTTACGATCCCGCATCTAACCGCTACTTCCTGCCCGCGCGCCACTACGTCACGAGCGGCACCGCGGCGGCGTCGGGCTTCACGCCGACCATGGGTGTCATCGACGGCGCGACGCGCAAGCTCATCTACACCGTGGCGGTGGGGACGGGCGCGCATTCGGTGGGCATCGATAGCAGCCTGGGTGAGGTCTTCGTGCCGTTCCAGCCCGGCGCGACGGCATTCCCGAATGGCGGGATATCGGTGTTCACGACGCAGTAGCCGGGAAGCTCCAAGCCATAGCAAATAGCAAATAACAAACGGCCAGCGGACGAGAAAATCATCCGCTGGCTTTTTTGTGTCTTTGGCTGCTTCGGCCATTCGGTCACTTACGGTTATGATGTTTCGCACCGTGCCGGCTCCCAGAGCCCGGACTGATTCCAATCATGACTAAACCTGCGCATGGGTATTCGGGAACTCGCCAAAGTACTGAAGCTGTCCGTTTCAACCGTGTCGCGCGCCTTGAACGACAGCGACGAGGTGAGCGCCGAAACGCGCGAACGCGTGCGCGCCGCCGCGCTCGAGCATGGCTATGCGCCCAGCAAGTCGGCCGCAAGCCTGCGCCGGGGGCGGCTCGACATCGTCGGGCTGATGCTGCCAGTGCGGCGCGAAGAAGAGACCTACACGCTCGGCATCTTCATGAAGCTGGCGGACGGGCTCCAGTCGGTGCTCTCGCGCCACGGCATGGATCTCGTCATGTATTCGAGCGAGTCGTGGGACGACGAGTTCGCGCGGCTGCGGCGCATTGTCGACCGCCGCCATGTGGACGGTGTGATTCTCGCGGGCACGCGCAAGCATGACGAGCGCCTCGATTATGTCGCGAGCCGTCATTTTCCGTTCGTGGCGCTCGGCCGCAGCGAGTCGGGCGGCGAGCACGCGTGGGTCGATCTGGACTTCGAGGCGGCCGTGACGGAGGGTGTCGAGCGGCTCGTGGCGCAAGGACATCGGCGCATTGCGCTCGCCATTCCCGGCGGCGACGCAATGCAGGCGCATATCTACCTGCGCGCGTGGAAGAAGGCGATGAAAAAGCACGGGCTGCCTGTGCCCGAAGGGTTCGTGCAGCGCAACGAACTTTCCGAGCGCGGCGGCTATCTCGCGACCGAGGCGCTGCTCAAGCTGGACGTGCCGCCGGACGCGCTCATGTTCCAGAGCGACTGCATGGCGATTGGCGCGTACCGCAAGCTGCATGAAACGGGCAGGGCGCCGGGCCGCGATCTGGCGATTTCGGGCGGCGTGCTGGCGGGCGAAGTGTCGGAATACCTCGCCCCGCGTCTCTCCGGCTTCACGCTCGACGCGTACGGTCTGGGGCAGCGTCTCGCGCAGGCACTGCTCGCGCAGTTCCCGGATATCGGCGACGCCTACCGCGCCGCGCGCGAGCCGGTACTGTGGCCGTTGACGCTACGCGAGCGCGACGACGACACCGTGACGTCCGAGGCAGTCCAACGCTAACGACCACCCCGGGTACGCCGCGCAAAGTATTGCGGTTTCCGCGAATCGACATTGTGATTTTCGCTTGGCTGTCTTGACAGCGCCTGCCTCACAAGCAACTATTTGCCTGTTTCCGGAAACGTTTCCGGAAAACACGGTTGCAGCGGCACGAGGTCATGTGACCCGGGCCAGGCTTCGCGAACCGAACGAGACGGCTCCCGCACCGCCACAGAAAAGAGCCAGAAACAAAGCGCGATTCTCAACGCGCGAAAACGGAGACAGCATGAAGAAGCTACTTGCCGCATCCGCGGCCATTGGTTTGGCATTCTCGCTTTCCTGTGTGTCGCTGCACGCGGCGACGCTCTCGGTCTGGGCCGTGGACGAGCCCGACGACTACACCGCGAAAATGGCGCAGGAATTCGGGAAACTGCATCCCGACGTCCATGTGCAGATCCGCAAGGTGGGTTTTGCAGCGCTTAACGACGAGACCATGCGCGCGGTGATGTCCGGCAACATGCCCGACGTCGTGCCGATCGACAACCCGAACACGGCGATGTTCGCTTCGAAGAACGCGCTGCAAGATCTCGGTCCGTATCTCGCGAAGTCGAAGGTCATTGACGCGAAGCAGATCTTCCCCGGCCCGCTGAAGAACGCCACCTGGAACGGCAAGGTCTATGCCATTCCGCGCGGCACGAACACGTTGGCGCTGTACTACAACAAGGACATGTTCAAGGCGGCCGGACTCGATCCCGAGCATGGGCCGCAAACGTGGGACGAACTCTATACCGACGCGCAAAAGCTCACCGACGCGAAGAAGGGCGTGTACGGTCTCGCGTTTTCCGCCATCAACACGGAAGAGGGCGTGTTCCAGTTCCTGCCGTTCGTGCAGGCCGCGGGCGCGGACTGGGACCGCATGAGCGATCCGGGCGCGGTGCGCGCGGCGGCCTTCTGGCAGAAGCTGCTGGACAGCAAGGTGGCCTCGCCGGACACGCTCACGCATAGCCAGTCGGAAGCGGCGGCCACGTTCATCAACGGCAATGCCGCGATGGACATCGACGGTCCGTGGGAACTGGGCGCCGTGGACAAGGGCGCGAAGTTCAAGTGGGGCGTGGCGCTCCTGCCGGTCGAGAAGGCGGGCGGCCCGCGCGCCTCGGCGCTCGGCGAGCAGAATCACGCGATCCTGCGCGGCGCGAAGAACCCGGATGTGGCGTTCCAGTTCCTCGAGTACATGTATGCGCAGCGCGGCCGCGACTGGAACGAATTCGGCATGCTGCCGCCTTCGAAAGACACCGTGACGCCAGACCCGAAGTGGCCGCAGGCATACAAGGTCTTCAACGAGCAGATGCAGTACGCCCGTCCGCGCGGTCCGAACCCGAACTGGCCGAAGATCTCGAAGTCGATCTCCGACGCGGTCCAGTCCGTGCTGACGCATCAAGCCACGCCGCAGCAGGCGATGCAGGCGGACGCACAGACGGTTCAGGCCGCAGCGAAGTAAGCATTCCGAAGTATGGTTGAGGTTGCCGCCCGAGGAATATCGGTTCTTCGGGCGCCAGCCTGCCTTTGAGCAATGAACGCCATGAACACACTTTTGCGCCGTGCTCCGCGCGATCCGGCAGCGGGGCGCCTGCGCCGCTTGCCGCGCGCCCATGCCTTCGAGATTTCGCTGGCGGTGTTCGCGCTGCTGTATCTGCTGGTGTTTGCGGGCCTGCCGCTCATCTACAACATCGTGCTGTCGTTTCAGCAGGTTGATTTGATGGCGCCTGCCACGCTGCTGCGGCCATTCGTCGGGCTCGCGAACTATCGCGATGTGTTCAGCCGTCCCGAGATGCACCAGGTGATCGTGAACACGGTGCTGTTCGTCGGACTGTCGCTCGTGTTTCAGGTGGTGATCGGCTTTCTGCTGGCGCTGTTGTTCGCGCAGGACTTTCCGTTTGCGAGCCTCATGCGCGGCCTCTTTCTCGCGGGATGGATCATGCCGGGGCTCGTGGTCGGCGTGATCTGGAAGCTGATTTTCGCGGGCGATTATGGCGTGCTCAATCATGTGCTGATGCAAACGCACATCCTGCAAGAGAAAATCTTCTGGCTCTCCGATCCGCACTGGTCGCTCTATGCCGTGATCGCCGCGAACGTGTGGCTTGGCGTGCCGTTCAACATGCTGTTGCTCTCGGTCGGGCTTGCGGCCATTCCGGCCGACTTATACGAGGCGGCGGAACTGGACGGCGCGAATGCGCTGCAACGTTTCGTCGGCATCACGTTGCCGATGATGAAAGCCACGCTCGGCGCCGTGATCGCATTGGGCGCGATCCTGACGATGCAGCAGTTCGACCTGATCGCAGCGCTTACGCAAGGCGGACCCGCCAACTCGTCGCTCGTCGCGCAGTACTGGTCGTGGCAGCTTTCCCTGCAGACCTTCGAGGTGTCGGCGGGCTCCGCGGTGGCCACGGTCATGCTGGTGCTCGTGCTGATCGTGGCGGTGATCTATGTGCGTTCCACGCGCAACGAAAGGATGGTCTGAGATGAAGGATGGTCTGAGATGAAGCGCTATGTCCTGTTCGTCATCGCGCTGTGTGTCACGGCGGTTTATCTGTTCCCGCTGTACTGGATGTACATCACCGCGTTCAAGAGCGCGAGCGAGATGTTCCAGTATCCGCCCACGTTCTGGCCGCAGCATCTGCAATCGCATCTATGGCAGGTGTTCAGCAGCAGCGGCATGGGCCGCTTCCTGTGGAACTCGTTCGTGACCGCCTGCGGCACCGTGGCGGTGACCGTGTTCGTCGGCACCGGCGCCGCCTACGCGCTCGCGTTCGTGCAGAACCGCTGGACCAGTTTCGCGATCTTCGCGGTGCTGGTGCTCCAGGCGCTGCCGTCGAGCCTCATGGTCACGCCGATCTTCACGGCGTTCAAGAGCCTCGGCTTACTCGATACGCCGCGTCTGGCCGTCGTGCTCGCGCAGATCACCAAGACGCTGCCGTTCTATATCGTGCTGTGCCGCCCGAGTTTCGTGCAGGTGCCGCGCGAACTGCGCGACGCGGCGCTCGTGGACGGCGCGACGCCGGCGCGCGCGTTCTTCGGCGTGATTCTGCCGCTCGCGGTCAACGGCATTCTCGTCTCGGCGATTCTCGTGTTCCTGCAATCGTTCGGCGAGTATGTGTACGCCCGCTCGCTGATTCTCGACGACCAGTATCAGACCGCCACGGTGGGCCTCTCGGCATTCGTCGGCGCGACCAAGGTCGACTGGATCGGCATCATGACCTACTCGGCCATTTTCGTCACGCCCATCCTCGTGGCGTTCATGCTGCTGCAACGCAAGATCGTCGCCGGGTTGACGGCCGGCGCGCTCAAGTAACGCATACGGAGAATCGCTGTGGATCGCATACAGATCGAGCGCCTGAGCAAGAGCTACGGAGCCGTGCAGGTGCTGAAGGACATCGACATTAGCGTGCCCGAAGGGTGTTTCGTCGCGCTGGTCGGGCCTTCGGGCTGCGGCAAGTCCACCTTGCTGCGCACCATTGCCGGGCTCGAGCAGATGACGGGCGGCACGCTGCGTATCGACGGCCAGATCGTCAACGACGTGCCGCCGCGCAAGCGCGATGTGGCGATGGTGTTCCAGAGCTACGCGCTCTATCCGCATATGAACATCGAAAAGAACATGTCGTACTCGCTGCGTCTGCGTGGTGCCGCACCCCAGGTCATTCGCGAAAGCATAGACGGCGTGGCGCGCACGCTGGGCCTGGATCATCTGCTCGCGCGCATGCCGCGCCAGCTTTCTGGCGGTCAGCGCCAGCGCGTGGCGATGGGCCGCGCAATCGTACGCAATCCGAAGGTATTCCTGTTCGACGAACCGCTTTCGAATCTCGACGCGGCACTGCGCGTGCATATGCGTACGGAAATCCGCAAGCTGCATCAGCGCCTTGGCGCGACTTCGGTGTATGTCACGCACGACCAGATCGAGGCGATGACGATGGCCGATCACGTGGTTGTGATGCGTGCTGGCGAAGTGGAACAGCAGGGCGCGCCGCTTACGTTGTATCACCAGCCTGCCAACCGGTTTGTCGCGGGGTTCATCGGCTCGCCTTCGATGAACTTCATCGAAGCCGTGATCGGGCCGGACGGGCGCAGCGCGCAGTTCGGCGGCGCACAGGGCGCGAGCGTGCAGACACTGGACCTTGGGCGTTCGCTGCCAGTGGGCGCGCAAGTGTGGATTGGTTTGCGCCCCGAGCATTTGAAGCTGCACCGCGAGGCCCACGGCCTGCGCGGCGTGATCGACACCGTGGAGACCACCGGCTCCATGAACTTCATCGCGGCGAAGCTCGACGGCGTCGCGGCGCCCGTGATGATCGCGCAAGCCGGCGTATGCACCATGCGCAGCGGCGAAGCGCTGGGGCTCGACATTTCGGGCGAGCACATCCACGTGTTCGACAGGAAGACCGAGCGGGCGCTATAGGAAAACCGCAAGTGAGTCAGGAAAAGCTGTTCAATAAGCTATGAGTACATCTAAATGAAAATCAGCGATGGCAACTGGTTGATCCGGGACGGCCTGAACGTCTCGTACTCCGCGTCGCCGCACAGTGTGGAGATCGTCGGCGACGAACTGCTCGTGCACGTGGCGCCGCGCGACGTGTCGAACCGCGAACGGCAACTCGACACAGGCCTCTTTACGTGGCGCTTCTTTTCGCCGCAAAGCGGCGTGATTGGCGTGCGCGTCGAGCATTTCTCGGGCGTGGTCGATCGCGGACCGCATTTCGCGCTCAATCGCGCGCAAACGGAAGTGGTCACGCAGAACACCGAAGAAGCCGCGAGCCTGACGAGCGGCTCGCTGACCGTGCGCATCGTGAAGTCGGGCGACTGGTCGGTGGATTTCCTGCGCGATGGCGAGCGCATCACCGGCAGCGGCTTTCGCGCGAGCGGCCAGGTCCACGACGCCAACCAGCAGGGCGCCGCGTTCATGTTCGAGCGGCTCGATCTTGGCGTTGGCGAGAATGTCTATGGACTCGGCGAGCGCTTCACAGCGTTCGTGAAGAACGGTCAGGTGGTCGAAAGCTGGAATCGCGACGGCGGAACGGGCACCGAGCAGGCATACAAGAACGTGCCGTTCTATCTGACCAATCGCGGTTACGGCGTGCTGGTGAACCATCCGGAAAACGTCTCGTTCGAAGTGGCCAGCGAGAAAGTCGCGAAGGTGCAGTTCAGCGTGGCGGGCGAGCGGCTCGAATACTACGTGATCGACGGCGCCACGCCGAAAGCCGTGCTGGAGCGCTTCACGCAACTTACCGGAAGGCCCTCGCTGCCGCCCGCGTGGTCGTTCGGCCTGTGGCTCACCACTTCGTTCACGACGAACTACGACGAAGCCACGGTGAACCACTTCATCGACGGCATGGCGGAGCGCGGCATCCCCCTGCACGTGTTCCACTTCGACTGCTTCTGGATGAAGGCCTTCCACTGGTGCGATTTCGAGTGGAACCGCGAGACCTTTCCCGATCCGCAGGGCATGCTGGCGCGGCTCAAGGCGCGCGGGCTGAAGATCTGCGTGTGGATCAATCCGTATATCGCGCAGCCGTCGCCCCTCTTCGCCGAGGGCATGGCGAAAGGCTACCTGCTGTGCAAGCCCAACGGCGACGTTTGGCAGTGGGACCGCTGGCAGCCCGGGCAGGGCATCGTCGACTTCACGAATCCCGCTGCGGCGCAGTGGTACGCGGGCCATTTGCGGCGCTTGCTCGAAATGGGCGTGGATTGCTTCAAGACGGATTTCGGCGAGCGCATACCCACCGACGTGGCCTACCACGACGGCTCCGATCCGCAGAAGATGCACAACTACTACAGCTACCTCTACAACAAGGTGGTGTTCGACGTGCTGCGCGAAGTGCGCGGCGAAGGCGAGGCGGTGGTGTTCGCGCGCTCCGGCACCGTGGGCAGCCAGCAGTTGCCCGTGCATTGGGGCGGCGATTGCAGCGCGACCTACGAATCGATGGCCGAGACGCTGCGCGGCGGCCTCTCGCTCGGCTTGAGCGGCTTCGGCTTCTGGAGCCACGATATCGGCGGATTCGAGCACACCGCGCCCGCCGACGTCTACAAGCGCTGGTGCGCGTTCGGCCTCTTGTCGAGCCATAGCCGCCTGCACGGCAGCAAGTCGTATCGCGTTCCATGGCTGTTCGACGACGAAGCCGTGGACGTGGTGCGCCATTTCACCGAATGGAAGTCGCGCCTCATGCCGTATCTGTTCGACGCCGCGCAGCAGGCGGTCGATCACGGCACGCCCGTGCTACGCGCCATGCTGCTTGAGTTTCCGGACGACCCGACCTGCGATCATCTGGACCGCCAGTATCTGCTCGGCGACTCGCTGCTGGTGGCGCCCGTGTTCAACGCCGTGGGCGACGTGGACTTCTGGCTGCCGGCGGGGCGCTGGACGCATCTGTTCACGGGCAGGGCGGTCGAGGGCGGCCGGTGGCTGCGTGAGCGGCACGGGTTTTTGAGTCTGCCCGTCTACGTGCGGCCGAATACGTTGCTCGCGATCGGGACCGAGGACCAGCGTCCCGATTACGACTACGCGTCGCGCAGCGAACTGCATCTGTTCGAGCTGGGCGATGGCGCGAGTGCGGCAGCGACGCTGCGCGACGAACGCGGCGCGCGCGTGACGCACGTGAGCGTGACCCGGCACGGCGATACGCTGGCTGTGCGATACGACGGCGTGAAAGAGGCGTTGCCGATGACACTGCGGCAATGGCCTGAACTGCGCGATGCCGGAGGGTTGAAGGCACACGCCGGGGAAACGGGCGTGGCGGTGCAGTTGCCGGCAGGCGAAGGAGAAGTGTTTTTGCGCATCCCGGCGTAAGGCCAGGATCGCGAACGCCAGAAATCCGACTGGCCCGCCATCGCAACCACTGCAATGGCGGGCCAGAAGGCAACAACCGGGCAACAACTACAAAGCGTGGCTTGTTCAGCCTCGCAGCTTACTGCGCTGCTTGACCAGCTTGCGACGAACCGTTGTTCACGCCGCCGATTGCGCTGTTCTGCGCAGCCACACGAGCTTCGGCAGCCTGAACGTTCGCCGGATATTCATTGGGGTTCGAACGTGCCGGATTGAAGCCGGCCTTTTCGACCTGCACCATGTCCGCACGGACTTGCGCGCGCGTCACGGGCTGGTTCGACTGGGCGAACACGGCAACAGGAGCGGCGAGGGCGGCAGCGATAACAACGGCTTGGACGAGCGATTTCATGACATAACCTCCAGATTTACTTTCTTCTTGAGCTGCCTACGGGGTTGTCTGCAGCGATGGAGGCAGTGTAGGAGGGTCAGGGACTAGGGTAAATACCTAAGAAACGAATTCACTGTTTCCGCCGGAAGAACAATCCGGGCACGGGCACGGCGCAAGCCATTTATTTCCGAACGTGGCGGGAGTGAGTGGGGTCAGACCATGTCGGGCACGACGCCGACCGTATCGACGAACTCTGTCTTCCCCATGCCGCGCGACTTGGCCCGGTACATGGCGCTGTCCACGGCGCGCATCAGGGTACGCGCGTCGAGCGAGCGGCTGCCGGTGCCTTCCGTGAGCAGGCACACGCCGATGCTGCACGACACCGTGACCGGATAGCCGCCCGCGGTGCGCATATTGGCGAGAATCGCGTGGATGCTGTTGGCGACGGTGAGCGCGTCGTTCTTGTCGTAGACATGACGGGCCAGCACCACGAATTCGTCGCCGCCCAGGCGTGCGAGCGTATCGCCGCGCCGCATGCGGCGCTCCAGCGCGGCGGCGAAGTTGCGCAGCAGTTCGTCGCCCACCGCGTGCCCGAAGGAGTCGTTCACTTCCTTGAAGCCGTCGAGATCGACGAGCAGCATGGCGGTGCGCTCGACTTCGCCAACGCGCGTAAAGAGCGTGCGCCCAATGGCCTGCTCGAGCCGCACGCGGTTGTAGAGGCCAGTGAGCGGATCGGTCGACGCCTGGCGTTCGAGCCGGTGCACGAGCACCGCCAGATAGATGGACGTCGCCACGATGCTGAGCGCGATGCCGAGCGCGGCCGTGATATTGGCGTGCCACCACGGTTGCCAGTGCATCAGTCCCATGATGCCGACGAGCGCCACGACACACGAAAGGCCCAGCATGCGCTGGCCATAGCGGCAGCCCGCGCCGACCAGAAACCAGAAGGCCACCCACAGGAGCGGCAGCGCAGCCGTGCCGCCCACGGCCAGCGCGGCGGTGACGATGGCCTGATCGGCGAACGTGGAAAGCGCGAGGCGCACGAGCGAGCGCGCTGGTGCGACGGTTACCGCCACATACGTGATGACGCCGAACGCCACATAAGCGGTGACCGCCAGAAGCGTGGCGTAGACATGCGTCGAGCGATAGATCGAGCAGGCAAGAAGGTAGGCGAGAAGGACGACGGAGCCGAGCGTAATGCGCAGTACGGCCTGTTCCTTTTCAGGGTCCTTCGGAAAGGCGCGATACAACGCTTTCCCGGGCCAGGAATGTGTTTCCGTGTCGCCCATGGCTGCCACCCCCGCTGTCATTCTGTATTTTGTCGCCCGGTAGTGTACCCCACACCTATTGCGATTCGAGACGCGAAAAAAAACGACATTCGGACGCGTCCGCTGTCGATGCGAGTTGAATTGCGCCGAACGCTCGGGTGGTGCCGTCGCGCCTGGCAACGCCACGCAACGCTGCGCAATTTCGCGCCGAATGACCGATACTGTGGCGCACATCGCATGGAATCCATCAATTCCGAATTGGCTCGATCAAACCGGTAAAGGAGACGTCATGGGTAGGGAAGGTCTGGAAAAGCAGGGTATGTCGTGTGAGCGGCTCGCGCGGATCGAACGTTTTCTCGACGAGAACTACGTCGGCGCGGGCACGCTCGCCGGCACCGTCACCCAGGTGTGGCGGCGTGGCGAACTCGCGCTGAACTCGGTGCTGGGTCTCGCGGACCGCGAGCGGCAGACGCGCATGGCCGAGGACTCGATCTTCCGCATCTACTCGATGACCAAGCCCATTACGTCGGTGGCGATCATGATGCTGGTCGAGGCGTGCAAGATCGCGCTCGACGACCCCGTGAGCAAGTACATCCCGTCATGGGAAAAACTTGGCGTGTACGCGGGCGGTCTCATGGAGAGCTTCCAGACGCGTGCGAGCGCGCGCCCGATGCGTGTGGTCGACCTGTTGCGCCATACCTCGGGCCTGACCTACGGTTTCCAGCAAAACACCAATGTCGATGCGGCGTATCGCAAGCTGAAGGTGGGTGAGCTTGCGACCGCAGGCACGCTCGACGACATGATCGAAAAGCTGGCCACGGTGCCGCTGGAATTTTCGCCGGGTGAAGCGTGGAACTATTCGGTTTCGACGGACGTGCTCGGCTATCTCGTCGGCAAGGTCAGCGGCATGGCCTTCGAGGACTTCCTGAAAGCGCGGATCTTCGACCCCCTCGGCATGGTCGATACGGCCTTTTACGTGCCGCAGGAAAAGCTGTCCCGCTTCTGCGCCTGCTATGCCATCGGCGCGCTCGGCTCGAAGGTCGTGTCCGATAGAGGGCCGACGCTGCAGGACGATCCGCAGACGAGCCCTTATCGCGAACCGCCCTCGTTCGTTTCGGGCGGCGGCGGCCTGGTTTCCACGGCCGCGGACTACATGCGCTTCTCGCGTATGCTGCTGCGCGGCGGCGAGTTGGACGGCGTGCGTTTGCTCGGGCCGAAGACCGTCCAGTTGATGACCGCCAACCATCTGCCGGGCGGTGTCGACCTGCCACGCCTCTCGCGCTCGATGTTCACCGAAGCGGCCTACGAAGGCGTGGGTTTCGGGCTTGGCTTCGCCACGACGATTGCACCCGCATCCACACTGATTCCGGGTAGCGCTGGCGACTTCTTCTGGGGTGGCGCGGCCAGCACGTTTTTCTGGGTCGATCCGCGCGAGGACATGATCGTGCTGTTTCTCACGCAACTCCTGCCTTCGACTGCGTACCCGATTCGCCGGCAGTTGCGCACGCTCGTGTACAGCGCGATTACAGAGTGCGGAACCTGAGATTCGCGCCGCAATGGACCCGCTTTCCGATGTGCTTTCCCTGCTGAAGGTCAAAAGCGTGCTTTCGGCGCGCATTGAGGCGGTGGGTCCCTGGGCGCCGCGCTTTCCCGCTTATCGTCACGTCAAGTTTGGCGGCGTGATCGAGGGCGCGCGATGGGTATGGATCGAAGGCGTGACCACGCCCGTGAAAATGGAGGAGGGCGACTTCTGTCTGCTTACCGACGGCTCGCCTTATTGTTTTGCGAGCGATCCGGGCGTGGCGCTGCAAAACGGAGAGCAGATATTCGCCAGTCACCTGGATGCGGATGGCATTGTGCGCTATGGATCTGGTGATGCATCTCATCTACAAGAACAAGCCCTATGAAGGGTACTATAAGGATGACGAATTAATCATCGACACCATGCGCGAGCATTGGGAGAGCGGTCTGGAAGATATTCGCGATTCGTTTTCCCATCGCGAGTGGTTCGACGTGCCAAGCCGCGAGCAGGGTTTCGTCACGCACGATGTGCATCGCTTACCGCGCGAGGTGCCGCAGTGCGATCGCGCGCGGTGGACTGCGTGCGAGGGAGAGCCTTGCGAAAGCGCCGCTGTGGCTCGACCGCGTTCATAGTCCGTCGTCCGTGTTCATGCGAGGCCTCAGATGGAAATTGACAGCGCCACGATGCGACCGGTGCATAGCCGCGCGAAGCCCGCTCTCGAGCAGGCCGCGCGCTGTTACTTGATGAGTCCCTTCTGCCGCCGGTAGACGTCGGTTGGCAGCCCACCCCATCCCCAGTTTTCCGTTGGCACTTCTTCAATGACGACGAAGGTCGCTTCCAGCGGTTTGTTCAACACGTCGAGCAGTAGCTGGCTCACGCCCTTGATGAGCTGGGCCTTTTCGTCGGACGTGACGGAATCGGCGCCGGGCTTGGTGCCCTCGCGCGTAACCTGAATGGTGACGATCGGCATTTCGCTTTCCTTGATGATGATCGTTGGAAGGAGCGCCGGCGCACGGCGCTCCAGTCTGGCTCGGTGGTGTCGATGCGCCTTAGTGCCCGGCGATCTGGCCGCCGTCGACGTGCAGGATTTCGCCCGTCACGAACGGGGCCGAGTCGAGATAGAGGATGGCGTTCACAATGTCGCTCATCTCGCCCATATGACCCATTGGGTGCAGCGCGCCAAGCGCCGCGTGCGTTTCGGGCGCGTGCATCGGCGACTTGATGATGCCGGGCGACACGGCGTTCGCGCGAATGCCGCGCTTCGCGTACTCGATAGCGAGCGAGCGCGTAGCGGCGGCGAGACCGCCCTTCGTCAGCGAGGCCAGCACCGAGGGTACGCCGTCGATCGCGTGATCGACGAGGGTAGTCGTGACGCTGAGGACGTGGCCGCTCTCGTGCTTTTCCATCTCCGCAATCGCGAGCTGCGCGATATGGAAGAAACCGCCGAGGTTAATGCCCGTGATCGCGGCGTAGTCTTCCGCGGTGTATTGCGTGAACGGCTTCGCGATGAAAATGCCCGCGTTGTTGATGAGCGTATCGACGCGGCCAAAGCGCGAGACGGCCGTTTCGATGACCCGGCGAGCCGTGGCAGGGTCCGCGATATCGCCGGCGACTGCGACGAGATTGCTATCGTCAGTCTGTTTGATGTTGCGCGACGTTGCGACCACGTTGTGGCCGAGTGCGCGGAATGCCTTGGCCGTTTCGGCGCCGATGCCCTGCGATGCACCGGTAACCACGACGACTTTGGGGGCTTGACTCATATGAACCTCGAAGTAAGTTGGACTCTCTATCTGATCGGGCTTGCCGCTCCGATGTCGATCAATTTACGCACCGGCGCTCCCGTTTTGAATACAGGAGGCGGACAAACAGTTGTGAGTCACAGGAACAAATGGGTACAAGCTGGGCGCAATGCCGCCCGGAGGAAAGGGTCATTGAGAATGACGTTTCAGGAGCTTCGGATAACGTAGTAAATAGAAGCGACCCCCGCACGTGAGTGCTCACGCGCGGGTCAATCTGGACAGGAGGAGAGCAGCGGCCGTGGCGTGACCGCCAGATGCGAGACTCAGGAAGCCTGCGTGCGCGGATCGTGATCGAATTCGAGCCTGATCCCGCCCGGTTCGTACACCATGGTGTGACGTTTCGGCCCCGGTCCGAGGTTTTCCGGCGCAAATTCGATTTTCACGCCGGGCCACTCAGAAACGCGCGCGAAAATATCGTTGAGCGCTTCTTCGCTGCCTACGCGCAAGGCGAGATGATGGAGGCCCACGTGAGTCTTGCGGTCGAATTCGATCATGCGACTAGGGTCGTTGACTTGCCAGAGGGTCAACATGACGTGCCCGTCCGAGACGAACGCAGCCGGATAGCT
This sequence comes from Paraburkholderia acidiphila, assembly GCF_009789655.1. Classification (GTDB taxonomy): domain Bacteria; phylum Pseudomonadota; class Gammaproteobacteria; order Burkholderiales; family Burkholderiaceae; genus Paraburkholderia; species Paraburkholderia acidiphila. Next base: position 1,093,488 of record NZ_CP046912.1, read on the forward strand.
GGGCCTTTCGCCAACCTGTTTCCAGCCCAGGCAATTCACGAAAAAGTCGCGCGTGAGGTTCAGATCGCGGACGGTCAGGCCGACATGATCGATGCCCAGTGTAAGCGGTTTGTCAGTCATGCTTCGATTCTCCTGAGAAAAGAGTGTGACGATCCGGGGCAAATCTCTGCCGAAACAATATAGCGGCGAAGCACGGCGTGGATAATCGCTTGCCGTTCACATCAGTTTTTACACGATGTATCGCGTCGCGCAGGCAGGGCGATTGCGCGGCGGGTCGAGGCGCTAAACTCGTCGCGCGCCTCCGGAAACCTGCTTGCACACATCTGCAATGTCAGATATATTCCGCATCAGATATCGAGGAGGGCAATCGATGAACGATCCCGTCAATGAAGATTTCGAGCGGACGCAGAAGCTGGTGTTCGTGCTGGGTCAGGCGCATCACCGCATGGCCACTGAACTCAGGGCAGGCCTCAAGGACGCCGGGCTGAATCTGCAGGAGCGCGGCATTCTGCTGACACTCGCCTGCGGGAGCGCAACAACGCCGGCGGCACTGGCGAAGTGGCTCGGCGTGCACCCCGCCCGGATGACCCGCGTGCTGGACAAGCTCGAAGCCAGCGGACTCGTGGAGCGCTCGCGCAATGGCACGGACCGGCGCCTCGTCGACGTTTCGTTGACGCGGGAGGGCCGCTCGGTCGCGGCCCGCAACACCGACGTTGCCCCGGGCGCGTGGAGCGAGCGGCTTGCGCACTTCTCGAAGTCCGACTTCGACGCCTTGAGCACACTGCTTTCCCGATTGCTGCATGGCTAAGACGGCATTTTTTTGTTCAATTATCAGACAAGTCAGATAACGGCCCGTGCTTGACGGGACATTCGCTTCCAGACGAGAGAACGTAACATGAATCCATCGACCAGCCCAGGCGGGCCCGCCCAGCTGACAGGCATGAAGTTCGCACTTGGCACCTTCGCCGTGGCGCTCGCCACCTTTATGAACGTGCTGGATTCGTCGATCGCAAACGTTGCGATTCCCACGCTCTCCGGCAACCTTGGCGTGTCGATCGACGAAGGCACGTGGGTCATCACGCTCTTTGCCGCGGCCAATGCGGTGTCCATTCCGTTGACCGGTTGGCTTACGCAGCGCGTGGGCCAGGTTAAGCTGTTTGTCTGGGCGATCCTGCTGTTCGTGCTCTCGTCGGCGGCCTGCGGCCTGGCACCGAACCTGCTCACGCTGCTCGTGGCCCGTATCGTTCAGGGTGCGGTGGCGGGGCCGCTGGTGCCGCTCTCGCAGGCCTTGCTGCTCGCTTCGTTTCCGAAGGAAAAGAGTTCGAACGCGCTGGCGCTGTGGGCGATGACGGCAACCGTGGGACCGATCGCGGGCCCGGCGCTCGGCGGCTGGATCACCGACAGCTACAGTTGGTCATGGATCTTTTATATCAACGTGCCCGTCGGCCTCTTCGCCGCCGGCGTGGTGTGGGCGATCTACCGCGACCGCGAGACGCCGGCACGCAAACTGCCGATCGACAAGGTCGGGCTGATCTCGCTCATTGCCTGGGTGGCGCCGTTGCAGATCATGCTCGACAAGGGCAAGGATCTCGACTGGTTCAGCTCGCCGGTGATCTGGGCGCTCACCATCGTCGCCGCGGTCAGCTTCGTGTTCTTCCTGATCTGGGAATTGACTGAGGAAAAACCGATCGTCAACTTGCGGCTGTTCGCCAAACGCAACTTCCTCGGCGGCACGATTGCGATCTCGGTCGCGTATGCCATCTTCTTTGCAAACCTCGTGATCCTGCCGCAGTGGATCCAGGGCTTTCTCGGCTACCGCGCGGTGGATGCGGGGCTCGTCACCGCGCCGCTAGGGATTTTCGCCGTGATACTCGCCCCCGTGATGGGCAAGGTCATGCCGCGCTCCGACCTGCGGGTGCTTGCCACGCTGGCGTTTGTTGGCTTCGCCGCCGTGTTCTTCATGCGCTCGAACTACATTACAGGCGTCGATGCCTGGACACTGATCCTGCCGACGCTGCTGCAAGGCATCCCAACGGCGCTGTTCTTTACGCCGCTCACCGGCATCATCCTCTCGGGGCTGAAGCCCGACGAGATTCCGGCGGCCGCGGGCCTGTCCAACTTCGCGCGCATTTTCGCCGGCGCCGTGGGCACGTCGCTCATGAGCAACGCCTGGAACGACCGCACGATCCTGCATCACGCAAGGCTCGCCGAGCAAACGAGCGTGGACAATCCCATGTTCACCAGCGCGATTGCGCACCTGCACGCGACGCTGGGTGGCGGCGTTCCCAAGGCCACGGCCTTCTACGAGAGTTCGCTCAACGCGCAGGCCACCATGCTGGGGTTAAACGACATCTTCTGGATATCGGCGGTGATCTTCATCGTCATCATTCCGCTGATCTGGGTGACGAGGCCGGTCAAGGGCGGTGGCGCAGGCGCGGCAGCGGCTGGCGGACACTGAATACTGCAGTTGAATCCGGTTCAAAGGGCAAACCCGTCTCACGTGTTTTTTCTTGACAGTATCTGATAATGCAGATATTGTTCGATTCAACACGGAGGATGTCGCGATGGACCACTACACCACGAGAAATTTCATGCTCACGGAAAGTGTCGGCTTCAGGATCGTCAAGGCACGCAATCTGGTCGTCGCGGAAATGGACGCGGCGCTCAAGGACCTCGATATCACGGGCCAGCAAATGGGTATTCTGCTTTCGCTGAAGCAGGGTGTGGCGACCACGCCGTTCGAACTGTCGAAGCTGCTCGGCATCGACACGGGCCTCATGACGCGCATGCTGGACAAGCTGGAAACAAAGGGTCTGCTGGAACGCTCGCGCGACGCAGACGACCGCCGCGTGGTCAATCTTCACCTCACGGCAAAGGGGCAGGAAACGGCGGCGCAAATTCCGGAAATCGCGCCGCACGTGCTGAACGCGCGCCTGCGCAAATTCACGAAGGCGGAGTTTGTCGAGTTGAACCGGCTGCTTCGCAAGTTCACCGACGACTGAACGGTGCGGCCGTGGGGCCGCGCTTTTTTTCGACCATTAATCTGATTTGTCAGAAAATGAAACCGCAGACTTCTGAATCAAGCACTGGTGCCCGTACGCTGAAGCTGGGTGTATCGGCAATCGCACTGGCCGCGCTGGCGGCGTGCGCAAACTATGCGGGCATCCACAGCGATGCGCAGATGGCCAAGCCGCAACAATTCGAGACGGCGCAGAGCCTGCCGCAAGAGCAGGGCCGCTGGCCGAGCGCCGACTGGGTCGACCAGTTCGGCGACGCGCAACTGAAGGCACTGATCGCCGAAGCGCTGCAGGGCAGCCCGACGATCGAGCAGGCCAAGGCGCGCGTGGCGCAGGCACAGGCCTATAGCGAAACCGCGAAGGCGAACACGCTGCCGCGCGTCGACGCCAGCTACACGCTCACGCGCCAGCAGTTCAGCAGTACGGCGCTGATTCCGCCGCCGTACGCCGGCTCGTGGCAGACCGAAAACAAGGGCCTGCTCACGGCCTCCTACGATCTCGACCTGTGGGGCAAGAACCGCGAGGCGCTGCGCGCCGCCGTTTCGCAGACCGCTGCGAGCGAGGCCGACGAGGAAATGGTCAAGCTCACGCTGGATACCTCGATCGCGCGCACCTACAACCAACTGGCGCGGCTCTACGCGTTGCGCGATATTGCGCAGGAAGAGGTCTCGCGTCGCGAGCATATCGACAGCATCACGGCGGGCCGCATTGCTACAGGCCTCGACACGCAGGTCGAACGCAAGACCGCGCAGGCAAACCTGGCGACGAGCCGCTCGCGCGTGAGCGCGCTCGACGGCAGCATTCTGACCACGCGCTACGAACTGGCCGCGCTGCTGGGCAAGGGCCCCGACCGCGGACTTTCGATCACGCGGCCAACGCTTGGCGTGGGCGACGAAGTGCGGTTGCCGGACAACCTGCCCGCCGACCTCGTGAGCCGCCGCCCCGATATCGTCGCGGCGCGCTGGCGCGTGGACGCGATCACGCACGAGGTGAAGGAAGCGAAGGCCGAGTTCTATCCCGACATCAACCTGAGCGCCGCGCTGGGTCTCGACGCATTCGGTTTCGGCCGCTTCCTGACGGCCGCAAGCCGCACGGCCTCGGTTGGGCCAGCGATCCATCTGCCGATCTTCGACGGTGGCGAATTGCGTGCGCAGTTGAAGGGCCGCTACGCCGAGTTCGACTACGCGGTGGCCGCGTACGACCAGACGCTCATTGGTGCGCTCAGCGGCGTTGCCACGCAGCTCGCGCAGATCCGCTCGAACGACGCGCAACTGGTCGACGCACAAACCGCGCAGCAAGCCGCGCGCGACGCCGACCAGCTCGCGATCACCCAATACAAGGGCGGCCTGACCAATCAGCTCACCGTGCTCAATGCCGACGTCACGGCGCTGAACGCCGACGAAGCCATCGCCAACCTGAAGATGGATCGCCGCGACGAGCAGATCGCGCTGGCTTCGGATCTGGGTGGCGGCTATGTCGATGCCTCCGCCGATACGGGCCACGGCGCGGACGTTGCCGCTCAAGCTAATCCCCAAGCCGCTACCCAAGCCAATTCCGTTATTGCCGCCGCACGTTGAACGGCATGTTTGCAAACCCGTCAGGAGAACTGAAATGAGCGAAACGATCACGACCGACCGCGAGCCGGTGGATCAACGCGACGACAAGAAAGGCGGCGCGCAAGCGGCCCCGGCGCACGACGACAAAGAGCCTGCGCCTCCGGGACGCCGCAAGCGTCTGATCGCGCTGCTCGGCGCCGTCACCATGATTGCGGGCGCGGCGTATGGCGCGTACTACGTCACGGAAGGCCGCTTTCACGAATCGACCGACGACGCCTATGTGAACGGCAATCTCGTGCAGCTCACGCCGCAGATCACGGGGACGGTAGTGGCCGTCAATGCCGACGACACGCAGATCGTGAAGGAGGGCGACCCCGTCGTGACGCTGGACCCGGCGGACGCGAGAATCGCGCTGGCCGATGCCGAAGCGTCGCTCGGCCAGACCGTGCGCCGCGTGAGCGGCCTCTATGTCAACAACGACTTCTACGCGGCCAACGTGGCGCAACGCGAATCGGACCTGGCGCGCGCCAATGACGATCTGCGCCGGCGCGTGGCCGTCGCGGACTCGGGCGCGGTTTCCGCCGAGGATATCGCCCACGCCCGCGACGCGGTGCAGGCCGCGCAGGCCGCACTCGACGCCGCACGCCAGCAAGGCGCGGCCAATCATGCGCTGACCGATCGCACGTCGGTCGAACAGCATCCGGACGTGCTGGCGGCCGCTTCGAAGGTGCGTGCCGCGTGGCTTGCCTATGCGCGCGATACGTTGCCGGCGCCGGTGACGGGCTATGTGGCGCAGCGTCAGGTGCAGGTTGGCGAGCGCGTGTCGCCCGGTACGCCGCTCATGGCGATCGTGCCGCTCAACGACGTGTGGGTGGACGCGAACTTCAAGGAAGTGCAGCTCAAGCACATGCGCATCGGTCAGCCGGTGACGCTCATCGCGGATGTGTACGGTTCAGGCGTGAAGTATCACGGCCGTATCGAAGGGTTTTCGGCCGGCACGGGTAGCGCATTCGCGACGCTGCCGGCGCAGAACGCCACGGGCAACTGGATCAAGATCGTTCAGCGTCTGCCGGTGCGCATCGCGCTCGATCCGCGCGAACTCGCGGCGCGTCCGTTGCGCATCGGTCTTTCGATGACAGTGGATGCCGACACGCGCGACGACTCCGGTTCGCGGCTCGGCGCGGCACAAAATACGCGCTATCGCACCGATGTCTTCGCGCAGTACGATGCGCAAGCCAACGGCGAGATCGAAAAGATCATCAAGCAGAACGAAATGGCCTCGGCCGCGACCGCTGCGCAACCCTTGCCGCAACATGTGGCGGCGCGCGATCACAAGGGCAACGCGGGCTAGGGCTTTCTGGCGGCCCGGCTCAGCGCGTGCGCATCTGCGGCAAGCGCGTTGGGCACCCCCTCGCGCAGGTAATCCATGAACGTCTTGATCTTGGCGTCAAGGTGCTTGCGCGAGGCGTACGAAAAAAAGAAGTGAGAAACTGCAGGCACGTGTGAGCCTCGAGGTCCTGCACCGTGCGCGGCACGCCTTGCGTGACGGCCCGCAACGTGTTGGCGATCTGAATGCTCAGGCGCGAGGCCGCGCCGGTAAAGCTTCCTTCTTCCGCAATGCGGACAACTATCCGCATCATGTCCAGCTTGTCCATCAGGTGTTTTCCACGGATAGATCGGCCGCGCGCTCCTATAAATGCAGGCGAATCTGCTCGGCAAAGGTCCGTATCACGGCTTCATTGCGTGACAGAAACATCCATTGTCCGATGCGCGTGGAAATGAGAAGCCCCGCATCGACGAGGACGGCAAGGTGTGCCGACACAGTGGACTGCGAGAGCCCGCTGCGCGCCTGGATAGCGTGCGCGGGCACGCCGCGACCCAGATCGATGTAGGCCTCGGGAAAGGCATCGGCCGGGACCTTCAGCCACGCGAGGATGTCGCGCCGGAGTGGATTGGCGAGTGCCTTGTGAATCAGATTCGCGTCTATCATGGCGTTCCCTGCGCATTCCCCATTCATCAATGCGGTTGCATCAACAACGTTCTGGCGATTGTGCCCACCGCATGCTCTCCCAGGTCTTCCCGCACGATAGAGAGGGCCAAGGGAATACCGGCACTCGCGCCGCCCGACGAATAGAGGTTGCCGTCCTTGAGACAGCCAGGATTGGACATGACGTGCACGAGCGGATAGTCGGCTGCGAGGCGGTGAGCATCGCGCCAGTGCGTGGTCAGCCAGCGGCGGTTGGCCAGGCCCGCACGCGCCAGCAGAAACGCGCCGTTGGAAATGCAGGCCAGCCTGCGCGTAGCGGGCCCGGCGTCGCTGAGCCACGCTACGAGTTCGCGATGCTCGCGTGCCGGACTCACACCAGGTGACCCAGGTACCACGACGACGTCGAATGGCGTGCGCGTTTCGAACAGACATTCCGTCGTGCCCACCGCCGTGCCGTTGGAAGACACGACGGGCCCGGGCAAGGTCCCGACGAGGTGCGGTTCATAAAACGGTCTGCCGTACAGGCGATTCGCTTCATGAAACACATCCATCGGGCCGCTCACCTCGAGCAGTCGAAAACCGGCGTAGAGCATCATCGCGACACGCATGCGCCGTTACCCCGCGAACGCCTGTTCGACCAGCGCGGATTGCCTTTCCACATGTGCCGAGTGGTAGCCCGGCGCGGTCGATGCTCCGGCGTCGGGACCGGCGTAGCGCAGCGTTGCGCGCGCAGGCAGAAGCTCACGCAACTGCGGCTCGACAAAACTCCATGCACCCTGGTTGCGCGATTCCTCCTGGCACCAGACCACGGTATTGAGGTTGGAATAGCGCGCGAGTTCGGCGGCCAGTTGCTTCGCGGGGAACGGATAAAGCTGCTCGACGCGGATGATCGGCGTGTCGGACGCGTGCGTGCGGCGATACTCGAGCAACTCGTAGTACACCTTGCCCGTGGCCACGATGACGCGCTCGACGCTGGAAGCCCGCGTCGCTTCGATCTGCGTGTCTGGCAGCACTTCGCGGAATTCGCCCTCGCTCAACGCCTCGAACGTGCTGACCGCTTCAGGATGCCGCAACAGCGACTTGGGCGTCATGACGATGAGCGGGCGACGCTCGGCGGTGAGCGCCTGCCTGCGCAGCAAATGGAAGAACTGGGCGGGCGTAGTCGGCTGGGCGACGCGCATGTTGTCCTGCGCGCTCAGTTGCAAATAGCGTTCCAGTCTCGCCGATGCGTGCTCGGGTCCCGCGCCTTCCTGCCCGTGAGGGAGCAAGAGCGTGAGGCCGCTGCGTTGCCCCCACTTCGCAGCGCCCGCAGCGATGAACTGATCGATCACCACCTGCGCGCCGTTTGCGAAGTCGCCGAATTGCGCTTCCCAGATCACTAATGCGTCGCGGTTCGCCGTGGTGTAGCCGTATTCGAATGCGAGCACTGCCGCTTCGGAGAGAATGGAATTCGTCACGCTAAACCGGCCTTGCGCGTGGCTACCCGTTTCACCGATGTGATCGAGTGGAATATAAACGCCGTCCGGGCGGTTGATCCGCGTTTGATCGTGCAACACGGCGTGACGATGATTGAAGGTCCCACGCGCGCTATCCTGCCCGCTCAGCCGAACGCCGACTCCAGCGCCGAGCAGCGAAGCGAAGGCCAGATGCTCGCCCATACCCCAATCGAGCGGCCTTTTTCCGGTGGCCATTTCCTGGCGGCCGTTCATCATCTTCTTGACGAGCGGATGAAGCGAAAGGCCTTCCGGCACGGTCGAAATCCGCTGCGCGAGAGCGCGCAGCGTTTCGGCCGAGGGAGCCGCGTGGGAAACCGGGGTTGCCGCTTCGGTCGGCATGGCACGCTCGCCCGCTTCCTCCTGCGCAGCGGAAGCATCTGACCCGTCGGTTTCATTCGCGTGCTTGAGAAGGTCGCGACGCGCGCTGAGGTAGCGCTCGGCTTCTTCGGCTGTCAGCACGCCTTGTTGAATCAGCTTCTGGGCGTACAGCGTTCTCACGCCGGGATGATTGGCGATCGCGCGATACATCAGCGGTTGCGTGATGCCCGGTGTGTCCTGTTCCTGGTGCCCGTATCGGCGGTAGCACACGAGATCGATGACCACGCTGCGTTTGAACGCCGTGCGATAGTCGAGCGCCAGGCGCACCGCCATCGCGACCGCTTCGGGGTCGTCGCCATTCACATGCAGGACGGGCGCCTCGATCATCTTGGCGATGTCCGTGGTGTAGAACGACGAACGCGTGTCGCGCGGATCGGAAGTCGTAAAGCCGATCTGATTGTTCACGACGATATGAACGGTGCCGCCCGTGCCGTGTCCGCGCGTATAGGACAGGCTCAAGGTTTCCATCACGACGCCCTGGCCGGACATCGCCGCGTCGCCGTGAATTTCGACCGGCAGAACCTCGACACCGTCCGCGCTGCCGAGGATTTCGCCCTTTGCGCGCGCCATGCCTTGCACAACGGGGTTCACGATTTCCAGATGCGACGGATTGAAAGCGAGCGTCACGTCAACCGGCCCTCAAGAAGTCTTTCGGGATCCTTGTCGTCGAACTCATCGAACAGCGCGCGCAGCGGTTTGCCTACGATATTCACGAGCACATTCAGGCGTCCGCGGTGCGCCATGCCCATCACCACTGAGCGCACCTTTTTCGAGGCACTGTACTGAACGACTTCGTCGAGCAGCGCGATCAACGACTCGCCACCTTCGAGCGAGAAGCGCGGTTGTCCGGTATAGCGCGCGTGAAGGTACTTTTCGAGGCCTTCTGCCGCAGTCAGGCGTTCCAGCAGTCTGCGTTTCTCCGCGGCCTGCAGCGATGGCCTGGCTCGCGTGGATTCGAGCTGCATCTGCCACCAGCGCCGTTGCTCCGCATCGCTGAGATGCATGAATTCGGCACCGAGCGTGCCCGTGTAGGTTTGCTCAAGCGCTGTAACGAGGTCTTGCAACGTGGCGTCGTCGTCGAACAGGAACGTGTCGGCGGTGCTGAATGTCGTCGACATGTCCGCGGCCGTCAGGCCATAGTAAGCGGGAGTCAACTCAGCGTAGGCGCGTGGCGGCGTCCATGCCAGCGGATCGAGATCGGCCGCGCGCGTGCCGATCATGCGGTACGCGGCGATCAGCGACTGTACCGCGACCTGCTTGCGCGCAAGGCCCAGGCCGGAGTCATTGGCGAGCTTGTTATCGGCCTGGACAATCGCGCGCGGCGGCCGCTTCGCAAACTCGACAAAGCTCGAAATGACGGGCGCGTGCAGCTCGTCGTCGCGATCGCTGCCATCGATAGCGGGGGTTTCGCGCAGCGCGTCGAACCACGCGCGCCATTCGCTGGTGACCGCATCCGGGTCGGCCAGGTAAGCTTCGTATTGCTCTTCAACGTAAGGGGCGTTGCCCCCAAAGAGGAAAGAGGTCTGACGTTCCTTCAACATGATCATTTTGCCTTGGTCGTTGCGCGGTCCAACATCGACCACGACACGTGGAGTGACGGCGATAATGCCGGCTACCCGGTACGTCCGGGTTATCCGCCCAGGCGCATTCGTTGAACACCAGTCTAGTTAAGCGGGGCAGCGGGAGAAATGCGCGCATGGTGCTGCGGCTTGCCAATGAGGGGGCGTTTTGGGCCACGCCTGGTCAGCGGCCGATAAGCGAGGATGCACAAGGTCCGGCCCAAGATTTGTTACACCGAGGCAAAATACTTTTTCCGGGGACAGACGACATCGAATCGCGACGATGCGGTAAGCTGCGCCACGGTCCTCGTCGGGGCACCGCGCGTTGAGTTGGC